>NZ_JAOWDM010000094.1:0-2179 GCF_030334645.1 Citrobacter sp. Cc139
TTAGATACAGTTCGATTTACCTGAAGCGCCCCTATACCATGACATGCTGATTGCTGGCTATTACCACCAGTCCCTCCCTGTGTAACACTCAGGGCAGTCGTCAGGCCGGAAAGACTCGTGATATCACTGTTGCTGCCCTTTTTGGCGTAATCTGCAAGCGCTGTTTTATCTGCCTTATCGTTAACACTTTTAATTAACTTTTTCGCTGATGGCCCCGTTGTCTGGCTGGTATCAGGAAGCGTAATCGTTACATCACCATCGGCAGTAAAAAACTGCTGCCAGTTCTGCTTGTCGTAGTTCAGTCCGCGCAGGGCTTCTGCACTTTGTGCCACCAGCGCCGCGGTGACCATATTCAGCGCCACACGAGGAACAGCTGACCAGGCCGCGCCAGTTTGTGTCGGTCCGGTAAAATTGCTGACCAGCGTCAACGCTGTACCGCTTTCCACTGATTTAATCGGGAGCGTATAGGGAACGCCGCCGACAGTGACAACAATAAAATCTCCGGCCGCCACCTCGGTAGTAAACGCGGTTCCGCTGCCAGCAACCGCAGCAGAGTTATTCGTCAGGGTTAATGTTCCTGCTGACATAGTTTTTCCTCAGTACATGTTCGGAAGAATAAGAATGGGCATGGCGATATTTCTGTTTCGGGTCATATCCCATGCGCCAGAATTGCGGTCCGCAAACACTTTGTTGTAGGCTGACCTGACGCTACCGCCTGACATGACCACGCCTTTGGTTCTGATATTTCCCCATCCACCTATCATTCGTACCTGAACGCCGGTATAGACTATCTGGCAGAACCCACCGCCAATATCCTGAAAGGCATCGGTGATCTGGATTTGTCGGTCATACACAAAGGGGCGTTTCAGCGTGGAGAATGTCACCTGGCCTGCGGAGTTAGTCATCGTGATACCGTCGCCGCCGACAGGTGCGGTCTGATTGAATATCACCAGGTCAATCGTCGCCGTTCCGGCCACATCGTCCCGTCCTGTGTAGGAGATATCGCGCACGATGATACTGGTGCCATCAAAGCCCACCGACACATTCGGGTTATCCCATTTGCCAAATGGAATACCGCTGACCGGAAGCGGCGCGCTGCCGCTAACCGTAATGCGTCCGGACCAGGCGCAGGTCATCAGCGCGGCCTGGTTGGATATGGCGGTGAAGTCAGTCGAGTTTGAAACCAGCAATCCTTCGTTATACGTCGCCGCAGGCAGCAGCTCCATGACATAACCAGACCAGTCAGGAGTGATGGCTTTCCCCCCGATGGTCTCTGCGCCAATGATGACCCCGGAATTACCGTTGCGAGTGACGCTCGTCATAATGGCCACATCAAATTCAGCATAGGAATAGATGTAAATGGGGTTAGTTGGCACCACGATAGCCTGTGATCCGGGAACTAGCGGTGTATTGACCGGGTACTGCATTGACTGGGGTGACCAGCCCGAAAAGGATGTACAAAAACTGGGGGCACGCAGCCCCGCAGTAATTGCCATTGCCGGACGGCCATCGTTATAGTCGATTAATATCCCCTCCGGCATATCACCACCTCCCGACTACAACCCGACCGCCACCGGACAAATTAACCGTCAGCCCATTCCCGTTGATTACGACGGTGTTATTGGTGCCGTTAAATGCAAACGCTCCGCCATCTGCGTACAGGCTTCCATGAAACTCTGCATTCCCTGATTTTGGTAATTTCCATCCACGCCCGCCCGGACCTGCTATAAAGTTTGATGACTGCAGGCTGTCAGTAATTTTTCCGAAATCAATGGAGGCATCACGGAAAAACGCATCACTGATAAACACCTGACCATTCACCACTGCAAAGGGTGAATATTGCGTATCACCGCTGCCACTCATCAGGACGAATTGATTGGCGTTAAATCCGACACGAGTGACTACCGGTTTACCCGCTTCGGCCAGCACTGCAATCGACATCCCGGCGTTATACATCACACCGTTAATCCGGACTCCGGTTTTGAGGGTGTAAATTGCAGATGCTCCTGTAGCATCAACTACGGCGGTGAGCTTATCTTCCAGCGCTGCAGTCACATCATTGAACTGCGCCTGCACCTGCGTGGACATTTCAGCCATCGCTTTATCAACATCTGCAATGGTCGTTTTAACCACCAGAATATCCGCGCGCACTTCGCCGTACTGCGCCCACTGGTGTTCC
>NZ_JAOWDM010000094.1:2229-93754 GCF_030334645.1 Citrobacter sp. Cc139
GACATAGTTTTTCCTCAGTACATGTTCGGAAGAATAAGAATGGGCATGGCGATATTTCTGTTTCGGGTCATATCCCATGCACCGGAATAGCGGTCCGCAAACACTTTGTTGTAGGCCGACCTGACGCTACCGCCTGACATGACCACACCTTTAGTTCTGATATTTCCCCATCCACCAATCATTCGCACCTGAACGCCGGTATAGACTATCTGGCAGAACCCGCCGCCTATATCATGGAATGCGTCGGTTATCTGGATTTGTCGGTCATATACAAACGGGCGTTTCAGCGTGGAGAACGTGACCTGACCCGCGGCGTTGGTCATCGTGATACCGTCGCCGCCGACAGGAGCCGTCTGGTTGAATATCACCAGGTCAATCGTCGCCGTTCCGGCCACGTCGTCCCGCCCGGTGTAGGAAATATCGCGCACGATGATGTTGCCGCCATCAAACCCCACCGACACATTCGGGTTATCCCATTTGCCAAAAGGAATACCGCCCACAGGAAGCGGCGCGCTGCCGTTAACCGTAATACGCCCGGAATAAGCGCAGGTCATCAGCGCGGCCTGATTAGATATGGCGGTGAAGTCAGTAGAGTTTGAAACCAGTAATCCTTCGTTATGCGTCGCCGCAGGCAGCAGCTCCATGACATAACCAGACCAGTCAGGAGTGATGGCCTTCCCCCCGATGGTCTCTGCACCAATGATGACCCCGGAATTACCGTTGCGGGTGACGCTTGTCATAATGGCCACATCAAATTCAGCATAGGAATAGATGTAAATGGGGTTAGTTGGCACCACGATAGCCTGTGAGCCGGGAACAAGTGGCGTATTGACCGGGTACTGCATTGACTGGGATGACCAGCCTGAAAACGATGTACAAAAACTCGGGGCACGCAGCCCCGCAGTAATCGCCATCACCGGACGGCCATCGTTATAGTCGATTAATATCCCTTCCGGCATTATGACCACCTCCCGACGACAACCCGACCACCGCCAGATAAATTGACAGTTAGTCCATTACCGTTGATGACGACGGTGTTATTAACCCCGTTAAATGCAAATTCACCGCTATCGGCATACAGCCTTCCGTGGAATTCAGGGCTGGCATTCTTGGGTAAGTTCCAGCCTCTTACACCGGGTATGAAATTTGAGGATTGAAGCGAGTCCGTAATTTTCCCGAAATCAATGGATGCCTCCTGAATTAATGCACTGCGAATAAATACCTGCCCGTTATAGACAAAGAATGCTGCCTGCCAGTTGCCAGGGTTATTACCGGAATAAATACCGAACTGATCGGCAGCAAATACAACCGTGGATTTATAACCATTCCCGAATGGTTCAATGGACATACCAAAACCCGTGTTGTATTTAACACCGTTTCTTACGATACCCATATTCAGGGTGTAAGAGGCTTTGGCTGTTCCGTCACTTTTTACTTCAGCCGTCATTTTCTGGTTGACCGCAGAAGTCAGGCTTCCTTCCGGTCCTATTTGAGCCTGTACATAGGTGGATAAATCAGCAAGCCCCTGCTCTGCGGTTGCGACTGTTGTTTTCACAATCAATATGTCTGCGCGAACCTCACCGTACTGCACCCACTGATGTTCAACGGTTCCGTGGTTTGCCAGCGCATTTTCCATAATGCCTTCCAGATTCGTATCAACACCGGACTTAATATTCTGGAACGCATCAGAGTTCTGAATCTGGTCATCAATGATGTCAATAAGACCGCCAGTATCCATGGAGCAGAGCGCCGGTACTTCGATAAAGCCGGAGGCGCCAAAGGCGTTAACCGTTCTGATGTACCAGTAATAGGTATGTCCAACCTGTAGCTGATTGCTGGTCCAGGTGGTTCCCATTCCTTCGCGGCTGGCACTCCCTTCCACCGTGGCTGTTGAGGTATTTGGCAGTTTCGTTTCGCCTGACGTCCAGAAATCGAACTGTGTGGAAACATTAGTGATCGCCGCCAGACGCGGGATCAGCGTGACGGCAAAGAATCCCTGCTCAATATCAACATGGGAAGGTGCTGGCGGGGCTTCAATGCTGAATTCCAGATACCCTTCTGGCGACTCTGCCCCCATCTGGTTTACGGCAATGACGTGGGCTGTGTAGGTATTTTTCGGTAACCCGGTAAGACGCGTGAACGTCCCCGGAACCTGGACAGACATCACCATCTGACCATTGCGGCGAATGACCACTTTGTTGTAGACCACCTGACCGATGTTTTGCCAGGACAGAATGCCCTGCACTACCTGGCCAATTTCTTCCACGGTGTATTTCAGATTCTGCGGCTGCGCCACTCCGCCTGATGGCAACTGGGTGAACGGCGGCCGCTCAATCGGTTTACCAACAGCGTCGCCCCAGACATCTGCGGTTTCCTGCTTCAGCGTCAGTTGTACGCCATTCTGAACGCCGAACTTCCAGTCAGTTACCCGCATCTCAACATTCACGATACCGATAGACGGGAAATTCACCTTCACATACATTCCCGGGCGGTAACGGTACCCGCTCAGGTTTAACGTAACGTTCATGGTTCTGGCGATGCGGGTGCGCTTTAACTTCACGTCTGCCAGACGCTGGGCCTGAAATTCAGAGGTCACAAATCGCAGCTTCATATCCTGCGATATTTCCACGCCGTCTTCCGTCACCCATTCACTGACAGACACAGAAGGGAAATCCGCTTCGGTATAGCCCTGCTGCGGATCGACAAATGTCCCCTTGATAGTGTTAACACGTTCCGCCTGAGATACTTCCGGCATGATTTCGATATCACCGGCCAGTTGGCTTTCAGTGATCACTTCGGTTGCGGGTCCGTAATACGCCCCGACCAGAAGGCCATGTTTGCCCGCTGTATACGTTACATCCCCGGCGCATGCCGCCAGCATTCCTTCCAGAATACTGACTTTGTTTTCACTGAGATCGAACTCACCGTTGATCGTGTAACGCTTCTCAACGGTATTGCTACCAGTAATCACATCCTCATCACAGATGTTCGCCGCTTCCTTAAACTGATCCCAGAGAATATCGGTATCGGGTACTTTCAGGTAATTGCGGTAATAGTCCAGGATAACCAGCGCCGCATTGTTGCTGTAACCCGTCAACCCGGTACGCGGGTCATAAACGGCACGCCCCTGTTTTTCTACCTTGATGTTAGGGATACCTGCCGGGAATTTTTCAGCGTTGAACTTCAGGGATACGCGCAGCCAGGTGATCCCTTTCCCGATCATGTCTTCTTTCCATGACGGGCAGTTTTCCAGCATGTAAGGGTCCGCCGTCTGGCGGTTGGTGTGCAGCTCGAAAAAGGCATGCTCAGGATAGCTACTGATCGGCTCATCACCCAGCCAGACAGTCTGAACGCCGGATAACGGGTGTCCCGCCAGGGCAATAGCCAGATGCAGCATTTCGCCATCATCCTGTTCGCCAGCCTGCTCTTCGGAAAAGAACAAAGTGCCCGCCGACATTGAGCGACCATAAACAACGGTTTTGGCGCTGGCCGCTGCACGCAGAACCTGTTTGCGTTCAGACGTATCACGGTAGGAATTCAGCGACGGGGTCTTGGTCAGCGCCTGGGTGGCAATTTGAGCGGCGACGGTGATAACCATCGCAATGGCATACATTTCATTTGCCGCTGCCACACCTGCGGCAATGGTGGCAACTATAGGAACAGCAGCAGGCATTAACGTACCCTCCAGACACTCAACGGTTTAACCCGCAGACTGACAAGACCAGTTTCGCCAGGCACCCACACAACGCCGGAATACACCACCCCAGCACACCGCGCCCCGGCATTTTCAACAACGGCAATATCCCCGCGCTGCGCCAGATTCACCGGCACTTCATCGAGATACCGTGACAGCACCTTTTCAAGCGAACCGCCTCCTCGCAATATCGCCTTTTTCGCCCCATGCTCACTGTCGTAGGTTCCGCGCCAGCCTGTCGCAAAATCCTCGCCGCACATGGCCTGAGCACAGTCCGCCGCGAACAGGCAGCAGTCATGACTGCCCCATAAAAAAGGCCGCTTTTCAGCGGCCCTTATTACGGTAATTAATCTGTTATGCCAGTCCGGATGCTTCATGCTTCCTCACTTATAGGTAAATCCTGGTGCATCTTTTTTACTACCCCAGTAAATCGAACGTTCAGACATCTGCGCCACATACCGGAATATGCGGTCGCCGGGATAAGCAGCCTGCTGCGATTCATCGGTATAGCGATCGGGGAAAGGACGCTGCCAGTCTTCAAAAATATTACTGATGGTGTACTGCAGGGCGTTAGTCCCGCCAGCGGTCGCCCCTGTACTGGATACCCGCCCTTTGAACAGGAGATCGGCAACCTGGACAACACCGTTATCATCCATGGCCACCAGATAAATTTCGGCATTTCTGCCCACGCATCGCTCATTCAGCGTGGTAGCAAAGAGGGCCATATCCAGACCTGAGAGGGTCATTTTGACCTGCGTGGGGCTTGTCGTGCTGGTTTCACTGGCATCATCAACAGAACCCATGCGCCCCATGCCGTAATAGACATAACCCCCAAGAACCAGTGTCCCGGTACCGGAATGTACATAGACGGTACCGGATTCAAACTGAATATTGGCGGCGATCGCGACCGTCACCCTGTCGCGGGATAACCAGTCCACCATCGAATCCGAAAAGGGGGAATACAGCATTAAAATGCCTCCTCAAGCTCCAGTGTATAACTGGTAAAAACACCCGGCACACGGTTACCGGCTCCCTGCTGGTTATCCTTCAGTTTGAAAATGCCGTAGGGTTTCGCGATTTCAATGACTGCATTAGCAGGCGGAGAACCACGCAACATCGGCGCAAATACAATCATTGCGGTCCCGTTCGCAGCGCTCGTCACGTCGGCCGTAACCATCTTCAGCTCGTCATTAACAGTGAAATAATCGCCCTGTCTGAGCACCACTGTTCCCGGCGTCCAGCCCTTACTCTGGATCTGGGTTCCGGTCTGGTTAGCGCCATCAACAACGGGCACGCCCGCTGGCGTTCTGCCACTTCGCCCCCAGTCACGAACTTTTACCCTGCCATACTCACCGTCAAGCGAAGCCACCAGAGCATCTATACGTCTGGATTTTTCATCTGTCAGGTTATTAAAGGTCAGGGAACAGACCCAGCGGGTACCGGGAAAGCGTGCTGTCTGCGATGAGCCATTGAAGGGGGAACGAAAGGTTTTGGTATTACTTTCTGGTCGCCAGGTCAGCGACGCGGGACAGACATCTTCCGGCCATTCGAGTACAGCCATAGATTCTCCTGCATTATTCTGCGCCCAGCGGCGCTACTGATCATTTGTCAGGATGTTACTGATTTACATACCTGGTTATGGTTGTTACTCAGCCCGTCAGTGGTGGGACACTGACGCACTCAGATTAAGGAGGGATAGCTGATTACCTCTGGATAAGGAAATAAAATGAAGTTTTACCTGTCTAAAGTGCAACTGCTACACATTGGAATGCCAGGTGATTACGAACCAGAAGCCGGGGATCCAAATGTCAGATTTACCGTTTATGGTGAGCACGGAGAAAGCATCACCAATCATATATACATTAAGGATGCGAAGAGTCGCACTCTCGTGGATCTTGAAAAAGAAGTTAATCAGTACCTCAATGGATTATATTCCGCCTCAGTCAAGTAATCGGCGTAGTGGTCCACGAGAAATAAAGTCTTGATGTATTTGTTTCATAGCCGCCTCCGCACCAGCAGTAGCGGCTTTCTCCATTGCCTGGCGTAATTTATCTGATTCGCTTACAGGGGAACTAAAACAGTTAATAACAATAACCCCTCCCCCTTTAAGATGAACAGTAATACCGCCATCTGCTAATGTAACTTTGTCGCCCCGCTCCTGAAGTCCATTATCATTAACTTTCAGTTGCTGTCGAACAGAAGCACTGAGTTCATCAATCGCGCAGTTAATCTCATTATTGGCCTGGCGCATATGCAAAAGCGACTTTTCCAGCGCTTCAACACGTTGTTCTAAAGTCATAACTTTCTCCCGCCTTTCGGCTGATTAAATTAAGAATGCAGGCCATTACACGCCTAACAAACGACGTGCCTGCCCTCGATTGGAAAAGTCCTGCAAGATATCTTGCCGCGCCTGTTTAGCGCCGTCATTGGCCCCTTGACGGGCGGCTTCCTGCATAGCCTGCTTCAGTGCAGCGTCTCCGTTACCGGATATGTTGAAGTGCTGATGAATAGTTTGCTGGAGCTGAGCACCACCACCGCCAACAGAAGAAACCGTGTCATCCACCATACGAACACCGAGGTTACCGTCAGCAGTTCGCGTAAGGGGCATAATAGCTTCAGGACCAGCTTCTCCCATGAGCCCCGCACCTTTGGCGAAAGCAAACATCGTCGGACTGTTCACGACGCCATTACGGAAACGACTAAGATCAGGCGAATCCATTACACCACCCTTGGCGAATTTCAATTGAGATGCCGCACCTGTATAAGCTCCGGACGGTGTTGCACCGCCAGCGGATGCTGCGCCAGCCACTGAACTACCAAACATCCCACCAAGTGAACCAAACCAACCGCTATCACCAGCAGATTTAAGCGTGTTGACCATAATTGCCCTGAGCAAGACTTTCTGCAGCTCATTCAACACACTGTTCGCCCAACTTGCCCAGTCAGCTTTATTACCACTGAGGGCATCAGCCATGTTATCCACCAGACCATCAAGGGTGTTACCGACTAAATCTGATACCTGAGTGTAATAATCGCTGGAAGTGTCTACCCAGTTAGCCAGACCATTCTGAGCCCCTGCCAGCCAGTTTCCCTGTAACTCATCCAGTTGGTCATAATGAGAACGGTATTTATCGAGTCGCTCAGCAAGCGCTTTGTCCAGTTCCTGGTTATAACGGTCATAATCCTCTTGGCTACGAATATCTCCGCTCTGATACCGACGTTGCAAATCCTCTCGCTTCTCCAGAAATTCGCGTTCAATGCTGAGTTGCTCACGCATCCTTTCGCGGGTTTTATCACCAAGTCCTGCGCCAATGACATCTGCATCAAGAGAAGCCGCTGAATTCGCATTTTCACGCTGAAGGTTCGATACGTATTCAGCCAGTTTTAGATTTTCCTCGTTTGCCTTTTTTACGGAATTTAGGCGATCAACCTCTGTAGCCAGTTGGTCAAGGCGTTGCTTCTGTGTTTCATTAAGTCCAGTTAGCTTTCCGTCAGCGATATCAAATTGTAGTTTTTGCTGTTCAGTAACTTCTGCGCTTTTCTTTCCAGTGGTGTCGATGAGAGCAATCTGACGGAGGTAACTTGTCTCCATTGATTTAAAAGCTGATTCAAGTTTTTTTGCTGAAGTATCAGTTTTTAATTTCCCGTTTGATTCTCCTGCGTCAAGACCATAATCTGTTTTAGATGAAGAATAATTACCTATGGTTGCTGGATATAGAGGTAGGTTATTTCCTGCTTTAAGGATTGCTCGGCGGCGTTCAAGCTCTGATCGTTCAGCCCGTTTCCCTTCCACATCCATTCCTAATCTGTTGAAATCTGCAAGAAAACCTTCGTCATTTAAATCTGCATCAAGGTTTCTTATGCGACGATCAATTTCCTCTATAGATGCATTCTCCCCTACTGCCTGTCCCCCTTTGTAAAGATCGATGAGTTTTCCTGCTTCCGCTCCAACCTTAACAAGCCAGGTAGCGAGGTCGACCACACCACTAACAAGGTTGGTGATACCTTTGATAACTTCAGGGTCTTTAAATACATCACCCATGTCGCTAATTGATTTCTGCAGGTTAGAAAGGTCAACCTTTGCTAATCCAGCTGATAATTCAATCTTAACCCCTTTAACTTGGTTTTCCATATCCTCAAAGATTGAATTAACTTTTACGAGACTTTCTATATCGGTATCATCTGGTGCTACGCCAAATTCTTTCGCAGCCTTAATATATTTTTGTAATTTATCACCGCCCTGATCAAGCAAAGGAAGCAACTTAGAGAGATCGTTACCCAAGCTTTCAAGAATAGTAGTCTTTTCAGCGTTTGTTTTAATCTTGCTTAGCGCATCACTTATGGCTAAAAGTTGCTTATCCGGCGATTCACTCGATAATTTTTTAGCTGATAAACCGAGTGCATCCAATGCATCTACTGCCTCACCTGATTTATTCAGTACCGAGTCACCAATTTTATCTCCGATATCTTTAAAAATATCAGCCATTTGATCGCCTGAAACACTTGCTTTTTCTGCAGCATACTGCCAAGCAAGTAATGATTGAGTAGACATGTTGAGCGACTTAGCCCAACGGTCAGACTCAGTAATTTGCCTGGAGGTGTTTTTTAACAGGTTGTATCCAGCCACACCTACGCCAATAGCAGCGGCGCTTGCTGCAGTTGCTGCCCCTGTGAATGCAACAGCTACAGATTTTGCATCCTCTTGAACCTGTTTTCGCCATTTCTGCGATGCCCTTTCAGCCTGGCTTAGGCCGCCAACAAAGCCGCCAACTTTGGCAATTAAGTCTATCGTTAATGTACCTAATGATTTACTTGCCACGCTGTCCTCCAGGTAAAAAAAAGCCCCGCAAAGCGAGGCATTTTAATGCTTATTAAATAGTGTAAATATTACTTTTATTTTTTCTTTGCTTGCTCTGGATAATCTGAAACATCAAAATCGAACCCCTGTTCGCCAGATTGATAAAATGTCACTCCAATAGTGATTTTTTTATTGCTCTTGATATATTTTTCGAAAGACTGTGGGTTATCAAGAAAAATCATATCTGATCTTCCAGACGCCTCACTACTTGCAGTCCAGGTTTTTACCTTTCCGTTATCGCCCTTCGTTCTTATTGAGCAATCTGAGTAACCACATACAATCTGACCTTTAGATATCACGACATAGGCATCAGTACCTTGTTTTCTTTTGCGGAAAACCAAGTTGAGTACAGATCCACCATCAACGTTGTATGGGAATGGGAAATTAACATGGTTTTTCGATGTATTATAAAAAATCTCCCCAACCTCACCAGTAACGCTATCTTTCGTGGGTTGGTTATGCCAGTTAATAACTGTAACTGGTTCTTTTTTTACCTCTACTTCTTTTACGACATCATTTTTCAACTTATCAGTGCTTACCTGAGTGCTACCCACTGTTTGGCTAGGTGCTTCTTTTTTATTGCTTACTTTGCCAATAAACAAAAGAAGGATAAGAACCCCTACAAAAATAAAAAACACCATCATACATCCCGATGGGCCTTTGTTTTTTTTTGCTATGGGAGCTCCGCACTTTGGACATGATGCGGCCTTATCAGATACCTGTTCTCCACACTCTTTGCATTTAATCAAAGCCATTCCTTGATCTCCTTGTTTTTAGATAGGGTAGCAAGGAAAGCGTTTCTAATAAATTCTACTTTTCAATTCCACGTCCTCATCGCTTCATGCAGGCTGATTGGTTCGTTAGCGGCAACGCGCTCTACAGCTGCTATGTGAGGGGCGAAATCAGCAACGCTGAATGCCGGTGTGTTTGTACCGCGATTCACATTAGCCAGCACAGAAGAAATCAACGCTGCTCCCCATTCCGTCCGCATCATAGGGTTTAGGCTTCCGTATTTTTGACGATACTGAACCCACTGCTGGAACTCAAGGAAGCTAAGGCGTTCCTGCGCTTCTGAAATGGTACGTCCACCAATCCCGTTAAGGACTAGTTCGCACCAGATTTCGTCTTCTGCGCTGAGTCCGTCTTTCCCAGATCGTTAACTTCCTGAATAGCCACCAGCAAAGCCACTGTAAGATTGCCATCCAGTGCGCCACGTTCAGGATCAGCCTCGCCGGTCACATCAACAACGGTAAACACCTGATGCCCGTCTTCATCACAGATTGATGCTGCAATACGACCAGCAACGCCATCAATCTTGCCAAGACCGGCGAGAACGTCAGACGTGGCAGTGTGATAACCCAGAGGGCGAACATAAGTTGTGGCAATATGTTCTTCCCCGTCAGCACCTTTCCATTTAATTTCTTTCTCAACAGGACGACCAGTAAAAGCACCTGTTTTTTTCAGCGTATCAAGAGTCAGTTTCATGTCTTTTTCCGGTATAAACATAAATGAGGCGGGGTATGATCCCCGCGTTTAATTAACTGCCTGGCTGTTCTTTCGGAATCCATGCCCCCTGGCCAGAGCGCTGGATGGTAGCAGACGTCTGCACGACGGTATTACCCTGGAAGTCAAACGGGAAGTCGGAAACATAACCTTTGAACACGTACCAGGTACGATCTGAAGGCAGAATCAGTCCATCAACAGCATCAGGGGAACTCCCCGTTGTTGGTTTAGACTCACCATCGGACCATCCGATCGCAAATGTCACATCACTCTGATCATTTGATTCAGCCATATTACTGAGCATCAGATGGCTGGCATTCTGTGGATCAGCGTTAAGCGTGGCCGTCGCCTGCCCCGGTGTACGCAGACCCTTTTTATATTTTCGGGTGTTGCGTTCACTGAGGCACGTATCATCAATCTGATCTGCAGGGCTGCCGCCTGGTGAAAATGCCGTAATACATTCGATTTCGCTCACGACACCATTCGCGAGCACAAAAAGTTGAGTGCCTTGAGTCACTACTGACATAGTCATCTCCGGATATAAAAAAACCGGCTTATAGCCGGTGTGATGTGAGTGGTTTGAGCTATCGGTTGACCAGCCAGTCAACGTCAAAGGAATATCGGTATTTGAGGGTTGCAGAGTCTCTGCCCTGTGCATCCCAGCGGGTAATGTAAGCTTTACTCTGAATGACATCGCGCAATGCTCTCGCCACAGCAAGAGCATCTTCATCGGTGTCGCCATAGACATCCACCTGAATGGAATAACGGTCGATGTCAGGGTTCTGACTCAGGTAATTTTCAGGTTCACCGCCCACGTTCTGCCAGACCGCGTAGGGATACACAAGGTCATCATCATGCATGCCAAACGGATAAAGCCTGACCGGGTTGGCACCAAGTAGCTCTTTTACTTTCGGGTCTGTCGAACAGACGGAAAAAACTGGAGCAATCATGCTGTCGTTCCTTTTTTGTCGGCACGCCTAACTGCGCGATCGATAGCTTTTTCCATTTCTTCAGCGAAAACGCTGATTACTGCGGTATCAACACCATTCATCGCTGGTCGCAGTACAGGCTTTGCGGCGGCATGCTCGGTTCCAAATTCGAGAAAACGCCAGTACCAGGTATCGCCGCCAGGATTGCTTTTATCGCCCAGTGTTTTGAACGTTTTCCCAGCCCTGCCTTTCCTGACGTTAGCCTTTGTGTTTGCATACTGACTGGCGCCGCCCATTACCCCAACACGAAATGCCAGATCACCCGTCCTGCGGAATTGTTTGCTGCTGAAGCTGGCGACAATATTTTTATATATCGCCTCTTTGGTGAGGGGATCATCAACTCTGGCTGCGTTACTTCTGGCGCGATCCCTGATTATATTCGCAGCCTTACGCAGCGCAGAACGCCCGGCTTTATTTCGGGTAACGTCGGAAACAGCCTCCATTTTTCCAAGCAGTGATTCGAGGCCTGTAAGGTTTACTTCAACACTATCAGCCATCGTTTACCCCCTCAGAACAAGGAAGCGTCAGATATTCACGACCACTTTTCGGGTCCGGGAGCACGCCCTCAACGTTGTATACTGAGCCACGAAAGAGAATACGGTGCTTTCGGGTAATACCTGCACGGTAACGAATCGTTATGCGCGTTGTTATTTCGCCCTGTGATGCCTGGGCCGCTATAAACTCCCGTGCTGATAAGGGGGATATTTCGGCCCAGATAGTTGCGACATCGCGCCAGGTATTAATTACGGCTCCCGTTGTAGGGTTCTGTTCTTTTACCGGCACCTGCAGGGTAACCCTGTGACGCAATTTCCCGGCTTGCATATCACCCCCTGGGTTTTTGACTCAAGTAAACGGGTCGCTCATCACCTAATGAAGTAGTATCAATTTCTTCATCTTCGGCCAGTGACTGGATAATGACATCACACAGAGCTGCGTTTGATTTAGCCAGGCGGCTTATCGCTTCCGTCTGTTCTCTCTGAGCTGCGGTTTGTTCCCGCAGCGCCGCTATTAGTTCCTTTACCAGTTGCTCGTTCATAAGCTATTTTCGCCCACTTTTTTATCCATTCGCGCCTCTGCGCGCACCCGGAACAGGCCATATTTACACCCCGTAAATTCGGTATGGCTGCAGCAAAGCCTCAACTGCAAACGGAACCTCTGCAACGGCCTGACCAACGACCACTGATTCTCTGTTGGCATACCAGTGACCTATCAGCAGTAACATGGCCGCTTTAACATCATCATTCAGTAGAATCGGGGCAGGGTCGTCTACGTAACCATGGCTGTCTTCTTTTTCATAGAGCGTTCGCCGCGTCCATGTCTGAACGTAACGCGCCGCCGCGCCAGTGTATAAAGTCAACAAGGCATCATCACCGGTAAAGTCGGTATCAATGCGGCAGTGCTGTTTCACCACATTTTGATCAAGCATTTTTCTGACCTAAAAAAAGCGGCCCGCAGGCCGCAGTGTTTATCAGCTACCTGCGCCGGTGCTGAAGGAGCCATACACGAACGCTTCAGGGCGTTTGACGGCCAGCGCCAGACGTTCCTCGCAACGGATGGTGATCATGTTTTTCTCGAAATCGTCGGCGTTCTCCGTGGAGATAACCACGTTCGCATCTTCGCGGTCGAAGATTTGCGCGCCAGCGTTGAAAGCACCAGTCAGGAATTTACCCTGGAAGGCCGCCGCTTCCGTGGCTACAACCGGCAAGCCCCAAAGCGTCGGTCCAGTCAGCGCCGCAGGGTTAGCCAGAATGTATCGGCCCAGGCTGTCTTTGGTCAGTTCGATCCGCGCCCAGTCAATGAAGTGAAGAACGTGGCCGGATGCCGGGAAGCGCGCCAGTTGCGCCTGAAGCATTGCCAGACGCAGATCGTCAATACCGCTCTGCTGTTCTACAGTAAACGCCGGGTTAAATGCTGACGCCTGAGGAACAATGCCGTGCAGATGCACGCCGGTACCATCACCGAAGAGAATTTCCTGCTCTTCCGCGTACTTCAGTCCGTAGCGCATTTCGGCATCAACGGTTGACTGCAACTGTGCGAAGTCATCCAGGATCTGCTTTGAGGCTTTGAACAGGTGAGCGATGGTGCTGACGCCCGTGATTTTCGGCGTAAACTCAATATCGCTATATGGTTTCTGGGTATTTTCAGGAACCACTTTCGCGTTGTTGGTAAAGCCTGTCTGTTGCACCCAGAAAATAGCCGGGGAGGAAGTGCGACCAGGTGCAATCAGATCGCGGATGAACAGGCGCTGTTTCGGTGCTGTATCGATGCCCGGAATTCGCTGGGGTTCGACAACGCCATCAGGCACATCCGCAGAAGTCAGTGCAGCCTTAACCGGGATACTGATACGTTTGCCACCTTCCACGCCGGAGGCAAAGGTTTTCAGAGCTTCAGCAGAGATCACCTGCTGACCGATTGATTCCACAACATGCTTCGCGTTTGCCAGCGGCATCTGGGCGACATGTTGCTCCAGTTCGCCCATCGCTGCCTTCAGAGTTTTTTCTGCTTCGCGCAGGGCGTTGAACTCAGAAGCCATTTTATCGACGGCTGCCTTTGTTTCTTCCGACAGCTTGCCGGATTTTTGCGCCTCCTTCACTGCTTCTTCTGCTTTCGCGTTGAACTTGCCGGTTGCCTCTTCAATGCTGGCCGTGACTTTTTTCAGAATATCGTTTACTTCAGACATAAAAGGTCCTTATTTGACTAACGCCGCCAGGGCGCTTTCAAGTGAATTGATGGTTTCAGGTTTGATGTCTTCGGCAGCGCCCGGCGTACCGTCGTTGGTGGTGACAGCGCCAGGCATGCCACCGGATAAGGCTTTAATGAGTTTTCGGCGCTCAGAGCGCGGGGTGTTGGTCTTGGCCAGCAATGCATCAAGTTTGCGAAGCGCGGCTGCAGGCGATTCGTCGCCGTCGCTGACTGCATCAGCAGAAAGCAGGCTGTCTGCCAGTCCCTTCGCCACAGCATCACTGCCACCGATATAGCTTTCCGCGTCCATCAGCTTCTGGACAGCGGACATATCAAGGCCGGAGCGCGCCGCGTAGATGTCAGCCATAGCGGTATCGAAGGGTTCCAGTGACTGTGCCAGTTCTGCAAAATCATGGCGGTTTCCCATCGCATATACCCAGCAGTTGTGGATCATCAGGAAGGCACCGCGGCCAATCTGAATATCATCCCCGGCCATCGCAATTATCGAGGCGGCACTGGCGGCAATGCCCAGCACCTTCACAGTTACACGGCCTTCGTATTCGCGGAGAAGGTTATAAATAGCCAGACCTTCGAACATGTCTCCGCCCGGGGAGTTGATATTCACCGTAACGTCGGTGCCATTCATCGCCCGAAGTGCACCGGCAATACGTTTAGCTGTTACCCCTTCGCCCCAATAGTCCTGTCCGATCACATCAAAAACAGAAATGCTGTTATCGTCGGTGGCCGCAGCTTTGATCCCGCCGTCCCAGCGGTCCAGTGCAGACGGTAATGTTTCACAGGTAACGCGCGCGCAGGGGCGACCCGCCGGTGCTACCGGAAGTTGTTTTTTGCTCATCAGGAAAGTGCTCCTAGGCGGCCTGTTTCAGCGGAGATTGTTCAAAGGAAATATCGGGGAATACGTGGTTATGCAGCTCTCGCAGGGCCAGGGCCTGAACAGCAGGGTTGCTGCTTTCGAGATTTTTCAGTTGCGTCAGGTTGAGCTGAACGGTGTAAATATCGCCCCCTTCAATTGGCGGCATGTTCTCAAGACGACGAACGTCATTACGGGACATCCAGCCATTCTGAAGCGCGCTGGTATAGTATGCCGCGCGACCGGTACTATCGGCTCGCAGTAGACCTTCAACAGAGAATTCTGCAAACACTTCGTCATCGCTGTCGAGTAAGCACCGGCCAATTTCCTGCTCAATATTCACCAGCAGCGGTCGAAGAGTATGAGTCAGGAACTGCAGGTTCATACCCTCAAGGCTGGATGCCCAACTGCTTTGTTTCGTGGTGTGACCAACCATAAAAGGCGGCACGCGAAACCAGCGGCAGATTTCCTCAATACTGAAAGAGCGGCTTTCCAGCATCTGGGCGTCTTCCGGATTCATGGTAACGCCCTGATACTTCAATCCGCCTTCAAGTACCATGATTTTCCCGGCGTTTTTTGAACCGGTAAATGCAGCCATGTAGCTGCGAAGTCTTTCACGTTGTTCGTCACTCAGCGCATTATCAGCGGAGAGAAAACCTGAACTCTGAAGCCCCTGTTCAAATATCTTCGCAGCAGACTCCTCAACCGCCATTGCTGAACCGATCACATCCCGTCCGGTTTTCATCGGCATCATGCCGCAAACACCGTCCAGACCGAACCCGCGAATGTGCATGATGTTTTTGACCGGAATGACGCGCTCGTTTCCGTTTTCAGTGTATTTATATTCCAGCGCCCCGGTAGTGAGACGTTTAACCACCATGTTCTGCGGCAGTAAAGGCACCAGCGAAACCAGGCGGTTTGCGATGAATTTCTTCTCAATGAAGGCGTTCCCGCGCAGGCAGATACTGGCAACCACCATCAGCATAAAGCGTGATGGTGTCATTTCTGAATTGGGGCGGCGGCACAATATCGAATAGGCCGGATGATCGGTTGCCGCTTTGCGCGAACCGTCAGGCTGCCGAACGTATATTTTCAGCGGAAGGGTTGAAATAGACTCGCTTAACAGCCTTACGCATGCCCACACAGCCGATAGCTGGATGGCTTTATCGGCCGTGACCACCTTTCCGCTACTGCTGGTGCCAAACCATTCCTCCCAGAACGTGCCGGTAGTCAGGCTGATAGGCACACCAAGCCAGTTAAGCAGAGCGCTTTTCACCCTGCCTGGCTGTTTGTTTTTTTTCATCAGAAACCTACCATGATGGGATTATTGAAGAATCCGGAGAGATCCTGCTGGTCGTTGCCACCGTTAACCAGAACGCGGCTCATTGCTGTGAACAATGCCGCCGGGCCATCAATCTTGGCCTCTGGTGTGGACTTGTTCGGGAAAATGTTCTCGTTCCGGTCAGGTTTGACGGTTACGTTGGACATCATCCAGTTCATTACCGGGTGATCGCTGTGATGGAAGCGGCCGCCGTATACCAGTGCTTCGACCTCTTTCATCGCCTCAGAGAAATTGCGAACCGTCTGCGGCACTTCCACCAGCGGCAGCCCTTCTTCTGCCAGCGCAAGGCTGAATTGCGTCGCACTCCACGGGTCGAAGCCAATTTCTTTCAGACTCTCGCCAGCAACCCACACCTGCAGCTCTTCCTTAATCTGAGTATGGTCGATTACATCCCCGTCGGTAAGGATCAGCTTGTCCATCTCGGCCCACTTACGATAGAGCTCTGCCATCTGGCGTGAACATTTCTCAAGGCGTCCTTCCGGCAGCCAGAATTTAAAATCCGCATGAACATGGCCACCTGGCGCGCGCCAGACTTTAGCGGCTGCACAGATATCAATTTTGTTTGAAAGGTCAACGCCAACCCAGGAGGGATAGGTTTTAAGTTCGTGCTGCGGGGCGATAAACTCGCATTTTTCCCATTTCATCATGTCCATCCAGGCAGACTCAGCGGTAACCCAGATATTCATGTGTTTGGTGAAAAAGTTAATCCTGGCCGAAACCTGCTCTTTCGCCTTTTTAGCCAGGCGGCGCAGGTCATCCCAGCGCTTACAGATACCCAGCCCCGGATTCGCCTTCTGCCAGACTTTTTCATCAAAGGGATCGTCACCTTCATCTAAGGTGTAGATGATGGCAAAAAACGTATCGTCTTTAACCAGGCCGCGCAGGACCTTGATTGCGTAATCGCGTAGTTCGTAACAGATACCTTCTTTGTTGAAGCCGGCGGTGGTGATACCGAAAAGCAGCGATTGCAGACGCGCGCCTGTGGCCGTCTCCAGAACGTCCCAGACGTCACGGGTTTTATGAGCATGCAGCTCGTCGACGATGGCACAGTGGATGTTCAGGCCATCGAGGTTGTTCGCATCTGATGATAAAGGCTCGAATTTGGAGGCCGTTTGCTCCTGGTAGATAGCGAGCTTGTTGAATTCGAAGATCCGCCCAAGAGTGGCTTTCGCCTTCTTGACCATATTTTTCGCGTCTTCAAAAACAATTCGCGCCTGGTCACGGGTGGTTGCAGCGGAATAAACCTCCGCCCCGCCCTCGCCGTCAGCGCCAGCCATATAGAGCCCCACGCCGGAGCAAAGTGTTGATTTGGCATTTTTACGGGCCACCTCAACATCTGCTGTACGGAAACGCCGAACCATCACCGGCCGACCGCTGCCGTCGTTACGCAGGACGGTTTCCCCCGTCTCTTCGTTAACCAGCGGGATAACAAAACCAAAAATATTAATCAGGATGAAAACATGCCAGTCCATCAGCTCAATCGGCTGGCCTGCCAGTGCTCCTTTAACATGAGGCACGAATTTATAAAAATTGAGGATATGTTGTGCGCGGGGCTCGCTGAAATAGATGCCACGTTCTTCACCGTGCTTCAGATCATCAAGAAATCGCTGACAGGAAAGACGGACAAATTCACAGGCAATAACCTCCCCGGCAACGACGCGTTCGGCGTAACGTATGCCATCAGTAACTTTTGCCATCAGTCCCTCGAATTTAGAAATTGACTTAACAGATCATCATCGTCTGGTTTGTCTTTACTGACCTTAGACCTGCTGGAAGGAGTCATACCAAACTCCGCTAACATCGCGCGAAGTCGCTTCCAGGCATCAGCTTTCATCATGGCTGCCGGATGCGGCTTGATCATGCGTATTTCACGTTCTTTCCCTTCATCAGCATCATCATCGCTGTATACCGCATAGGTATAACCTTCCCGATCCAGCGTTTCACAATGATGGCGGTATTCCGTATATGCCTCTACCAGCAACTCCAGAGCCCTGGCATCCAGCAGAGATATAACGCCAATGGCATCAAGTTCTTCGGCCATCCGCTTAAACCAGTACTTCCCCTGCTTGTCGAAATGCTTGGGAACTGGGGGGACCCCTTTAGGTGGCTGCGGCTCGTTTTTGTTGATTGGTCGTTTGGAAGGGTTACCCCTCACCAAACGCAGATGGGTAGGGGTTTTCGGCGGTCCTGACATAATCGAAAACTCCTATTAATCATCGGCTGGGAGACCCCAAAAAAAGTTTTCTAACCTGCGGCGATGTGAAGAAAGGCTAGGCGGCGGTCCTTTGGCGCGTCGTTCCTGAACTTTCAACCCGCCCTCCCCCTCTGTCGATGCAAGTGAGAATTTATATCATTTGAGCCTTTCGACCGCTGTCTTCGCCCTGTGGCAGGGCTTGCAGAGGCTTTCTAGGTTGGACAGGTCATCGGTCCCCCCATTTGCTTTGGCGGTGATGTGGTCCACCGTCTCAGCGGGTGTATACCTTCCATTTCGCAGGCATTCCTGACAAAGGTGTTTATCTCTTTCGAGAACGATTGGGCGCAGCCTGTCCCACTTGCTGCCATAACCTCGCTGATGCCTGCTCTGTCCTCGCTGATGCTGCTGCCAGCCTTCGTTAAGGTGCTTGGGACAATAGCCTGAGCGGTCAGTGGTTGTGCCAGGGCAGCCACGCTTGCGGCATGCTCTCGGTATTAACGCAGGCATCAGGCTAACCTCCACGCCCGGCGGCGTTCTGTTCGTGGAGCTGAGTCAGGGTGACGCTCAACCGGTTCGCCGTCTGCATGGTCCACCAGCGACCAGCAGGGATAGACGACAACGCCACCATAAGCATCGCCCACGGCATAATCGGCAGGCTTACTGCAGTCCCATTGAGACAGCACACGGCTGATGCTTTGAGGCGGTATGCTGTAGCACACGCCATGTATCAGGCGTTGCAGCATAATGAAGTCAGACCTCACCTTATCCGCATTAATCAGGCGTTCAGCTATCTGCATTTGGTATTGCGGTGGCCGCCCAGTGCCCAGATAAAAACTAAGCATGTCGCCAGGGAAACGAGCCAGCCAGCCCGTAATCTTGTCTCTGAATCCACGTACAGGCAGCGCGTCGTCTTCCAGCACCACTACCCGGCAAGGTTGCTCAGCAGCCCATTCGATAGCGCGCCGGTGATTCCAGTTCGCACCGTGATTCCCTTCATCGATAAGCAGGTGTGCGCCAAGTTCGCCAGCCAGCAATGCAGCTGAGGCATAGCGGGAATGGTGACCAATCACAACATACTTCACTTGTGTTTCCACCATGCGGTCTCCTTTCCGAAGCCATCCGTTTTAAAGATGGTATGCACCAGAGGGCCGGTAACGATTCGATTACCGAATGACTTTGCAGCCATCCCGAAAGCGCCCATGTCCACCAGCGTGGCGGGAGCTGCTTCCATCTTCCAGAAGCGGTGGCTTTCAATAAGGTAATGCTGACGGATGATCCGGTGGGCGAACTCCATTACATCTTCACGGCAGCCACCAATCAGGCCAGCATTAAGCAGTTGCTCATCCCGGTGCAGTTCGAAGAACTCGCTATAAGCTTTGCCGTGGTGATTGTCCTTCATCCATTCGTCAAAGTAGGTTTTGTGCTCAGAGCCAACGTAAATTTTACCCGGCGCCATCTCTTCCCAAGGCTCACGCAGCATTTCAACGTCTGTCCCGTCAGTACACCAGACAAGATGGTATTCAGGGTGGGCACGAAGATACTGATAGATGTGAAGCCAGCGAGCAAAGTAGGGGCTCATAGCCAACGGCGGGACTTCAAACAGACCGGCGCCAGTTGGCGACTCTTTTAATTCGTCAGCCAGGACAATCGGCAGCGCGCCGGATATTGAATCTGCCCAAGCCTGAAGAACCTGCGGGTCGGGTTTCATCTTCCTGCCTCGCTGTGGGTCTGGCTGGCTTGTGAGCAGCGTCGTAATCACTAGATTTGGATTTCTGCTGTACGAGGCAAAGCCTGTATAACCGCTGTCGCGTCGGGCGTTGAAGATGCCAACGTTTCTTTTTACCAGTGCCTCTCGGTCAGGCCGTGGTATTGAGCGCGCGCCCTCTTCGTACTCGTCCATTGAGTGAATCAGCTTTTCAGAGCCAATTACATCAGCGAACGCCCACGACGTTAAACCAGCGTTGTGAATCCGAAGCGCCAGATCGGGATGCTCGTACATGCCACGACCGTATACCGGATCAAAACCGCCAACCTTATCAATGGCGCTGCGGTGGTAGTACAGCATTACACCGCGCTGCCCGGTGTAAGCGATATGCTTATCATCCCTGTACAGGACAGCCATATCGTTAATCTTTCGTGGGCCAGCGAGGTCAAGAAACTGATAAGCCAGATGGGGCTCTGGTGACTCGATGTAGGGTAGATGCCAGTTATCAGCTATTGGCCATGCATCATCATCCCACAGGAAAAGATGCTCACACCCTGCGTCCACCAGCGCTGTCAGGCTGGCGTTCTTGGAAGCGACAATGCCGCGTGATTGCTCATGGCGTACCAACTTAACCCCATCAGGAACTATTGCAGCAGGACTTGATCCATCGTCTATCACAACCACCAGCGCACCAGATGGAAGATGCTTCATGTGCTGCTCAATGGCACGCTTAAGCACTTCAGGACGATTATGGGTTGTGATTGCTATCCCAATACGTACTTTATTATCGCCTTCTGGTATAAAACGTACCCCGTTTATTAATACTTCCATAAACCACCATCAGAGAGATTATGTTTGGCAACAAAGTCTTTTACTAAATCTCGTAGTTCGTCTGCCTGCTCGATGGTTAATGGCTTATCTGGATGGATTACAACGTTAAGTTCGGTAGAAGCGCTGGGATTATCTAAATCAATTCGTGGTTGTTTTTCGGAGTGTTCATTGCTGAGATTAAATGTCGCAATTACTTTCGGCATTTCGTTTGGCGAAGTTTCTACCACCGTTGAAACCTGACCATCAATAAGCAAGCCACCTACGGCTATTCCATACCCGAAGAAATGATCACCGCGATACAATTTTGCAAGCTGATACTTCATGTGCGTTTCCTTTTAGACGTGAGCCTGTCGCACGGCAATGCCGCCCGAGAGGTAAACGCAACCTAACGGCATCACCCAGGCTCACTACTGAAAGACTCTCTTCATGGTGCGCGTGCGATGCGCATAAAAAACCCCGCTATCGCGAGGCTATAGGATTGTTATTTGACTCTCTCACCGAATCGTAAATGCGTTCACAAGTCATCCCGGCGGCATAGCGTTCGTCAGCGATTCCAGCATAACGTTTAGCTTCTGCTGCAATATCTCCGAGCATGTTGGCGAGCATTCTGGCGTCGGCGTCGGTTGTTTTGCTTCTGACGGCAGCGGCAAGATTTGCGGTGTGCTTTGCGGCGTCCAGGCGGGCGGCAAGCTTTGTTGCTTCGGTGCGCAACTGACTAACAGTGGCAGACAGGCCAGCAGCAGTGGAAGCAGATTTAGCGGCTTGTTCTTGTGCATATTTTACAGCCTCATCACGGGCAATAATTCGCCCTTGTTCAATTATGCGGGCTGCGGTCTGCGCGTTCGCTGTTCGCGATGATTCCACGCTATTACGGTCAGCCCACTTCTTTTCCCAGCCCCGATCACTCCAGACATTTCCGGTGATAAACGCGCATACCACCAGCAATATTAGCGCCAGTGGTTTCCAGTATTGTTCCACCAGCGCGATATTCATGATTACCCCGCCAGTTCGACTGCGCGAACAAACGTATCGAATCCGTAAGGCTGGCTACCGTTCTCGTGCTTAATGATTGCCTGTAGCAATTTCATCATGAAACGGCTGTCGCTGGTATCGATGCGCTGGTCGGGGGTAACGCCCGCCGCCTGAGCCACGCTGTTGATATACGCCTGTGTATTGTTCTCGTTTGGCGGGGCCCAGCGTTTGATAATGCCGCTTACAGTGTTCAGACCATGCTTGCGCTGGTAGTTGCGCAGGATGATGATCATCGCCCGGATACCATACTCAGGCGTGGTGAACTGGCAAAATGCTTTATCGGTGCGCTGTGTTTTGGGTGCCAGGCCCTGCCATTCGTCACCCCAGCGGATATTGCCGGGATTATTGTTGCGGATACCGCGGGAAACATTACTGGTTGTCATCGGTCACCCCTGCCCTTTTTTTGAGTGCGCTGATAGCGATTTCGCGCAGTTTGTCTACGCCGACGAATCCAATCACACCACCGACGAACGGTGATATCGATACAGGAAGGCCAACCACATCAAGCGCGCTGGTGATGCATAAAGAAAGGGCGCCACAAAGGACGCCCTCAAGCCATTTATTTTTTCGTGTTGCACCGTCATATATCAGACGACCATAGGCAATGAGTCCGGCCATTGACGCCCCCAGAATCTGGGGCCACGCATTTTTGAGTCCGGTCAAAACCGCAGCCCAGAATTCAGGGTTTTTGTCATTCATTTTCATAGCCTCACCTCGCATAGTTAGCGGGTGCTGTTTGTAGTAAGGGTCAGGCTTCACGGGCTGGATTTATCAACAAAGCACGTAGCGGATGATTCCCGTGAGCCTGAAATGAAAAAGCCCCGCAGAATTGCGAGGCTTTATATTTGTGGAAGATTAGATCGACGATATGACAGGGGTACTGGTGCAATGCACCTCGCGAATACCCCTGTCGTATCGCCGGAAAGCAAAAACCCCGCGCTGGCGGGGTTCTCGTTATATTCAAATTGTTCGCTTTTCGTCGCTGCCATCGCGGCGCAGCTCTGCCAAGCATGAATGGATTATCTGATTTTCTGGCCCATTTTCAACTCCATTATCAAAAAATAGCATTAATAGCTAAAATTGAGTTCAGTGTGTTTATTCAGATAACTGTTTTCGTGCTGCCAAAAAGGTCTTCGCTCTGAATATTTCCAAGCACCAGCGCACGCGCTTTCTTGCCTCCCCATCAGTCAGCCATGGCGCGATTACCTGTAGTTCCCGGGTGATGTCTGAGATTTTTTTTCGAGTGGTGTAATACTGAAGACCAACAACATAAACAGGATCGTTTATATCCAGTGCCTGTAGCACGCATTGCTCAACAAAATCGACATCGTCATTATGCAGGGCCTCGTCAATTACACTGGCAGGTGACTGGGGCCAGAGAATGCTGTGCGCCCTGTTCATTGCCTGCTGCCCACGGAATCCCTCTTCTCGTGCCTGATTCAACGCAGCAGTGAAGCGGTCCAGTGCCTTATCTGACCAGTTACGACCTCTTAGTACATTCCAGCAGGCGTGGCCCCGCGGCATACGGGGTGCAGTTTTTCCTCCCACACCCTCGCCCCATGTGGTGAGCAGGGATTTAATCCATCCGGATTGGATCCCCGTCAGAAGAATGCTTTTACCCAGCCAGCTTTTACGCGGAGCAGATGCTGCTTTACCCAGTGCTTCAAAATGATTGCGGCGTTGATGTGGTGTCATCCTGTTCTTCTCCATACGCTTAAGCTTTCGCAATTACGCCGATCGCCAGCGCCCGATCCATAAAACGCAGTAGCAGCTCAAGCTGCGTACCATGCTTCTGCTCGAATGCCGGTACATCGGCGTGTAACTCTTCGTGGCACTCTCTGCACAGAGGGATCACGAAGAGGTCATGGGCTTTTGTTGCTGTCCCCCCCATACCGTGCCCTACGATATGGTGCGGATCATCTGCTGACCGTCGGCAACACTCACAGGGTTGTGTTTTTACCCAGCGGGTGTAAGTCTCATTTATCCAGCGGCGTCGCTTTGGCCTTAGCATGAAAGATTCCGGAGACTCCGGATCAACAGAGAGCGTGAGGATCTTCTTCGCCTTCTCCTGAACGAGGCTGGTTGCAGAAGCAGAAGGCACAATGTCGCTTTCCCTCATGACCGAGCGGATCTTCTCATCCGGAAGGCATAGCCCCTTGTGCGCAACGCTTTCCGGAATAACATCAGCCAGGTCGTTTCTGACCATCCACCAGCACAGTTCCGGAAGCGTCAGGATATGCGACTCGGGAAAACCAGAATCACGCCGAATGACTTCCAGAATCCAGGATACCAGGTTTCCGGCCGCTATACCTGCAAGCTGTTCGGTATGCTGCCCCGACAAAGTGTGATCGCAATGCCAGCACAGGCGAATACTTCCTGGTGGGTGCCGCATTGTTGTGAAGTTCTTGTCGTGCCACGATGAATGTGGCCACTGGCATTCAAACCGAGAACTCAGCCACTGCTCAAGGGAAGGAAGCCCACCGGCACGCTGAATAACCCGCTCATTCCCGAAGACCTGCCGCATTACCGGGTCATCAGCCAGCGGCTGAATGGCTGCCGGAACAGCCCCGGTATTGAATGACGCCATTTCTTCTGGTTCAGGCTCGAGCAGAACGCGACCACGCATGAAGAGGTGCATCAGTTCCGCACCGGGACGGAACAGCACAATCCCCATACGATGGGCGATCTCGGGGGTAAGCAGAGCTCTCACGCGACCTGCCCCCTGGCAATGTGTTCTGCCCACAGTCCACCAATCCAGCGCACACCTTTCGCCGTGAAACGTGCCTGGCTGAATGCATGATTTGAGGTTACGGATGTGCCGGTTTTCACTTCAAAACGCCCCGCATCAATATGCTGATGCCGTGGGGTCATCGTTCCGCCAAGGCGATACATGATGTCGTTCTCAAGGAGGAATAACCGCAGATCTGGCTCTTTGGCCTTAAGCAGTTTTGCCACCTGGCGGAATGACATTGACCCACTGGCTGTACAGTACCGATCAACAAACGCTACCTTCGGCGCCGCGGCAGCCAGTTCGTTAGTCAACTGCTGTTTTTGTTCTGCAAGGTCAGCTGCAAGACGTAGGGCTTCAGAGAATGATTGAGGAATCATCTGCTGCTGTGCCTGCTCAAGCTCCTGCCAGCGATCAACCAGACGCGCGGTAAACTCCGGCGACAGCTGCGCGACAACGATATAACTGTCCCGCTTCCCTATCAGATAAACCGCTACCGACTGATTGAGGTGATTTTTAACTTCCCCCATTGGGGGGAGTTCAATAACACCGCGCTCTGCCAGGCGTTCAATGGACCGTTTAACATGGTCATGTCGTGATTCCACCAGCTCAGCAATATCGCTGCTGGACATGGTTAATGCTGTTGTTGCTAATTGGCTCATACTTTTCTCCATATCAGGCGGCTGCACCCGCCGGTTCATATCTGCTGATCGTTATCTCTACCCGACCTTTAGGCACTACGGGTCCCCATTCCACCAGCATGCGCTTAATCTGGCTGTCGTCTTCCCAGACACCCGCATGTGTCAGCGCGTCAAACAGGGCTTTGTTGTAATTATCGATATCCCGGCGGCGCGCATCCGGCGGGTACAGAGTGATTTCTACCGCTGCCAGTTCAGTCGATGGCTTCGGGAGACGTCGTAATTGCTCAATGATCGCCACGCAGGCAGCGCTCTGGTATTTACGGCCATCAGCGCTATGAGGTGACGACCGGTCAGCGGCCCCTTGTTAGGGGCGCGCCAGTAAGTGTTCACGCTCGGAGGAAAAGGCAGGACTAGTTTCACGCGGCCTCTCCCCGCATATTGCGAACAAGTTCAGAAGCAGCAGTAATGATTTCGCTGGCGGCAGTCCGCTCCAGCCAAAGTTGATTGATATTGGCTTTCAGCTTGTGTTGCTGTGATTCATCCAGCATGTCAGCACCATCCACCTGGTCGAATACAATTCCAACCTCCAGCGGCCAGATACGGGACTCGGAAAGCTGATCAGCTACTGGTTTCGCCTTCTCACGGATATGCGCGCGGATCTGGCGAATATTGAACCAACTGGAAACATCTAGGCTCCCCATGGCAGCAATAAAATCAGTGCTGTTCATGCCGTATTCACCAGATGCCTCAAGGGCAACAGTCCGAATACGTTGAGAAATATCTAACCATGTAGAAGCATCACCCGATTTAATCGACAAAAGCCACGCATCCACACCGAACAAAATACTATCTCGAATAAGCAGCTTCGCTTTATCGATCGTTAATGGTGATACCTGAGTAAATTCCGGTGCTTCGACAGAATCCGCCGCCCAGGTATGCCCAAACTTCGATTCACTGAATGTGTATTCTTCTTTATCGCCGAACGCAGCTCTAACGCATGCCCACGCCTCTACACCGCTGACATCAAAAATATCTTTCTGAGTGAGTGGCAACTCTACTTCTGGCTTGCCAGCTACAGATGGTGTGGCAGTTGCAGGTTGAGACTTGCTGACAGCAAATTGCGCCAAAGTCATAAACGCCTGCCCTTTTGCCTCCAGTTCTGTACGGTTGATATAGCTGAACCGCTCACCACGCCATGACTTATCGAATACAGCTATGGCACCGGCAAAAAACGCGCTGGTGGGCTTCTGTTTTTCGTCAGCAG
This sequence comes from Citrobacter sp. Cc139, assembly GCF_030334645.1. NCBI lineage: Bacteria > Pseudomonadati > Pseudomonadota > Gammaproteobacteria > Enterobacterales > Enterobacteriaceae > Citrobacter > Citrobacter sp. Cc139. The sequence goes on from NZ_JAOWDM010000094.1 coordinate 28,564, forward strand.
GTACAAACCACACAGGCAGATCGAACCCAATGCGCCCGCGAATGAATACAATGTGATCGGCATCTTCCGGCCACCACGTTTCACTCGGCGCGGCTTTTATCAGGAATACATAGCGACCGCCCTTTTCACGCTGGGCTGCTGCGTACTTCATGATGTGCGTCATACCAGTGATCGCCTGTTTCTCGTGGTACTGCGAACGGCTATACGGTGGGTTGCCATAACCTGCGCCGCCCAGTTCTGCAAGACGTTCAGACCAGTCCTGCGTCAGCGCGTTATCTTCGGCGGTGTACCATGCCGGGCACTTCGCGTTGTCATCGTCAGCAAACAGGTCCAGAACTAATGGACCAAATAGCGCGTTGATCCCCCAAAAAAGCAGATCCGGTGTCCGCCACTGATCGCCAACTTCTTTCAATTCATGGGCTGGTTTGCTACGCAGTACCGCCAGCGCCTGGCAATATTTGTTTAACGTCATCCTCTGAACCCCTCTGGAATCGTTGTATCAACCGGACCAAAAGCCATCACATCGCGTTTTTTCGCCCCCCAATCAGCGCGTTTAGGCCGTCCCTTCTGATCCCAGCGGGTAGCGCTTTGCAGATAGCTCTCGAATTTCTTCGGGCCAAACAGCGTTTCCGGCCTCATGTACTGGTACTGCTCGTCGTTCTCGTGCCAGTGCTCATGCTTCAGGTCGATAACCAGTTGCAGGTCTGCAACGCTGTACCCCTCACGCAGTCGGGCACGGATGTTCTCCAGGGATGTTTTTGATTTCTGATACCGGGATCCGCTGATCTGGTTCAAATGAGACAAAACCAAAATCGCCTGGTCAGTAATCACGACTTCAGGGTCTGGTTGCGCTGCAACCGGACAAGAGGGTTTTGAAGTTACTTGTGGATCTTGTTTTGATTTTACTGACGGATCCCCGCCAGATTCTGACGGGTCAAAACCGCCTTTTTTGCCAGATTTCGACGGGTCAGTTTTTGAGGCGTCAAAATTTGATGCGTCAGATTTTGACGTGTCAGAATCTGACAGTTGAGAAAATGCGGCAGCCTGAAGTTTCGCCACATTCAGGCGGTACACGTTCGAAGCATTACGGTTACCATTACGGCGCTGTGTACGCGTGAGCCAGCCATCTTTTTCAAGCTTAGCGATTGCCGTTCTGATAGTGCTCGGCCCTGCGCCAAGCTGGCGAGCAATAGTTTCAATGGACGGCCAACAAACACCTTCATCGCTGCTGAAATCAGCAAGGCGAGCCATGATCGCGACACTAGACAACTTCATGCCCGACGCAGCGCAACCATCCCATACGTAGCCGGTTAATTTAGTGCTCATGATCGTCCGTTATCTCCCTGAACTTCTGCCTGAATTGCTCAAGTGGGCTGAAACATTCGTGCGGGTAACCATCACGCAGATAGATAACGCGCTGTGTTTCTGGCTCCCAGCGGATAACACGGACTGGCACTCCGCGGTTGTCTTTGAACCTTCGGTTAAGTTCGCGCACAGGCGTTTTTCCCTCCGGTTGTAGACCCCCACAATTGAAACCGCCCTACTGTGGTTACACGGAACCCAGCGGTTTGATAATCTACGTTCATACCGAAACAACGGAGAACCCGAAACCGGGATCATCCTGAGTTGCGGTAGACGGTTAAAAGCCGTTAAACTGCTCATGCGGATTATTTCTCCATACTCGAAGAGTTGTTCGCCAAGGCGCCCGGAGCTGCACACTCGCGGGCGTCACTCTTTTCAGCGACACAAAAAACTCGATAAAGAAGCGCTACGTGCTCCTGGAACTTCGCGATAACCTGATAGCTGTTTTCCTCAATCTGAGCACGCTCATCTGCGTCAATTACCCCATCAGCCGTGGCTTTACGTACAAAATTCGAATGACGGCCTATCCATTCGATGGACTCCATCAGGCGCTGATTTATATCGGCGTTATCCAGATCATCGACATCTGCCAGCGGTACAAATACGCCCTGAGAATGGCGCGCAACGGCATCAGCGATATGGGTTGAACCACCAGCACGTTGTAAAACCATTGCCCAGCCCAGCGGGAAAATCTGGTCGCCATCAATACGAAGGCGGTTAAACAATGCGTTCTCTGTCACGCCCAACCATTCCGCCGCCTCGGCATAACCGCCATGTAGATCTGTGATCGTTTTTTTTATCGCCGCAACCAGCCAGGCTGGCTGGCGTTCGACTTTCCAAATAGGTTCGTTACCCACGGTTTATTCCTTTTTCCTGTGGTTTGAGTTTTACTGAAGCTTCACTACGCTTTTCGTAAAGGTCGGGATGGAAAACCAATTTCCCCCCAGTCCGATAGGCTGCTTCTGCTGCACGTCCTTTCGGGATTAGGCGACCAGTTCTATTACGCCACTGGTAAACGGCCTCGCTTGTGATTCCAAAAAATTCGGCAACTTTCTCAGTACTGCCGAAGTAGTTTTCAATGTCATCGGTTGTCATAATGCCTCCTTAGCTAAGTTTGATTAGATATTAATAACCAATTTAACTTTGGTCAATAAAAACTAAGATTGCTTAGCCTTTTAATTTTTTTATGGTGTTCAAATGGAAACTGTCGGTCAGCGCATCAAAGCTCTCAGGCGCGTAACCAAAACTTCGCAGAAAGAACTGGGTAAGTTCTGTGGTGTTAGCGATGTGGCGGTTGGGTATTGGGAAAAAGACATTAATGTGCCAGGCGGTGAGTCACTTTCGAAACTTGCAAAGTATTTCAATACTTCAATTGATTACATACTCTATGGCACTGAATTCGAAGGAAATCTGATAACCAAGATGCGAAGGATTCCGGTGATCTCTTGGGTTCAGGCTGGACAGTTTACAGAATGTAAAGCAGCAGAAGTTTTCAGTGAAGTAGATAAGTGGGTAGAAACATCACTCAGGATAGGTGATAGCTCCTTTGCATTGGAGGTCAAAGGTGATTCGATGACAAACCCTAATGGTCTTCCGACAATCCCTGAAGGGGCAACAGTCATAGTGGACCCTGATGCAGAGCCACTTAATGGAAAGATAGTCGTAGCCAGACTTGATGGGACAAACGAGGCTACTGTAAAAAAACTAGTCATCGATGGGCCTCAAAAGTTCTTAGTTCCCTTAAATCCACGCTATCCAAACATTTCAATAAACGGTAATTGCCTGATCATCGGAGTTGTCAAAGGCGTTCAGTACGAGCTTTAACCCACCTCTAACCTTCCTCTTAACATCAAGCTAAGAATAGTTTGGTGTTTTTTCTTGATCTAAAAGCTAAGTTAAGTTAGATTTAATTCATCAGCAGCGAACAGGCAGGACGCCCACGAAGTAGCCGCCGGTGGCGTATGAATAACCGGATGATTCGCTGACAGGTGTCTTCGGGAGGGGTTGCGAAGCTGGCTTGACCACCAGCAACAGAAACTCAGCCACGATACGGAGCCGTTAACCCACGGCGTGGAGTGTAAATACCGTAGGGGTTGTAGCTGGTTGGTCGCCAGCGCCCCGCCCGAAGATACCTACCACCGCGCCTGATGTGGTTAAAAGAAGGCCAAAGCAATAACAAGTAACTCCCTGTTCTGGCGGTCCGGTGTTTTCCCACTTGTCCGGTAACCGCCAGCCTTTTTCAGGGAATATCAGCCGGTCATGGTAAGCATCTCGCAGGATTCTTACCGGGACTGGAAGAGTTACCACTTGGAGACGGTCCTTATAAATGTCCTGGACAGTGGCGGTACCAGCACCGAGAACAGCGGCAGACGTTCAACTGTGTAAACGGAGAGATGCCAGCTCCCTCGACGGCAGTGACGGCGTGAAGTAGAACGCTGACGGCAGGGAAAGACCAGCACAGGCCAGACGATATCTGAGCGCCTTTAAAAACAGATGGGAGTCGGTGGAAGCCCGACACACAACAGAAAAGGGCATCACCGGGCGACGGGCTCATAACCCAATCCACCCGGGCAAGAGGATGGCGGTTGCAGTCGCCTACAAATGCAGGTGCCCTTCTCTGTTGTGTATGGAGAAACTAACTTTTTAGCGCCGGTGCAGAGGCGTTGAGGAACCGAGAATGAACAATCCGTTTTTCAAAAATATGTTGGTGTATCGCATTAGTCGCGATTTCACCATCAACCAGGAAGAGCTGGAACAGCAGCTTGAACTATTTCGCTTCACTCCATGCGGTAGCCAGGATATGGCAAAAACCGGTTGGGTATCACCACTTGGTCAGCTGTCAGATCGCTTGCATCACACTGTCAATAATCAAGTGTTGTTGGTTATTCGCCGGGAAGAAAAAATACTGCCATCTCCTGTCATTGCTGAAGAACTGCGCAAGCGTGTGGCGCGTCTGGAATCCGATCAGGGGCGTCGCCTCAAAAAAACTGAGAAAGATTCGCTGCGTGATGAAGTGTTGTACTCCCTGCTTCCTCGGGCGTTCTCCAAAAACTCGACTGTTAGTTTGTGGATCAACGTCACAGACGGTCTGATCATGGTTGATACAGCCAGCGCTAAACGTGCCGAAGACTCACTGGCCCTGCTTCGTAAAACTCTCGGTTCTCTCCCGGTGGTACCGCTGACTATGGAAACGCCGATCGAACTAACTATTACCGACTGGGTTCGTTCCGGTAGTGCCCCTGCTGGCTTTAGCCTGGGTGATGAAGCCGAACTGAAAGCTATTCTTGAAGATGGCGGTATTGGACGCTTTAAAAAACAGACTTTGGTCAGTGACGAAATTCATGTGCATCTGGAAGCTGGCAAAGTAGTTACAAAGCTGTCTATCGACTGGCAACAGCGCATTCAGTTCGTTCTTTGCGATGACGGCAGCATCAAACGCCTTAAGTTCTCTAATGAGATTACAGAACAAAACGACGATATCGACCGTGATGATGCGGCTCAGCGGTTCGACGCTGACTTTGTTCTAATGACCGGCGAGCTTATCTCTCTCATTAACGGATTAACAACCTCTCTCGGCGGCGAAGCCAAGCGATAAACACCAGGCAGCAATTACCCCATAAGCATGGGTTGGGTTGCTGCACTCCAAATCTGGCGAAGGTTGGTTCGGAGGGCAGATGAATCATATCGAATTTATTGAGAAGAACGTCAGGGAAATCCTTATAAAACAAGGCTTTTCTTCTTCAGTAGCGCAGGGGGGGGGCATGGCAAGCGATTGATTTATATAAGCGCATGTCACAAGCCAGTAAAAAGGGTGCAATTTTTGATGACGTGATGAGGCATGCGAAAGCATGGGCAGATAAACAGGTTTCGAAAACTGAAGTCACGAAAAGTAAACGCAATCAACCTAAAAACCAAGGTGGTCTGTTTTAAATATTCAGGCCAATAAGTTTGCGCGGTGCAGCGCGCCAATATGGAGAAAACCATGAGCTACATTCAGACATTATCCGGTAAAAAATTAAACTACCTGACCGCCACAATCGACGATATCGATGTTGAGGATATCGCGACTGCTCTTTCCAACATCTGTCGATTCGCTGGGCATCTCCCAGAGTTCTACAGCGTGGCCCAGCACTCTGTGCTTGTAAGCCAGATTGTGCCGCCAGAGTTCGCCTTTGAAGCGCTGATGCACGACGCTGCGGAGGCATATTGCCAGGATATTCCGGCCCCGCTCAAAGCCTTGCTGCCTGACTACCAGCGCATGGAAACTTATATTGATGGTCTTATCCGCTTTAAATTCGGTATCCAGCTTGAGCAAGCTGCCGTCGTGAAATATGCCAATCTAACCATGTTAGCTACCGAGCGCCGTGATCTGGAAATCGATGACGGTTCGAAGTGGGAAATTCTCGAAGGTATTCCCTGCTCTGATCTCGTTCAGGTTATTCCTCTCCGTCCTGGTCAAGCCTATGGCCTGTTCATGAATCGCTTTAACGAACTGGTGGAGCTGCGCCAATGCGCCGCATGAAGGTAAAAGAACTCGTAGCGGAGGCTTTTGCCTCCGTTGCTGAATTGCCACCAAAGCATGCACCGCTTATGCGCGAAGTCGCCACCAGACTGGAAGCTACGTTCGCAGCATTAAAAGAGTCTCTGGTGCAACTTGAACAGGAACGTAAAGGTAAAACGCCATGACCGTATTTGAATATCTCCAGGCTCACCCCAACGCCACCAGCGCTGAAATAGCTAAGGGTTTAAACAAAAAAACAGCTTCGATCGCTGGTTCGTTATCGCAACTCTTTACCACTGGCAGGATCGTGAAGTCTGGTGTTCGCAAGGGCATTCCAACATACCGTGTCAACGATATGCCATTTGGGTGCAGTAACAGCCTAACCATGATGTTTAACCAGTTATTGAATAGAGCCAGACAGGGAGCAACACAATGAGTAAATCACTGAACGCACGTTGCATCCGTCGCTGGACTGTCGAATTTAAAAGCCGCTGCGATTCAAAATACAGTCCGTACTGGCGTAAGCACCACCTTCGCAGTTACATCCGGGAATGCGCCCTGACAACTGCCGACTGCATGGTCGAGCGTATGGCAGAGGATAATGCGATGGTAGATTTTCAGGGGGCTAATCGAGGGTGGTTGCCGGAGTTCTCTGCCTGGTACCACGAACGCCGTGAACAGTATCTCAAAGAGGCGCGCGACTATCTGAACGAAGATGCCACAAATGACGAGGTCGACGAGGAAATCCAGAACGAGCTGGAGGCATGGAATGACTAAAAGCACAAACCACCCGGTGCACGGTCCTGTATCTGTCGATCGCCTGCACCAGATACGCGAGCACCTGCAACATGATACCCAGTACTCAAACGGCGGGAACAGAGCTTACATTCTCGCTGATGTATTGAAGGTGATTGATGGGGCTATTTCGGCGTTTGGTGCTGAGCCTGTGGCGTGGCGATGGTTCCACCTAAATCAATGGCATGTTACCAATGACGAGGAGCGAGCAAGGGATTTATCCTGGGATAGCGTAAAGGTGACCCCACTCTATGCCGCCCCTCCAGCGCCGGTAGTGCCAACGTTCGATCAATGGCTGGCAATTCGCGGTGATAAACCACTTGGTTGGGTCAAAGACGCGATGCGTGAATCGTATGATGCTTGCCGCGCCGCCATGCTTCAGGCTGGCAACTCTCCGGTAACTCAGGATGGTTACGTGCTGGTCCCGAAGAAACTAACCGCTGAGAACGGCGCAAAAAGAGTGCTGTCCGGTGAGTTTTCAGAAACGAAATTTATAAACTGCCCAGAGTGTTTTGGTGATGATGATTGCGAAACCTGCGACGGAAGCGGAAGAATTGAAATCACCGTTCCTGTCACATGGACGACCATCAAAGCTATTTGGGCTAAAGGTGTCGAACATTTCGCAGCAGCACCGCAGCAGGAGAATGTATAACGTGAACAATTTAATGATCGACCTCGAATCCATGGGCAAAAAACCGAATGCCCCTATCGTCTCCATTGGTGCCGTATTCTTCGATCCGCAAAGTGGTGAACTGGGTCAGGAGTTTTACACCGCTATTAATCTTGAAAGCGCTATGGAGCAGGGAGCGGTGCCGGATGGTGACACTATTCTGTGGTGGTTAAGACAAAGCTCAGAAGCACGATCAGCAATCTGTGTTGATGATGCGATGCCGATATCATCTGCCCTATCTGAACTGAGCCATTTCATTAATCGGCATTCTGATAACCCTAAATATTTAAAAGTTTGGGGCAATGGAGCTACTTTCGACAACGTTATATTGCGCGGCGCATATGAGCGTGCCGGCCAAGTTTGCCCGTGGCAATTTTGGAATGATCACGACGTCAGAACCATCGTCACATTGGGCAGAGTTGTAGGTTTCGATCCTAAGCGTGATATGCCATTTGATGGGGTTGCACATAACGCACTGGCTGATGCCCGCCACCAGGCGAAATATGTTTCAGAGATTTGGCAGAAACTAATCCCAACCACCAGCAACAGCTAAAGTTTTCCCCGGGTGCAGCCGGGATAATGGAGAAATAACTATGAGCAATGTTTTCCAGTTAGCTCCCAACGATTGGGTTTGTGAAAGCGTTCTGATCGCGGTTACCGGGCTCAAACCCGGAACCATCCTCCGTGCCAGAAAAGAGTGCTGGATGGTTGGGAGGGAATATATCCACGTCTCGCCTGACGGGAATCCAAAACCGTCCAGTGAGTGCATGTATAACAGAAAGGCTGTAGATGCCTGGGTCGCTTCAATGAAATGCAAGCAGCCAGGGTGATTTGATGCAATGAAAAAGGTAAGCTCGTATCGCTCTTGGGCGTCTGGAGGTAACACCAATGGATAAAGTCACATATCCAACAGGCGTCGAAAACCACGGTGGCACTTTACGCATCTGGTTTAATTTTAAAGGTAAGCGTGTCAGGGAAAGTCTCGGTGTCCCTGACACCGCTAAGAACAGGAAGATAGCCGGGGAACTGCGGACATCAGTATGTTTTGCCATCCGCACAGGAACCTTTGATTATGCAACCCAGTTTCCTGACTCCCCTAACCTCAAGGCTTTTGGTGTAAGTAAAAAAGACATTACAGTGAAAGAACTTGAAGAAAAATGGCTGGATCTGAAACGGATGGAAATCTGCGCGAACGCATTCAATCGCTATGAGTCTGTCGCAAGGAATATGGTGCCGAGGATCGGAGGTAATCGCTTGGTATCAGCAGTAACCAAAGAGGAATTGCTGTATCTCAGGAAAGATTTGCTAACTGGTTACCAGAATCCGACGAAAAACAAAGCCCCGGCAAAAGGGCGAAGCGTTGTTACCGTGAACTATTACATGACGACAATGGCCGGAATGTTTCAGTTTGCTGCGGATCACGGTTACTTAGAGGTGAACCCATTCGAGGGAATTAAGCCTCTGAAAAAAGCCAGGGCAGAACCAGATCCTCTGTCTCGTGATGAATTTATTCGCCTGATAGATGCATGCCGGCATCAGCAGACGAAAAACCTGTGGTCATTAGCAGTGTACACAGGAATGCGTCACGGGGAACTGGTCTCCCTGGCCTGGGAAGATATCGACCTGAAGGCGGGAACAATTACCGTCAGGCGTAATTATACGAAACTTGGTGAGTTCACTCTACCGAAAACCGAGGCAAGCACAGATCGAGTAGTGCATCTTATCCAGCCCGCAATCAGTATCCTGAAAAATCAGGCTGAAATGACAAGGCTGGGCAGGCAATATCACATTGAAGTGCAGTTACGTGAGTACGGCCGTTCGGTGAACCATGAGTGTACATTCGTCTTTAACCCGCATGTAGTCAGACGCAGTAAGCAGGTCGGATTTATCTACCGGGTCGATTCAGTAGGCGACTCATGGGAAGCGGCACTAAAGCGCACGGGGATCAGACACAGAAAGGCGTACCAGTCACGACATACCTATGCGTGCTGGTCATTATCTGCTGGTGCAAACCCGAGTTTTATTGCCAGTCAGATGGGGCATGCGAGCGCGCAGATGGTGTTCAATGTTTACGGTGCATGGATGGCTGACAGCAGCGCAGAGCAGATCGCAATGCTGAATCAGAAGCTGGCAGATTTTGCCCCATTGATGCCCCATAGCCACGAGAACAGTACGGGAGGATTATTAAAATCAGTAAGTTAACCCCTAACGCCCGTCATGTTAACTGCGTGGAGGGCAACACCACGCTGTATGCGTTGCCAAAAGCCGAGATTGTCGCCCGCTGGCATGCTCATACCACTGATGCGTTTCGATTTTGTTTTAAGTTTCCGGCCACCATTTCACATCAGGCCGCGTTGCGTAATTGTGATGATTTGGTACAGGAATTTTTCACGCGCATGTCACCGCTGGAGTCGCGCATCGGGCAATACTGGTTACAATTACCCGCCACCTTCGCCTCACGCGACCTGTCTGCTCTGTGGCCGTTTCTCGACGCGCTCCCCAAATCCTTTACCTACGGTGTCGAAGTTCGCCATCCGGACTTCTTTGCCAAAGGCGAAGCCGAGCAGCAACTGAATCGCGGCCTGCATGAGCGAGGTGTAAACCGGGTGATCTTAGACAGTCGCCCGGTGCATGCCGCCATCCCGCATACTGAAGCGGTACGCGAAGCTCAGCGTAAGAAACCAAAGGTACCGGTTCATGCAGTGGTAACGGCCAATCATCCGATGGTGCGTTTTATCGGTAGCGATGATATGGCACAAAACCGGCAGTTATTTGCAGTTTGGTTAACCAAGCTGTCGCAGTGGCAACAATCCACGACGCCGTATCTTTTTTTACATACGCCGGATATCGCGCAGGCCCCGGAGCTGGTAGACACGTTATGGGCGGATTTACGTAGCGCCCTGCCAGAGATCGGATCAGCACCGTCTATTCCACAGCAATCTTCTCTTTTCTGAAATTGCCACCTATCATAGACAATGCCATCAGCCATTTTAAAGGGAGTTTGTATGGTAAGCGCGCTTTATGCCGTATTGGGTGCGTTATTGTTAATAAAGTTCTCATTTGACGTCGTGCGCCTGCGTATGCTGTACCGCGTTGCCTATGGTGACGGTGGTTTTAGCGAACTGCAAAACGCTATCCGTATTCATGGTAATGCGGTGGAATATATTCCTGTCGCGTTAGTGCTGCTGTTATTTATGGAAATGAACGGCGCAGAAACGTGGATGGTGCATATTTGCGGACTGATTTTGATTTCCGGACGACTGATGCATTATTACGGATTCCACCACCGGCTTTTCCGCTGGCGGCGTTCAGGCATGAGCGCGACCTGGTGTTCGCTGTTGCTAATGGTGCTGGCGAATCTTTGGTATATGCCCTGGGAGTTGGTTTTCTCCCTGCATTAGCGCACAATACGCCACTTTATTTTTCCCGGATTTTTACGTTATGTCTCACCGCGACACGCTTTTTTCTGCGCCTATCGCCAGTCTGGGTGACTGGACCTTTGATGAACGGGTAGCTGAAGTCTTCCCGGATATGATCCAGCGTTCCGTTCCCGGCTACTCCAATATCATTTCGATGATTGGCATGCTGGCCGAACGTTTCGTACAACCCAACACACAGGTCTACGATCTCGGCTGCTCTTTGGGCGCGGCGACGCTCTCGGTGCGTCGCAATATTCATCACGAGAATTGCAAAATTATTGCCATTGATAATTCCCCGGCGATGGTTGAGCGCTGCCGTCGTCATATTGACGCTTATAAGGCCCCAACCCCGGTTGACGTCATCGAAGGCGATATTCGCGACATTACTATCGAAAACGCCTCGATGGTGGTGCTGAATTTTACCCTGCAGTTCCTTGAGCCACCTGAGCGCCAGGCATTGTTGGATAAGATTTATCAGGGACTGAATCCCGGCGGTGCGCTGGTGCTGTCGGAGAAATTCAGTTTCGAAGACGCTCAAGTTGGCGAGCTGCTGTTCAACATGCACCATGACTTCAAACGCGCAAATGGCTATAGCGAATTGGAAATCAGCCAGAAGCGCAGCATGCTGGAGAACGTGATGCTGACCGACTCCGTAGAAACACACAAAGCGCGACTGCATCAGGCAGGCTTTGAGCACAGCGAATTGTGGTTCCAGTGCTTCAACTTTGGTTCCCTGGTGGCGCTGAAAGCTGAGGTTTGCGCATGATCGATTTTGGTAACTTTTATCAGTTGATTGCCAAAAATCACCTTTCCCACTGGCTGGAAACACTCCCGGCGCAAATCGCTGCCTGGCAGCGCGATCAGCATGGCTTATTTAAGCAGTGGTCGAATGCGGTGGAGTTTTTGCCAGAGTTAACGCCGTATCGTCTGGACTTACTGCATAGCGTCACCGCAGAAAGCGAGCAACCACTTAGCGACGGTCAGCTCAAACGCATCGACACCCTGATGCGGAACCTGATGCCATGGCGTAAAGGGCCATACTCGCTCTACGGCGTCAATATCGATACCGAATGGCGCTCAGACTGGAAATGGGATCGCGTCCTGCCGCATTTATCGGATCTTACCGGCCGTACCATTCTCGATGTCGGCTGCGGCAGCGGATATCATATGTGGCGTATGATTGGCGCGGGGGCGCACCTGGCGGTTGGCATCGATCCTACGCAATTGTTCCTGTGCCAGTTTGAAGCGGTGCGTAAACTGCTGGGCAACGATCAGCGCGCGCATCTGCTGCCGCTGGGTATTGAACAGCTTCCGGCGCTCAACGCCTTTGATACCGTGTTTTCCATGGGCGTGCTGTATCATCGACGTTCCCCGCTGGAACACCTGTGGCAGTTGAAAGATCAGTTGGTTAAAGAGGGTGAACTGGTACTGGAAACGTTGGTTGTCGAGGGTGATGAAAATACCGTACTGGTGCCGGGTGACCGCTACGCGCAGATGCGTAACGTCTATTTTATCCCCTCTGCGTTGGCGCTAAAAAACTGGCTGGAAAAATGCGGATTTGTTGATGTGCGCATCGCCGATATCTGCGTCACCACCACCGAAGAGCAGCGCCGTACCGAGTGGATGATAACCGAATCGCTGGCCGATTTCCTCGATCCGAACGACCACTGTAAAACGGTTGAAGGCTACCCCGCCCCATTACGCGCGGTATTGATTGCGCGTAAGCCGTAATAGATTGCCGAATGACCGTTACGTATAGCACCGTTTCTCCAAAATAGTTCACGTTGCAGCAAGGCGGCAACGCAGTAAATCCCCGGGAGCGTAGATAACTACGTGACCGGGGTGCGCGAGGCGGCCAACGCTGCTGCGGCTTGAAATATGAAGGAGAAAAAAAGGCCCCTGTTGAAATTGCAGGGGCCTGGTACGAGCAAGCATCATATTGGGCGACATGATGCAACGGTAAAAATCAGCTGGCCTGATGGCGTGCCATGATTGCTTTCATTTCAGCAACCGCCGCTCCGTCTACCGCATAGCGAGAATACTCATCCGCTTGCGTATCCGAAGACATCGACAACCCCGAATGGCGATAACGCATTGGGGAAGCCAGCCATACTCCGGCAGAACTATGGACTTCCTGCACTCCAGCATCCAGGAACAGGGACAAATTCGAGGCGCGAACCCCCGCTCCGGCCATAATGATTGGAGCACCCGCCTGCGCAATAAGTTCCATTATTTTTGTTAAACCTTGCACTGCATCTGATTTTTGCCCGGAAGTCAGTACCCTGGCGATGCCCAATTGAGAGAGTTTTTGTAGCGTATTGAGTGGGTTAGCGCACATATCAAACGCCCGATGAAAAGTGACATTCAGCGGACCGGCAGCCGCCATTATTTTTTCCATGCGCGGCATATCGACATTGCCATCCACATCTAAAATACCGGTCACCAGCCCTGGAAATCCCAGTTCTCTGACCATCGCAATATCATCCAGCATTGCCGCGAATTCACCGTCGGTATAACAAAAATCCCCTCCACGCGGGCGGATAATCGGGTTGACGGGAATAGCAACATGCTGACGAACCGAACGCAATACGCCCAGTGACGGCGTTAAGCCCCCTTCTTTCGGCGCCGAGCAAAGCTCAATACGATCCGCGCCGTTTTGCTGCGCCGCAAGCGCGCATTCCATGCTGTAACAGCAAACTTCCAGTAAGGCCATGTTTACTCCTGTCGCTCACTTGCCACAATGGTTTCAATCGACCACGGGTGAAACTTTATCGTCACGCTGCCATCGCTGACCGCCAGCGTAGGATTGGGTAATCGCTCACGCTCTCCTTTCGGTGAACTGGTTTTCACGAAAATGCCCGGCTGACTCAAGCCTTGATCGGAAAGCAGCGCCAACGCTCGCGCATTCAGCGTTTGTGCATCACCCGGCAGGACAATCTCAATATGCTCCCAACCTTCATGTGGATAACGCTTTTCTCCCGGCCACGGCAGCTCTACGATGGAAAATGTCCAGTGCAGTACGCAAACCGGCTCATGAAGTTTGAACAGGCAAATGGGTCTGCCATTGATGATATTCTCTGACAATAGTTCACCGCACTGCTCAAACCCACGACGCCAGCGCTCTGCGGTAGTATTTTGATGGCAACGCAAAGAAATGTGATCGGCTTCAAGCGGTGTGACATCCAGACCAAGACGGGTGGAAAGTTCTGTTAACGCCTGCGTGAAATGCGGTAAATCTGCGGAAATATCATGCAGTTCTGCAACTGTTTGCCAGTTCGCCATAATAAAAGCTCATATCCATGTTCAAAGCCGCTAATTTACTCTGTTGCGCTGCGCCATCCAACCGCTGTTTTTTTCGAACGCGATATGCATAATTATACGTTATTGCGTTGCTTTCATTTCCGACAATGCACTGTACTCGCAATGCTGACGGCAACGGGCATTTGCAGTATACTCGCGCCCTAAATTCTTAAACTGGCGCGGTGAATTTTATCCCGCTTCATAAATGTAAGGTATTCCGGTGAATATTCAGGCTCTTCTCTCAGAAAAAGTCAGTCAGGCCATGATTGCTGCAGGCGCGCCTGCAGATTGCGAACCGCAGGTTCGTCAGTCAGCAAAAATACAGTTCGGTGACTATCAGGCCAACGGCATGATGGCTGTCGCTAAAAAACTGGGTATGGCGCCGCGACAACTGGCTGAGCAGGTGCTGACTCATCTGGATCTCAACGGGATTGCCAGCAAGGTTGAAATTGCTGGCCCGGGCTTTATCAATATTTTTCTCGATCCGGCATTTCTGGCGCAGCATGTTCAGCAGGCGCTGGCCTCCGATCGTCTGGGTGTAACCCAACCGGCTAAACGAACCGTTGTGGTCGACTACTCCGCGCCTAACGTAGCGAAAGAGATGCACGTGGGTCACCTGCGTTCCACCATCATCGGTGACGCTGCGGTGCGTACGCTGGAGTTCCTCGGCCACAATGTTATTCGTGCTAACCACGTCGGCGACTGGGGTACTCAGTTCGGTATGCTGATCGCGTGGCTGGAAAAACAGCAGCAGGAAAACGCCGGAGAGATGGCGCTGGCTGACCTGGAAGGTTTCTACCGTGACGCGAAAAAACATTACGACGAAGATGAAGCCTTCGCAGAGCGCGCCCGTAGCTATGTTGTTAAACTGCAAGGCGGCGACGAGTACTTCCGTGAGATGTGGCGCAAACTTGTCGACATTACCATGTCGCAGAACCAGTTAACTTACGACCGCCTGAACGTCACGCTGACCCGTGACGACGTCATGGGGGAAAGCCTGTACAACCCGATGCTGCCAGGTATCGTGGCCGATCTGAAGGCGAAAGGTCTGGCTGTTGAGAGCGAAGGCGCTACCGTCGTATTCCTTGATGAGTATAAGAACAAGGAAGGCGAACCGATGGGCGTTATCATTCAGAAGAAAGATGGCGGCTATCTCTACACCACCACCGACATCGCCTGCGCCAAATATCGTTACGAAACGCTGCATGCCGACCGCGTTCTCTATTACATCGATTCCCGTCAGCATCAGCACTTGATGCAGGCCTGGACCATCGTCCGTAAAGCCGGCTATGTGCCGGATTCCGTGCCGCTGGAACACCACATGTTCGGTATGATGCTGGGCAAAGACGGTAAACCGTTCAAAACCCGTGCGGGCGGTACGGTTAAACTGGCCGATCTGCTGGATGAAGCGCTGGAACGCGCGCGTCGTCTGGTGGCTGAGAAGAACCCGGATATGCCTGCCGATGAGCTGGAAAAGCTGGCGAATGCGGTCGGTATCGGCGCAGTGAAATATGCGGATTTGTCCAAAAACCGTACCACTGACTACATCTTCGACTGGGACAATATGCTGGCGTTCGAAGGCAACACCGCGCCGTACATGCAGTATGCCTACACCCGCGTACTGTCCGTGTTCCGTAAAGCGGAAATCGACGAGAGCACGCTGGCAAATGCGCAGGTCATTATCAATGAAGATCGCGAGGCCCAGTTGGCTGCGCGTCTGCTGCAGTTTGAAGAAACGCTCACCGTCGTGGCCCGTGAAGGTACGCCGCACGTGATGTGTGCCTACCTGTACGACGTAGCGGGTCTGTTCTCCGGCTTCTACGAACATTGCCCTATCCTCAGCGCGGAGAACGAAGAGATTCGTAACAGCCGTCTGAAGCTGGCGCAACTGACGGCGAAAACCCTGAAGCTGGGTCTGGATACGCTGGGTATCGAAACCGTAGAACGTATGTAAGTACGCAATGATTGAGGCCTGAGTCTGTAACGCGGACTCAGGCCTTTTTTATTTCCGTAACAGGCTATCTGTAACAACTCACAAGGAATGACACATTTCCGTTGAGATATGGAACATTTTTTGCCTGTCATCCCGTTTGAGCCTCCGTATCATTAGGCGGCGAATTAATCGGGTACGGGTCAATGACATTCAGAGATTTTGAGGCGGAAGAAAAACTCTTCCAGCGGCGTGTGATAGTGGCCTTTGGCCTTGTGGTTATCTGTTTTGGCATCCTGATTTACAATCTCTACAATTTACAAATCTGTCAGCACCAGTATTACACCACCCGCTCGAATGCAAACGACATTAAAATGCTGCCCGTCGCCCCAACGCGAGGCATGATTTACGATCGTAACGGCATCCCGCTGGTGCGCAACGTAACCTGGTACGACATTTCCGTTACGCCTTATAAAATCAGCGATATGGATACCCTAATCAGGCAGCTAACGCCGATCGTTGACCTCACCCCGGATGACATTGACCAGTTCCGCCATGAGCTAAAATCCAGCAGCCGTTATCGCCCGGTAGTGCTAAAAAATGCGCTGACCGATGTAGAAATCGCTCGCTTCTCGGTTAACCAGTTTCGTTTCAGTGGCGTCAATATCAATAGCTATGAAGACCGCCAGTACCCCTATGGGGCCGCACTGGCGCATGTCCTTGGCTATGTTTCAAAAATCAACGACAACGATCTGAAAGCACTGGATAAAAAAGGTCTGGCAGAAAACTATGCCGCCGATCACAACATCGGCAAGCAGGGTATTGAGCACTATTACGAAAACGAACTGCATGGAAAAACCGGTTATCAGGAGGTGGAAGTCGATAACCACGGACGCATCGTCCGCTTGATCAAGGATGTGCCGCCCGTTGCCGGGAAAGATATCCATCTGACGCTGGACTTACATTTACAGCAATACATTGAGAGTCTGTTGGCGGGCCAGCGTGCGGCAGTACTGGTGGAAGATCCGCACGACGGTTCCGTGCTGGCGATGGTCTCCAATCCCAGCTATGACCCCAATCCGTTTGTCAAAGGCATCAGCTATCAGGACTATAACAAGCTGTTGCAGGATAAAGACCTGCCTTTAATCAACCGCGTCACGCAGGGGTTATACCCTCCTGCCTCCACGGTCAAACCCTACATGGCGATGTCAGCGTTACTGAACGGCGTCATCACCCCGCAGACCAGTTTCTTCGGCGCGCCCACCTGGACGCTACCCGGCACCGAGCGACATTATCGTGACTGGAAAAAAACCGGTCACGGTATGCTGGACGTCACCAAAGCGATTGAAGAATCCGCCGATACCTTCTTTTATCAGGTGGCGTATATGATGGGGATCGACCGGATTAACAGCATGCTCAGCCAGTTTGGTTACGGTAAACCGACCGGTATCGATCTTGATGAGGAGTATAACGGCCTGCTCCCGAGCCGCGAATGGAAACAGAAAGTACATAAAAAAGCATGGTATCAAGGGGATACCATTTCTGTCGGTATCGGCCAGGGCTACTGGATTGCCACGCCGATCCAGATGGTAAAGGCTATGGTAGCGCTGATTAACAACGGCAAAGTCATCGCTCCTCACCTGCTACTCGATGAAGAAAGCGGCAAAATCCTCACGCCATACCAGGCTCCTGAACCGCCGTCGCAAATCGCCTCTGCGTCGTCACCCTACTGGGGGCTGGTGCGTCAGGCGATGTTCGGCATGGCAAATGAACCAAACGGTACCGGGTATAAGTTCTTTCACACCGCACCTTACGGCATTGCGGCAAAAAGTGGCACATCGCAGGTCTTCAGCCTGAAAGAAAATCAGACCTACAATGCGAAAATGATTCCTGTCCGTTTGCGCGACCATGTGTTTTATACCGCTTTTGCGCCCTATAAGAACCCGAAAGTCGCCGTGGCGTTAATCCTCGAAAACGGCGGCAGCGACGGTGTTACCGCCGCACCGGTCATGCGGCAAATCATGGATCATCTGTTTGCGCCGCAGGATAATGCCGCGCAAACAGAGGTGAATCAACAATCAGGTCCGTTAGCGGCAGCCCCCTCTGCCAACGAGATCAAAAATACTTACGCAAGTATTCGGTAAGGCACAGTATCGCCATGGCCTGTCCATATGGCATGGAGGTCCGCGGGATATTGCGGTAAAAATCGAGATTGTGCCCCATTCCGGTACCAAACGAGGTGTGCATCAATTCACCTTCTGGTGAGATATGTTGCACAATGCCTCTGATGGCTTTTTCGGCCACCGCAGCATAATCTTGACCGACATAGCGTTTACGTACTGCTTTGAGGATCCCATACGCAAATCCGGCGGTAGCTGACGCTTCCAGATACGACTGCGGATCGTCCAGCAGCGTGTGCCACAATCCACTGTCATCCTGACACTTTGCCAGCGCCGCGATTTGCGCGTGCAGGACCTGCACCAGATAGCGGCGAACAGCACTGTTTTCTGGTAAATCGAGCAGTTCGAGGAAGTCCGGGATCACGATAGTTAACCAGCTGTTACCACGTGCCCAGCGGGCGTTGGCAAAATTATGCCGCCCTTCATAGCTCCAGCCGTGGAACCACAGCCCCGTTTCTTTATCCATCAGGTTCTGCACATGCAGCAGGAACTGATAGGTTGCCTCTTCGATATATTCTGGACGGTTGAGCAACTTGCCGATTTTCGCCAGTGGCAAAACCGTCATCATCAACGTGTCATCCCACATTTGCTGATGATTCTCTTCCGCCAGCGTAATGTGCTGCATACCGCCGAATTCGGTACGCGGCATATCATGCATGGCCCACTCAGCCCAGTTGTCGAGCCACGGCAGATACGCGGGGTTACGCGTCTCTTCATAGCGATACGCCAGCGTTAAAAACGGCGCCATAGTGTTAACGTTTTTGGTGGTCGCACCTTCAGCAAAGCGATCGGCAAACCAGCTATCGATGATATCGCGCATCGTTTCATCGCCGGTTTGCTGATAATACTGATACATCCCGTACAGGCCGACGCCGTGCGTCCACTCCCATCCCGCCCAGCCTTTGGTATCAATAACGCGGCCGTCGTCCAGACGCAGCAGGAATTCGCCTGTCTCATCATGAATATTGACCAGGTTATGCGTCACCTTTTTGATCAACGTTTTTAATTCATCCCTGGCAATAAAATGGTCTGGTTGACGCAATAACGGGCTGTGTTTAACCGGGTAAACAATCATTTACTTCACCTCTGTCAATGTCGAATTCAATGCGGCACCCTTTTCCAGTTTCGGTGCTGCTGGCTTATTACGATTCAGGTAACCAATATTGTTGTTGCCCCAAAGTGATTCATATGGCATGCCCGACAGCATCTCTACGGTCGCGCGGCCTTTGGCGGAGAGCCCTTCCGGCACGGGGCGTCCCGATGCCCGCATTTTTGCGGTCTCTTCACGTAGGGTACTGTGGGTTTGCAGGTTCAGTTTGAAGCGCAAGGAAACCAGGAAACCCAGCGCCAGAACAATGAGCGTACCGCAGCTCAGAATTAACAAAATGGTATGGCTGACTGCCGCGGGTTGTACGCTGTGACCGGAGACAAAACCGGACATCTGCATGACAATCCCAACCAGCATCACCGCTCCCGCCTGTGACGCCTTACGCGTTAACGTCATAATGCCGGCGAAGATCCCTTCCCGGCGCTGGCCGGTAATCACTTCGTCAACGTCAGCAATATAGGTGTAGGTATTCCAGGGGACATAATTGATACCGCCGCGTCCCAGACCCGCAATGGCAGAGACCAGCAGCAACAGAGAATAAACATCGCTTAACCCGGCATAGTAAAGCAGCGCATAAGAGAGAGAGCTCGCGCCAAACAGGACAACCACCATCCGGTATGATGGCGCGGGTCCAAAGCGGATACACAATGGGATCATGGCGATAACGGCAATGAACTGGAAGATAGCCATCGTTCCCAGCAGGTTTGACGCCATCGAGGCTTCCTGCATCAGCACAAACACCACATAGTAAGTAAAGACGGCGTTAAAAACGTCCTGCGCTATATAGCCGCCGAGATACATTCCTAAATGCTGGCGGAAGATTCGGATGCGCAGTGTTGAACTCAGTTCAACAAACAGACGGGTCATGCTTTGGCTAAAGGTCAGCTTTTTCTTCTCTTCTTCGGCTCGCAGCGCGGCTTCAGTCCACTCAGAACGTGGGCGCTCCCAGGTAAAGAACCAGACGAAAATCAGCATCAGCGCGCACAGCACAGAGAACACCAGGCTGGCGTAGAAAAAAGACACCGGGTTATCTTTGCCAAACAGCGTCAGCAGAACGCCGGGTAAGAACGAGGCCAGAATAGCTGACATTTGCGCCATCGAAATACGCGCGCCGGAAAACTTGGTTTTCTGTTTAAAGTCATCGGTCATTTCGGGCACCAGCGTTTCATAAGGCACCAGAATCATGGTGTAGACCACGTCAAAAATCAGATAGGTCAGCAGGTAGTACCAGAAACCCATGTCACCCACCCACATCAGCGAGTAGCTAAAGACGCAGGGGATCCCCAACAGAATAAAAAACTTACGTCGCCCGAAGCGTTTACCGAGCCAGGTGGAACCAAAGTTATCGGTTAAAAAACCCATTAACGGGCTAACCGCGGCATCCAACACCCTGGCGGTGGCAAAAATGAAGGTCGCCTCGATAGGCGTCAGGCCACAAAACGTAGTGTAAAAATAGAGCAGCCAGGCGGCGGTTAATGCCGTGGTGCCTGCGCCCAAAAAATCCCCCGAACCGTAGGCAAAATAGTTAACCAGTCCGATTTTACGTGTCTTCATTGCCGTTACCCCTGCACATTATTGGGAGGCCCCGCAATCCTCGCGTTGATATTGGGCGTCCTTACAGGGTCACAGTAAAAGCTAACAGGAAGTGAAACCTTTCTGTTTCTGCCAGGGATGTTCGCGAAATGGCAACAGCACAAAGAGTCCGGCAACGTATGTCACCAATTTTATAAAACAGCGTTTCTTTTTAATCAAAGCGGCGGGCTAAAATTGCGAAGCAGCCAGCAGTTTCTGCTGCTGGCTTAATGAAGGAAGGCGTTAACGATAGTTTACTATTACCTGATTGCTCTGTACTTGTAAGGCGGGGATCAGACGACCGCCGCCGGGAACTTCCCAGACAAAATGCATCGGTTCGATGGCGGGAACATTATTGAACCCGTTGGTGGTGCCACTTTGCCCGTCCAGCTCGACACAGCGGGACTGAGAACATAAACGCACACGTAACCCGGCAGGGGTTGGGCCATTAAGCGCATAGCGCCACGCCACCAGGGTCATCAAACCTGAGACGGGCTGACTGGGAACCAGAGGTGCGGACGAGGCTGACTGACCACGATGGTTTAAGGTGATGCCCATTCCGCTCGCCTGCCATGCCCCTTCTCCGGCCGCCTGCGCCACCAAAGGAAAAACCAACAGCCACAGTAAGTTACGCATTATTTACCTCCAATGGTCGCCGTCATACGAATATGGCGGTTATCGGAAAGCTCCATGTTCGATAACACCACCAGTTGCGGTATGCTGCGGCGTAAAAAGCGTGCCAGTAACGGGCGCAACGCGTGATTAACCAGCAATACCGGCGGCGCACCCAACATTTCCTGGCGGGAGAGCGCTTCCTGAGTTTGGGCCAGCAGCCTGTCTGCCAGACCAGGCTCCAGACCGCCGCCGCCCTGTAATGCTTGCAGCAGCAAACGTTCAAGCGGGGTATCCAGACCAATAACCTGAACCTCTTCATTACCCGGGAACCATTGCTGGGTGATGGCGCGCCCCAGCGCAACACGGACTACCGCAGTAAGCTCATGCGGATCGTTTTGCAGCGGCGCATGTTCAGCCAGCGTTTCAAGAATGGTGCGCATATCGCGAATCGGTACTTTTTCGTCCAGTAAGTTCTGCAGCACTTTGTGCAGTGTGGTCAGCGTCACAACCCCAGGGACCAGATCTTCTGTCAGTTTTGGCATCTCCTGTGAGACGCGGTCCAGTAGCTGTTGCGCTTCCTGACGCCCGAACAGCTCAGCGGCAAACTGACCAATCAGGTGATTCAGATGCGTAGCGACAACGGTACTGGCTTCAACCACCGTAAAGCCCTGAATCTGCGCCTGTTCCTTCAATGCGCTCTCAATCCAGATAGCGTCCAGACCGAAAGCCGGATCGACCGTTTTCTCTCCCGGCAACGAACCTGCCGCCGTCCCCGGGTTAATAGCCAGCCAACGTCCGGGATAGGCGTCCCCGCTGCCAATTTCCACCCCTTTCATCAGAATGCGATAGCGGGCGGGTTGCAGATCCATATTGTCGCGAATGTGGACCACCGGCGGCAGGAAGCCCATATCCTGGGCAAATTTCTTACGAATACTGCGAATTCTCCCCAGTAGCTCGCCATCCTGCTGAAAATCCACCATTGGGATCAGGCGATAACCCACCTCCATTCCCAGTGAATCCTCCAGTTGCACATCGTTCCAGGTGGCTTCCACCACAGAGTTATTTTCCGGCATTTTTACCGGCTGAGGTTCAGCAGGCGCTTTGAGTTCGCGGCCACGCATCCACCAGGCCAGGCCGAGTAATGCGGCGGTAAACATCAAAAATACCAGGTTTGGCATACCAGGTACCAGGCCCAGCAAACCCAGCACCGCTGCACTAAGCAGCATAACGCTTGGATTACTGAACAGTTGGGTCACCATCTGTTCGCCTACATCCTGGTCGGTACTCACGCGGGTCACGATAACACCCGCCGCCGTTGAGATAACCAGCGCGGGGATCTGCGCGACCAGGCCGTCACCGATAGTCAGCAGGGTATAACTTTCCGCGGCGCTGCCCATGCTCATACCATGCTGTAGCACCCCGACCAACAGGCCGCCAACCACGTTGATCACCATGATCAAAATACCGGCGATGGCATCTCCGCGTACGAATTTACTCGCACCATCCATCGAACCGTAGAAGTCCGCTTCCTGCGTCACTTCCGAACGGCGTTTTTTGGCTTCATCTTCGCCAATCAGTCCGGCATTTAAGTCGGCATCAATCGCCATCTGCTTGCCGGGCATACCATCCAGCACGAAGCGTGCGCCAACTTCAGCGATACGACCGGCGCCTTTGGTAATAACCATAAAGTTAATGATGACGAGAATAACGAAAACCACGATCCCGATGGCAAAGTTACCGCCCACCAGGAAGTGGCCAAAGGCTTCAACCACCTTCCCCGCCGCGGCCGCACCGGTATGTCCTTCCATCAAAATGATACGCGTCGACGCGACGTTCAGGGCCAGGCGCAATAATGTGGTGAACAGCAAAATCGTCGGGAATGCAGCAAACTCAAGCGTGCGCTGTGTAAACATCGCCACCAGCAGCACCATGATCGACAGCGCAATATTAAACGTAAACAGCAGATCGAGGATGAAAGCCGGCAGCGGCAGCACCATCATCGACAGGATCAGCAGAATGAGGATCGGCCCGGCAAGGATTTGCCATTGCGTGGATTTGAGGTTGCCGGGCAGGCGCAGCATCGCGACCAGATTAGCCATCAGTATTCTTCTCGTTCAGGAAATCCAGTGCGTCAGGCACCGGAAGGTTTTCAGGTTGTGGTGGCGGATTGCCGCCTGCCAGACGCCAGCGTTTTAACTGCCATACCCATGCCAGCACTTCGGCAACGGCGGCATATAATTGCCCCGGTATTTGCTGACCAATCTCTGCATGACGATATAACGCACGCGCCAGTGGTGGTGCTTCTAGCGTGGGGACACGATGCTCGGCACCAATCTCACGAATACGTAACGCCACCAGCCCCGCGCCTTTGGCAACAACTTTCGGCGCGCTCATTTTGTTCTCGTCATACTGCAACGCCACCGAGTAGTGCGTGGGGTTGGTCACAATGACGTCCGCTTTCGGTACATCCGCCATCATGCGACGCTGTGCCGCCGCGCGCTGCATTTGGCGTATTTTGCCCTTAACGTGCGGATCACCTTCGCTTTGCTTAAATTCGTCACGGATATCCTGACGCGACATGCGCAACTTTTTCAGATGGCTATAAATCTGGAAAAAAACGTCGAACCCGACCATGGGAATGACGCCCAGCACCACCAACAGCGCGCACATACCGACTAAATCCAGGGCATTGCCCATCGCCGTAATCGGTGATTCCGCCATCAGCCGCATCATCGCTGGCCAGTTATGCCAGAGATAAAATCCGGCCACGCTTCCCACTAACGTGGACTTCAGTATCGCTTTGAGTAGTTCGGCACCGGTTTGCGCGGAAAACATTCGTTTAATGCCTGGCAGCGGATTCAACTTAGAGAACTTGGGTTGCAGAGATTTACCACTGAAGATCAAGCCACCAAGCATCACGGGTGAGATCAATGCCACCAGAACGACGCCAGTAATCAACGGCAACAGCGCAATCATCGCGTCTTTAATCAGCAGGATGATTTGGCTGAGGATCAGATTGGGGTCATTGACCATACTGTGGTCAAACCGTAGCCCAGCCGACAGCATGCCAGCCAGTCTGCGGGCCAGCGACTCCCCACCAATCCAGATAATGCACACTCCCACCAGCAAAATAAGCAGTGAAGTCAGCTCTTTGGATCGGGGGATCTGCCCTTCCTCCCGGGCTTTTTCAAGTCGGTGGGGTGTGGGGGCTTCTGTTTTGTCGTCGTCGCTTTCTTCTGCCACAGTACGTGCTCGTTACCCATTACGTCTGACTTATCATGCCAGCATGGTCCGTAAGCAATGGCGAGAAAAAACCGCGCAATCATGCTCTTTTCGGGGTTTACCCGGCGGATAGATCCTGCGCAATACCGTCTCATCGCGGCTAAAATAGCTATCACAGCATAATATTTATTAATTTCTGAATTAAGAAACATTAAAAAAAGACGAACATAACTCTGTCAACAGAACAAAATCGAATAAAAAAATAGCAATTCCGCCTAAGTTTTAGAAGAAAGCAATATAAGAATTGCTTAACATAATCACATTATATATCATTCCCTTCAGACTCAATAATAAAATAAAAAATCATAAGCTTTAATTATAACCCACTTAACCCCGCCCTACTCCACAACGATTAAACCTCATGTATACTGGCGACCGAATAATATTACCGTTGAGCTACACCCATATTTTTATGGAATAAAATATTAACACTTACAGGGATTATCAAATCATGAAGATGAAGAAAAGCGCTGTATTTTTTGCTCTGCTGTCAGCATATACATTTAATGTATTAGCCGCAGAAATGAATGCAGGGACGATTCATTTTACCGGAGAAATCATTGAACCAAGTTGTGTCATTGATGGAGATGATGGTACGGACAGCACTATACCGCTGGGTACGTGGCCGACATCATTATTTACCACTGTAGGTACAGAAACAGATCTGGTTGATGTCGATATAAAACTGACTGACTGTCCGGTGACGACTGAAGGTCTGACTTCCGTGCAGTTAACCTTTAATGGCCCTACCGCATTAACCAAGTCCAATACGCTTCTTGACGTCAGTCAGATCACGACCGCAGGAGAGACGGCAGCTACCGGAGTGGGTATTGCACTTAGCCCGATCAACTCACCAACAACATTGTTGGCCTTCGATGGTTCAGAGGGGCAAGTTTATATTCCGCTATCAACAGAGTCCACCGATACCATTCAGGCTCACCTTCAGGCTCGCTATAAATCGTTCGCAAAAGAAGTCACCGCTGGCCCGGCTGATGCGGACATGACAATTAATATTTTATATCGCTAACACTTTCTATTTTTACGCCTGGAATATTTCCAGGCGCTTAATACCATCGATAATATTTAACCTATTACGGGTCCATTTTATGCGTATCCTTATTATGGTGGCATTATTCCCTCCTCTCTTTTACTCGTGTTTTTGTCCGGCGAGTGGAATTCAGGTTGGCCGCACACGGATTATTTTTGACGCTAACAAAAAAGAGGTCGCGCTGGCGCTGACTAATACTGACACGCAACTGCCATGGTTAATTCAGTCGTGGACCGATACGGGGGATGAGAAGACGCGCGGACCTTTTATCGTTACCCCGCCGCTTTTTCGCCTCAACGCGCAAAAAGAGCAGAGCCTGCGTATCACCTGGAACGGCACGCCACTTCCAGAGAATAAAGAATCGCTGTTTTATATGAACGTGCGCACTATTCCGGCGACCGCCAAAGAAAATGAAAGTAAAAATATTCTTCGGCTAATCTATAAAACCCGTCTCAAACTGCTCTGGCGCCCTAAAAATATTACGGGTTCACCGGCACAAAGCTGCGAGAAGTTACAGTTTGTGCGTTCAGGTAACCAGTTACAGGTAACGAATAATAACGCCTTCTACACGGTTTTCGATAGCTTACACTTGGGCGCAGTTTCACTTCCGAAGGCGGATATGGTGGCACCTTTCAGCACCGCCACTTTCCCGCTGCCCGTGCAAGCTAACGGTGATCAGGTTACCTGGCACTGTATTACCGACTACGGAAATGCCTCGCAACAATACTCGGCCCCGTTGAGCAAGGGGGGTTAATGTTGCGACGTTCTACGTTTGCTCCTTCGAGGCTGTCGCTGCTAATCCGCGGTCTTCTCAGCATTGCATTTGTCGTTTCAGGCCATGCTTTCGCACGGGAATATTCCTTTTCCTCTTCATCACTGGAGGGCAACGAACTCTCGCAACAGGATATCGATTTGTCGCTTTTCTCCCGCGAAAATGCGCAACTGCCCGGTACCTGGCCTTCGCGGCTACAGCTCAATAAGACGTTGCTGGGTGAAGAACCGGTTACCTATACAAGTGCCACGGATGGTACGCTTCAGGCACAGTTGACGCCAGAAATGCTGCGCCACTGGGGCGTTAAAATTGAGAACTATCCAGCACTTGCGGATGCGCCAGCGAATGTACCTCTCCTACACCCTCTGGGGTATTACATCCCGCAAGCCTCATCATCTCTCGACTTTTCCACGATGACGCTCAATATCAGCATGCCGCAGGCCGCCATTGCGAATCCGGCCAGGGATGGTATTGACCCGTCACAGTGGGATGACGGCGTACCGGTTCTGTTTACGGATTACAGTTATTCAGGTTCACAGACCCGTGACGGTAACCATAATACCTCTGACAGCCAGTACCTCAATCTGCGTAGTGGTCTTAACCTGGGCGGGTGGCGGGTACGCAACTATTCTACCTGGAGCAAATCTGAAAGCATCAATGCCTGGGATGCCATTAATACCTATCTGCAGCATGATATTGATGTGCTACGCAGCCAGTTTACCGCGGGTGAAAACAGCACCCGTGGCGATGTCTTCGACAGTATTCAGTACACAGGTGTAAATCTGGCCTCCGATGACGAAATGTTACCGTTCAGCCAGCGCGGCTACGCGCCCGTTATACGCGGGATCGCCAGTTCAAATGCGGAAGTCTCCATCCGGCAAAATGGCTATTTGATCTACCAGCAAAACGTTGCCCCGGGGGCTTTTGAGATTTCCGATCTCTACTCGACAACCAACAGCGGCGATCTGGATATCACGGTAAAAGAAGCCGACGGCACAGAGCATCATTTTACCCAACCCTACTCCAGCACCGCCGTGATGTTACGTCCCGGCAGGATAAAATACGAAGTCACCGCGGCCCGTTACCGGGCGGCCAGCGGCAGCGACGAGAAAGAACCCGAATTCGCCCAGGCCAGTTTTATCTACGGTTTGAACAATGCCGCAACGCTGTTCGGCGGAGTCACCTCTTCTGGTGATTATCAGGCTGCGAACGCCGGGATCGGTATAGCACTGGGCGAGTTGGGCGCCCTTTCGGCTGACGTCACGGCAGCCAGAGCCACGCTGGATAATGATCAAACAAGTTCCGGTCAGTCGTATCGCCTGCTTTACTCGGGCAAGATCGAGCGTACCGCCACCAACTTCACGCTCGCCAGCTATCGCTATTCTACGCAGGGCTATTACAGCTTCAGTGATGCCAATAAGAAATACAGCGGTAATGAAGATGACCTGATGTTCAGCTATAACAAACGCAACCGAATTCAGGCCAGCATCAGCCAAACATTGCTGGGCAGCAGCATCTACCTGAACGGTTATCAGCAGGACTACTGGGGAACCTCAGAAACTGAACGCAGCCTGTCTGCCGGAGTAAATACGACAATAAATGGGATTAGCTATCATCTGACTTATACCTACAGTAAAACCAGCGATCGACAAGACGATCAGATGATCGCCTTTGGACTCAGCGTGCCTCTCAGCCGCTGGTTGCCCAACGCATGGTCGACCTATAACGTCAGCAGCAGCAAACATGGCTATACCCGCCATAATATCGGCTTGAACGGCACGCTACTTGACGATCAGCGTCTGAGCTATTCCCTGCAGCAAAGCCACAGCAATCACGACGGCGAAGATACCAGCAGTCTGTACAGCAGCTACCGCTCGCAATACGCCAGTTTGAACGCCGGCTATTACACTTCATCGGACCGCTCGCAACAGTTGAATCTGGGTGCCAGCGGCGCGATTGTCGCCCATCCTCACGGCATCACCTTTTCTCAACCATTGGGCGATCAGTTTGCCATAGTCTCTGCTCAAGGGGCAAAAGGCATCCGCTTTCAGAATCAGCGCGGTGTCCGCACCGACTGGCAGGGTAATGCTGTCATCCCCTCCCTGACGCCGTATCAGAAAAACAGCATCCGAATTGATACCACCAGCCTGCCGGATGATGTTGATACCGATGCAACTGCCACCACCGTCATTCCAAGCCGTAGCGCAGCGGTGGCGGCAAACTTTGTCGCGCACATCGGTTATCGGGCGCTTCTCCATCTCACCAATGCCAGGGGACAAGTCATTCCTTTCGGTGCAATGGTCTCCGTCGATAATGCCTCAATTCTCGGCATCGTTGATGATACCGGCACCGTCTACCTCGCAGGGGTTCCGGCGACCTTTCCGGTAACCATTCAATGGGGTAAGGCTCGTGAACAACAATGCCATGCCAGCGTGGTACTCCCTGAGCCCGAACACGCTGCGAATCTCGCAGGGATTCTCTCTACTCAGGCCATTTGCAAACAGGAATAACATATGCGCCACATTTTTGCGGTCGTATTGACCTCGGTTCTCTTTCTATTGCCAGCCTCAGTCCAGGCTGCGATAACGCTGTTAACAAATTGCTTTGTAGCATCTGCTGACTATTCAGTGTCATATGAGCATGAACTCAGCAGCACAGAAAACAATACAAATTATTCATACTTAACGGGGAGCTACATGCCAGGTACCGGGACTGAGATCGAAGCCAATTGCACATGTCCCGCCAATACCACATCAGCATCGATGATTTATGAATACAACTTCGCCGGTAGTCCGCTGACGGCAGGCGTCAGTGGATACGGAGTCTTAACAGAGAACCTGGATATCAAGGTTTCGGGATTTAACGACGCTATCGACAATCCCGATGGCATGGGGTTAAGTGAGATCAAAATCACCGAGTACCCGACCCCAATCGGCAATATGGGCAGTCAAAAGGCAGACCAAAAACTGTCGGAAGGGACGGCAGATGTCTGTAACAACGAAACGCGACCGACCGGTGGCGCAACGGTCAAACGAAAGTTCAAGCTCAGCGTGATTCGCTTTTATCTGTACATTAAAAAACCGATATTGGGTGAAGAGATCATCGACCCCACGCTGGTTGTGCAAAGCTATGCCTGTCTGTATACAGGAAATGGTTCATGCCGCAACACCGATGCTCAACTGGTGTCCAATATCTGGCTGAGCGGTAAGCTTACCGCCCCTCTCAGTTGTACGATTAATGCTGGAAGCACCATTGAGGTTGATATGGGGAGTATTATCAGCAGTCAGTTTGTTAACCAGGGTCAACCGCCAAAAGGCTATACGCTGAAAGATGTCGATATCGCCTACCATTGTGACGGCCCCGCCATCAGCAACAGCGACAAGATTAAGCTGACGTTGACCGCCGATCAGGGCGTGGTAGAGGGTAGTCAGTCCTACATCGCCAAACTGATTGGCAGAAACGATCTCGGTATCAGAATGTTTGATGCAAATAATCAGAACGTAGTACTGGATGGTTCTGTGGACTTTCCGGTTACGCTGGATGAACAGGGAAATGGCATAATTAACATGACGGCCGCGCCGGTCTCTACCACCGCCAGCCGCCCGGAACCAGGAAGCTTTGAAGGCAACATGACCGTTAAAATGGATTTACGCTGAGAACTTTCCCCTCAGACCTACTCTGCGGCCTGAGGGGACTCGCGCAACAATCAGAACCCGAGACTATCCAGCAGGTCGTCAACCTGATCCTGACTTGCCACCACGCCGGCTTTTGAGGTGTCAACCTGCGGGCCGTTCAGCAAGCTTTCGTTTTCACGTTTTGGACGAGCGCCCTGCTCCGGAATGTTTTCCAGCAGAACCATCAGCAGCTGACGTTCAATCTCCTGGATAACATCCATCATACGCTTGATGACCTGACCGGTGAGGTCCTGGAAATCCTGCGCCATCATGATGTCCAACAACTGGGCATTGGTGAAGCTGGTATGTCCGGGCACGTCACCAAGAAACTGACGGGTGTCGGTGACCAGCTCCCGAGCGTCAGACAGCTCGATCGGATTTTCGAACCATTCATCCCAGCGTTTTGTCAGCTCTTTGGCCCCTTTTTCCATCGCGTCCTGGTGCGGTTGCGAAGCTTCCACGCTGTTCAGCGCGCGCTCTGCCGCCTGTGCAGTCATTTGCACAACGTAATCGAGACGATCGCGGGCATCGGGAATCGCTTCCGCCGCTTCGGCAATAGCCTGATCCAGCCCCAGTTCGCGCAGGCTGTCGCGCAGCATTCGGGTCAAACTGCCGATGCGCGCGATGATGTCCCCTGCTGAGTGTTCGTCAGCAGGTTTAATTTGTGGTTGCATCATCATTATCACACCCTCACATGCCCAGTTTCTCAAAGATCTTATTGAGTTTTTCTTCCAGCGTCGCCGCCGTAAACGGTTTAACGACATAACCACTGGCGCCTGCCTGTGCTGCCGCAATAATGTTTTCTTTCTTCGCTTCTGCCGTGACCATCAGCACTGGCAGGGAAGACATTCCGCCATCTGCACGAATGGTTTTCAGCAGTTCCAGGCCGTCCATATTCGGCATGTTCCAGTCGGAAATGACAAAACCGAATCCCCCAGTCTGCAGCTTATTCAGCGCATCCACGCCGTCTTCCGCCTCTTCAACATTGTTGAACCCCAGCTCTTTGAGCAGGTTACGCACGATGCGACGCATGGTGGAAAAGTCATCCACAACCAAAAACTTAAGCTCTTTATCCGCCATAAAAAATAGACTCCTGATTCAAATACGTATTGCCTGTCCGGCACTGATTTTCGCCAGCATTTGCTGGCTTACCTGGCTAAGATCGACCACTTCGCTTACGCCACCCATATTGATGGCCTCGCGCGGCATGCCGAACACCACACTACTTGCTTCATTTTGCGCAATGGTCCAGGCGCCAGCCTGGTTCATCGCTAACATTCCGGCGGCGCCGTCGTTGCCCATGCCGGTCAGGATCACTCCCACCGCATTACGCCCCGCATGTTTCGCCACCGAATGGAACAGCACATCCACTGAAGGCCGGTGCCGGTTAACCGGCGGGCCGTCATGAATTTTGATTTGGTAGTTCGCGCCGCTACGCGCCAGCTCCATATGTTTGTCACCGGGCGCAATATACGCATGCCCCGGGAGAACGCGTTCCCCGTCTTCGGCTTCTTTCACCGTGATCTGACACAGTTTGTTCAGACGTTCGGCGAACGAGCGGGTAAATCCTGGCGGCATATGCTGGGTGATAAGAATACCTGGACTTGAAAGCGGCAATGGCTGGAGTACATGGCGAATTGCCTCTGTTCCTCCGGTTGAGGCGCCAATCACCAGCAATTTTTCCGAACTGAGTAATGGCCCTGCTTTCAAGGTCGTTGGTGCCGCCATGGGTTTATGAGCCGCCAGTTTTGCCCGCGACGCAGTGCGGATCTTCTCTGCGATCATTTCGCTATAGGCCAGCATCCCTTCACGGATCCCCAACTGCGGTTTAGTGACAAAATCAATCGCCCCCAACTCCAGCGCCCGCAACGTGACCTCTGAACCTTTACCGGTCAGAGAAGAGACCATGACGACCGGCATCGGACGCAGACGCATCAACTTCTCAAGAAAGTCGAGACCGTCCATGCGCGGCATCTCCACATCCAGCGTCAGTACGTCGGGATTGTATTTTTTGATTAAATCCCGGGCGACCAACGGATCTGGCGCCGTCGCCACCATTTCCATATCACTGTGGCTGTTAATAATTTCGGTCATGATTTGACGCATCAATGCAGAATCATCAACCGACAACACCCTGATTTTACTCATGCTTTATCCTTACCTGGCGCATGCGCATACACGGTCTGTCCACGCAGGCTAAACTCGCGCACGAGGTTGCTAAAGTTTTCTGAATGACCTGCAAACAGCAGCCCATCTGGTTTAAGAAGTGGAACAAAACGGTGCAAAATGTCCTGTTGCGTCGTTTTATCGAAGTAGATCATTACGTTACGGCAAAATATGGCATCGAAGGGCCCAGGCACGTTGTACTGCTTATCCAGTAAATTCACGCTGGAAAATTCAACATGCCCCGCCAGTTCCTGCCGGACGCGTACCAGCCCTTCATGCGGTCCGGTGCCGCGCATGAAATAACGCTGCAACTGCTGGGGTGACAGCGTCTTTAGCTCATCAAGGCGGTAAATACCGCTTCTCGCCTTTTCCAGCACTTCGGTATCAATGTCGCTGGCAAAAACACGCCAGCGGCCCGGCGCCATACCTAAGGTATCGGCGAGCGTAATGGCGATGCTGTACGGCTCTTCTCCGGTTGACGCCGCCGCGCTCCAGACGCGGTATTCACCGCTACGCCGACGAGCATGATCCGACAGCACCGGAAAATGATGCCCTTCGCGAAAAAACGCGGTCAGGTTGGTGGTCAGAGAATTAATAAAAGCCTGCCACTCAGCACTGTTCTGGTTAGCTTCCAGCATGCTGAGATAGCGACCAAAGTCATCCAGACCCAGGGTTCGCAGGCGGCGGACCAGGCGGTTATAAACCATGTCCCGCTTATGGTCGGCCAGTACGATCCCCGCACGCTGGTAGATTAATTGACATATCCGACGAAAATGCGCGTCAGACAGCGCGAGGCGCTGTGTCATCTGTAACAATAATGACGTTTGCCCGGAGGGCAGAGATGATGTCATAGCGCCTTCTCAATCACATTCAGGATACAACGGGCACAACCTGCGGTTGCGCCAACTCTTGTTTTGCTACGTTTTGCTCTTCAAGCTTAAAAAATGCGACACAGGCAGAAAGATGATCGGCCTGCGTGGCGAGTTGTCCGGTGGCGGATGCGGCTTCTTCCACCAGCCCGGCGTTTTGCTGCGTCACGGAGTCCATCTGGCTGACTGCCTGCGCCACCTGTTCAATACCTCTGCGCTGTTCATCAGACGCCGAGGCAATCTCCCCCATGATGTCGTTCACCCGGGTCACAGAGCTGACAATTTCTGTCATCGTGCGCGCCGCCATATCGACCAACTGCGATCCCTGATGAACCCGGGTGACAGATTCCTCAATCAGTCCCTTAATTTCCTTTGCTGCCTGTGCGCTCCGGCTGGCCAGATTGCGCACTTCTCCAGCAACAACGGCAAAACCGCGCCCCTGTTCCCCCGCTCGTGCAGCCTCTACAGCGGCATTCAGCGCCAGGATATTGGTCTGAAAGGCAATGCTGTCAATCACCCCGATAATGTCGCCAATTTTCTGCGAGCTGGCGGAAATCTCATGCATAGTACTGGCGACCCGCGACGTCTGTTCGCCGCCTTTATGGGCTGTGTCTGCCGCACTTTTAGCAATTCCTGAAGCCTGGCGCGCGTTATCCGCATTCTGCCCAACGGTGGCAGTGAGTTGTTCCATACTGGCGGCCGTTTGCGCCAGTGCAGCCGCCTGCTGTTCAGTTCGTGAAGACAAATCGTTATTGCCCATCACGATCTCTGAAATGCCACTGTGCATGGCTGAGCTACCCTGGCGAACTTCACTCACTGTTTCACGCAGCGCCTGCTGCATCTTCTTCAGACTGGCAAAAATGGCCGAGATCTCATTGCGACCATAAACTGCTACAGGCCGTGCCAGGTTACCTGCGGCAATGCTGTCGAAATGGCTGCCGATAATCGCCAGCGGCTGGACAATCATCTTGCGCGACCAGTACAACGCCGCACTGGTTAACAGCACCGCCAGTACCACCATGACGGCGAAAATCATCCCCGACATATGATAATTTCGCTGGCTGAGATCCCCTGCTGTTTGCAACACGCGGTCAATGTTGCTCTGCCACGCATTAACATTCGCATCAAAAGCAGCCTGCGAAGCCTGCACCGGCGCGGTCAGAAAATCTGACAATTGATTGTTCTCAAGCCAGGTTGCCTGATGAACCAGATCGCTGTGCCATTGGCTAAAGCTTTTCTCCGTCGCGCCAATCAGCGCCTTCTCTTGTTCTGTGGTATCCGACGTCGCCATAAAGCGTTTAAACATTGACTCGGACTGCGCCAGGCTATCACGCGCAAGCGTCATCAAGGCCTTGATATCCTCTGGTGGATAGCTCAGTGCAGTCAGCGTTCCTGCCTTATTAAGGGCCGTACTGGCCTGTAATAACACAGCGCGGGTTTGGGCCAGCGCAGCGCGTTGTTGGTTACTCCGTTCGACCTGATTCAGGTTTTGAAAACCGTCCCGAAATGCCCAGAAGGACAAGCCATTACTGCCAATCTGCAAAACACCGCAGAGGATTAAAATCAAAAACAGCGTGGTCGAAATTCGAATACGATTAAACATCAACGCTCCCATCGGGCGGCGCAGGCCGCGGTTTAACTACCAGTCAAAATGTTTCCCAATTCGTATCTTGTTCACTATTCTGGCGCGGAGATGATGCAGTCGCAGTCGCCGACGCAGGTAACCGCGTATCACGGGGTTTAGCCGACGTCGGGCGTGACGCGAGACGGAAAATCGACACCGACTGGGTTAAGCGACTGGCCTGTTCTTCGAGCGCTGCCGCTGCGGCGGCCGATTCCTGAACCAGCGAGGCGTTCTGTTGCGTCACACGATCCATTTCAGATACTGCGAGCGCAACCTGATCTATCCCGCGGCTCTGTTCGTCTGAAGCGGAGGCGATTTCCCCCATAATGTCGGTTACCCGCGTCACCGCATTGACGATGTCATTCATGGTTTCCCCGGCGCTCTCTACCAGGACAGAACCGGTATCCACTCGGGAAACAGAGTCTTCAATCAATGCTTTGATCTCTTTCGCCGCCTGCGCACTACGGCTCGCCAGATTACGCACTTCGCCTGCGACCACGGCAAAACCACGCCCTTGCTCACCGGCACGCGCCGCTTCAACCGCCGCATTCAGTGCGAGAATATTGGTCTGGAAAGCAATGCCATCGATGACGCTGATGATGTCGGCAATTTTCTTCGAGCTATCGGCAATTTCATGCATGGTGTTCACCACGCGATCAACCACTTTGCCGCCATGTTGTGCGGTATCAGAGGCGCTTTTCGCCAATTGAGAAGCCTGACGCGCGTTATCCGCGTTTTGCTTCACGGTTGCGGTCAGTTGTTCCATGCTGGCGGCGGTCTCTTCCAGCGCAGATGCCTGTTGTTCAGTACGGGATGAAAGATCGGTGTTACCACTGGCAATTTCGCTGGTACCGGAATAAATCGCATCAGAACCTTCACGTACCAGGGTGACGGTTTCCGTCAGCGAACGCTGCATATGGTCAACCGTACTGGCCAGCTCACCAATTTCGTTACGTCCGTGGACCGTCAACGTCGCGGTTAAATTACCGCTGGCGATCTCACGGATATGAGCAATAACGCGCGCCAGAGGGTTGAGCAAGGTATGACGGATGCCGTACCACACCACCACCAGAATCAGCACCAGCACCACGGCCAGAATGCCGAGCTGCCATTGGGCAAAGTGGTAATCACGCGCGCTTTGATCGAATGCCTGAACGTAAAGCTTCTCGCTCACGCTGGCATACTTGCCCAACGCCTCGCCGAGCGCGTTTTGCATTCCCTGAGTAGGTTGCGCGAAATAGGCGTCCATATTGCCGTTTTCCAGAAACTGGACCAGTTCTGCTAAGGCCGCATGGTACTGCTGATACTTCTCATCAACGTTGCCGCTGGCTTCTGCCATCTCCGGCAACGGCGTGATGTTTTTAAATTTTGCGTAATGCGTTTCTGCCTGCGCCAGCGATGCTTTCGCATTCTTTAGCAGATCGTTTTTCGCGCTGCTTTGCTGATTGGACGCATCCATCATCATACGCGCGGAAGAACGGCTTAAATTAATACGTGTTTGCAGCATCAGATCCCATGTCGAGGTGAGTTCGCTTTGCTGCTGTCGAAGATCGTTAGAAATAACAAAACTTTGCTGATTCTGCTGCAATGAAGAAAACAACAGACCACCGGAAACAAGCTGTAGCAGTGCGAAAACCCCCAGCACCATCATCAGCATTGTGACAACGCGGATACGGTTAAACATAAGGCACCTTCCTGAAAACGAGTTATCAACGTTATCGGCACTCGCTGAGATAACTTTACGTTTGCGAAAGGGAAATACGGGAGGGAAATACAGTCAGGCAGAACCACTGAGCAGCAGTTGAACAGCCACCACAAGTCATTCACATAAAAACATCATAATTATCATGTAAATAACATTCATATTTGCCTGTTCTTAAGGTCAGATGAGAACAATTAGGCACTTTTTCGTGATTCAGATCACATATTCTCTTCGTAAATACCACAACAAAATGAATAAAAAATTAAAAAAAGTTGTATCCGATTACGCTTTAATCCAATTTATATGATGAATATTTCGTTACCACTTAATAAGTATAAAAAATGAGTAACCGAACAATAAATGTTAAATCCTTACTGAGGGCTTTTTAGTGGCAAATGCAAACAAACTCACGTTGTTTATTGTGATCTTCATGCTGGCGGGGATCCTGTCGGGTGCAGGGATCCACTCTTATGCCTCGCCCGGCGTTGTTACCGCCTGGGCCGATAATATTACGCTTCTCACCGACATCTTTTTGCGCCTGATTAAGATGGTGATTGCGCCTTTAGTCTTCAGCACCCTGACCGTGGGTATTATGCGCCTGGGCGAAACCTCAACCATCGGGCGCGTGGGTGGCAAAGCGATGATCTGGTTTATCAGCTCTTCTATTCTGTCTATTCTGGTCGGTCTGTTTGTGGTCTCCCTCGAACAACCCGGCAGCGGCCTGAACCTGGCGATCCCGCTGGAAGCCACCGATACCGGCCTGGCCGTAGGCGGTATGAGCCTGAAAGGTTTTCTGACGCATACCATTCCCACCAGCATCGCTGAGGCGATGGCCAACAATGAGATTCTGCAAATCGTTGTGTTCTCGATGTTCTTCGGCATCGGTGGTGCTTCGCTCGGCGAAAAATTTAACGCCCCGCTGGTTGCCGCGCTGGATGTCGTCTCCCACATTATGCTGAAGGTGACCGGTTACGTGATGTATGTTGCGCCGCTGGCTATTTTTGCCGCAATATCTTCCGTTATCGCCACCCAGGGGCTGGGGATCCTGCTCAACTACGCGTCGTTCATTGGCGGTTATTATGTGGCCATTTTGCTGACCTGTCTGGTCCTGCTGGCCGTAGGTTATGTGATGCTGAAAAAAGAGGTGTTCCGCCTGGTCAGCATGCTGAAAGACCCGGTGCTGGTCGCCTTCACCACCAGCAGTTCCGAAGCCGCTTATCCGAAAACGCTGGAGCAATTAACCAAATTTGGCTGCTCGCCTAATATCGTGTCATTTGTACTGCCTATCGGTTATTCGTTTAACCTGGTGGGTTCTATGGTCTACTGCTCATTTGCTTCTATGTTTATCGCACAGGCCTACAATATCCATCTCTCCTTTGCAGAAATCACCGTCCTGATGTTGACCCTGATGCTGGCGTCCAAAGGGATTGCCGGTGTGCCGCGTTCTGCGCTGGTGGTGCTGGCGGCAACCATGCCAAGCTTTAATATTCCGGTTGCAGGAATTTTGTTACTGATGGGTATCGACCATTTCCTCGATATGGGGCGCTCAGCGATCAACGTATTGGGTAACGGGATTGCAACGGCGATGCTGGCACAGGATGAAGGTTTACTGGAAGAAGAACCGGAACTGGTTGAACGGGAAGCGTAAGAAGGAAAGGTGTCGGATGCGCTACGCTTATCCGGCCTACAACAGCAATTATTGTAGGCCGGATAATATGTTTACTTATTTACGCCATATGAGCGGCGGCAATATCTAACAATGCCATCTCTTCGCTGTTCAGCAGTTTCTCAATGTTGACCAGAATCAGCATCCTCTCTCCCAGCGCGCCCAGTCCCGTCAGATATTCCGTTGACAGCGTAACCGCGAATTCCGGTGCTGGTCGAATTTGATCGGTTGTCAGCGACAGCACGTCAGATACGCCGTCAACCACAATCCCAACCACCCGTTGCCCCAGATTCAGTACAATCACCACAGTGTTTTCGTTGTAATCCACATCGCTCTGGCTAAACTTCACGCGTAGATCAACAATCGGCACAATCACACCGCGCAGGTTTGTAACGCCTTTGATAAACGCTGGCGTGTTAGCAATGCGGGTTACCTGATCGTAACCACGAATTTCCTGCACTTTCAGGATATCGATACCGTACTCTTCATCCCCCAGCGTAAACACGAGGAATTCCTGACCTGACGGTTCGCCGGCCAGTTTAGTTACATTACTCATACCGGTCATATTATTCCCTTTCTTACTCAATCAGGCGGCTGTGATCGCCACACGTTGTTCGCGGTTTAACCCCTGCAATGCAGACACATCAACAATCAACGCGACGCTACCGTCGCCGAGAATCGTTGCAGCAGAAATCCCTGGCACTTTGCGGTAGTTGCTTTCCAGGTTTTTGACCACCACCTGGTGTTGGCCAATTAACTGATCGACAAGCAGCGCATAGCGACGACCTGCGCTTTGTAAAATCACCACGATGCCCTGCGTAGCTTCGGTTTTTGCGCCTTCAACTTCGAAGACTTTCCACAATTCAACCAGCGGCAAATATTCGCCACGCACTTCCAGAACGCGCTCTCCTCCGGCCAGCGGATGGAGATCTTCTTCGCGCGGTTGCAGTGACTCCATCACGGCATTCAGCGGCAGAATAAAGACTTCGTCCGCCACGCGTACGGACATCCCGTCAAGGATCGCCAAGGTCAGCGGCAGCAAAATTCGGATCGTCGTCCCCTGTCCTTGCTTGGATTGGATCTCAACATGGCCGCCCATCTCCTGGATATTTCGCTTCACCACGTCCATCCCCACACCGCGACCAGAGACATCCGTCACCTGTTCAGCCGTCGAGAAGCCCGGGGCGAAAATCAGCATACCGACTTCGTCATCGCTCATGTTTTCGTGGATCGGCATCCCCTGGGAGATGGCTTTGGCGAGGATTCGTTCGCGGTTCAGACCAGCGCCATCATCGGTCACTTCAATACAAATATTCCCGCCCTGGTGTTCAGCGGAAAGCGTCAGATTGCCGATGGGGCTTTTCCCGGCTTCGAGACGTTTTTCCGGCAGTTCAATACCGTGGTCCAGACTGTTACGCACCAGGTGCGTCAATGGATCGATGATGCGTTCAATCAGGCTTTTATCGAGTTCTGTTGAACTCCCCACCTGCGTCAGCTCAACCTGTTTACCCAATTTACCCGCCAGGTCGCGGACCAGGCGTGGGAAGCGGCTGAACACGTACTCCATCGGCATCATACGAATCGACATCACCGACTCTTGCAAATCACGGGCGTTACGTTGTAACTGCCCCATGCTGGTGATGAGATCGCCGTGATTGACCGGATCCAGTTCATTAGAACGCTGGGCCAGCATTGACTGGGTGATAACCAGTTCACCGACCAGGTTAATGAGCTGATCAACCTTCTCAACCGCTACGCGGATGCTGGTTGATTCACTGGCGCGGGCAGGCTTATCACGTTCCGCGCGGGCGTGTGGCGCTTCACTGGTGGCGGTTTTAACCGCAGGCGCGACGGCAACCGGCTGCGGCGTCGCGACTACGGCTACCGCTTCAGTTTCCGCTTTCGCATCAACCGCCACGGGCGCTGCGCTGACGGTTTCGAATTCAATCTGATCCGCTTCAATTACGAAGCAAAGCACCGCAATAATGTCATCTTCCGCAAGGTTGCCATCCAGCGTTGCAGACAGCGTATCGCTTCCTTTCACCACGTCGGTTAAGGTCGCCAGATTTCCCAGCTCCTCTTCCAGCAGATCGACTTCACTGGATTTCAGGCGCGAGAGAATAATCCGTTTCTTGACCTCTTTACTGGCCGGAGCGGGATTGGCAACGGTTTCTTCCTGTATCGCCGCCCCGTCAACAACGCTCAGCTTTGCGGTATTGACGAGCGCGGCTGAGGTTTCACCTTTTGCTTCAAGCGCTAACTGTCGTAACGCATTACAAATGTACTCAAAGCTGGCGGCATCCGGCTCTTCTGAGTTTTTATAGGCGTCGAGCTGTTCCTGCATAATATCTTTCGTTTCCAAAAACAGGTTGATAATGTCGGCATTAAGCTGCATCTCGCCACGCCGTGCTTCATCCAGCAGGTTTTCCATCAGATGGGTCGTTTCCTGCAAAATGGTAAAGCCGAAGGTGCCCGCCCCGCCTTTTATCGAGTGCGCGGCACGAAAAATGGCATTCAGCTGTTCGGAATCCGGGGCTTCAGGAACCAAATCGAGCAGGTGTTGCTCCATGTCGGCCAACAGTTCGTCGGCTTCATCAAAAAAAGTCTGATAAAAATCGCTAATATCCATGCTCACGCTATCACCTCGGATTGGCTGGTGGCGATGTGGGAACGCTTGCCGGCGGAAGTTCCGCTGGCTGTTGTAAGACACTTACCGGCTCATTCTGGCTTTCAGCGTTTTCATGCAAAATGGCCTCTTCTGCCTGCTTATTGAGAACCAGCAGGCTAATACGGCGGTTGATGGCGTCCTCAGGACCGCGATCGCTCAGACGCATCGTGGCGGCCATGCCTACCACCCGTAATACTTTTCCATCATCCAGACCGCCGCTAACCAGCTCGCGGCGCGACGCATTAGCGCGATCGGCAGACAGTTCCCAGTTGCTGTACCCTTTCTCACCGTTGGCGTAAGGGTAATCGTCTGTATGTCCGGAAAGACTGATTCGGTTAGGGATGCCGTTGAGCACTGGCGCAATAGCCCGCAGGATATCGCGCATATACGGCTCAACTTCAGCACTGCCGGTCTTAAACATTGGTCGGTTCTGACTGTCGATAATCTGAATACGCAGCCCTTCCTGAACTAAATCAATTTTCAAATGCGGGCGCAGCGCACGCAGTTTAGGGTCCGATTCAATCAATTGATCGAGATCGCCGCGAAGTTTGCTTAAACGGCTTTGCTCCATGCGTTTTCTCAAATCATCAATATTCGGCTGCTTGTGCACTTCTCCCTGCTGCTGGGTGTAATCATCCCCTCCACCAGGGATGGGGCTTTGGCTATTCGAAATACGATTGCCGCCTGTCACCGCGGTAGCCAGTGGAGTACGGAAATATTCGGCAATCTGGATCAATTCTTTAGGGCTGGAGATGGAAATGAGCCACATCACCAGAAAGAAGGCCATCATCGCGGTCATAAAATCGGCGTAGGCGATTTTCCACGAACCATGCGCCCCACCACCGTGACCTTTATGTTTACGTCGCTTTACGACGATAATGGGATGGGCCTGATTTTTCATGCGTCCTCGGTCGTCTGCTGCGCAGCTGGATTTCTCACCGCACGAACATGCTCTTCCAGTTCGATAAACGAAGGACGTTCGCTGGAATACAATGTTTTACGACCAAATTCGACGGCAATCGGCGGGGCGTAACCATTCAGGTTGGAGAGCAGCGTTATCTTCACGCACTGCATCATCTTGGTGGTTTCAGCGCTTTTCTGACGCAGGACGCTGGCAAGTGGAGAAATAAAGCCATAGGCCAGTAAAATACCGAGGAATGTCCCCACCATCGCATGCGCAATCAGCGAACCCAGTTCAGCCGCTGGGCGATCGGCGGAAGCCAGCGCATGGACAACGCCCATGACCGCCGCCACAATCCCGAATGCCGGTAGCGAGTCGCCAACCATCGCCAGGCTATTAGCCGGAACTTCGGCTTCGCTCTCATGAGTCTCAATTTCTTCGTCCATCAGCGCTTCAATCTCAAACGTATTCATGTTGCCGCTGATGATCAGTCGCAGATAATCGACAATAAAATCAAGCATCACGGCATCTGCAAGAATGCGTGGATAGCTGGCGAAGATTTCACTCTCTTTAGGGTTTTCGATGTCACGTTCGAGCGAGAACATGCCCTGCTGACGTGACTTGGCCATCAGGCGATATAGCAGCGCCAGCAGATCCATATACATCGCTTTGGTGTATTTCGAACGACGGAAAAGCATCGGGATCGCTTTCATCGTTCCCTTAATGGCTTTTCCGTTATTGCCGACGATGAATGCCCCAATACCTGCGCCACCGATAATCACCAGCTCAGCCGGTTGATAGAGTGCCCCAAGGTGTCCGCCGGTCATCATGTAACCGCCGAAAACTGTACCAATAACAACCAGGTAACCTAATAAGATAAGCACGACATCATCCTTTCGCAATTGACTATGACAGGATGCGCAGTCGGGAAGTTAACTTGAGGTCAGGACAAAAAAAAGCAGCGGTAATCGCTTACCGCTGCTGGAGTGTTTATCCACACCGTATCAGTTAAACAGCCTGTTCGATCTGTTCATCCAGCAGTTGTGGAATAATATCGGCAGCATTCTGGGAAAGTTTACGTCTTTTTACGGCCCGTGATGGCGGCTGGCATAAACTGCAGGCAAAGCTGCCTGCGGGTTGGTGTGCGTGGGTGATAAAGTTCCCGCCGCAGCAGTTGCATGTGGACAATTCCAGCAATCCGCTGTCGACAAAACGTACCAGCGTCCATGCGCGAGTTAACGCCAGCAGTGGACCATCTTCCTGCTGCGGACACTGCTCAAGATATAAACGATACGCTTTAATTACGGCATCCACACCGCTACACAACCCTGTTTTGAGCAGGAATTGCCATGCATTGCAAAACATCGAGGCATGGATATTTTGTTCCCACGTCATAAACCAATCGGTGGAGAAAGGAAGCATCCCTTTTGGCGGAGGACTGCCGCGTAATTCTTTGTACAGCTTGATAAGACGACCACGACTTAATTGCGTTTCGCTTTCCAGCATTTGCAAACGGGCGCCCAATGTGATTAATTCCATTGCCAACTGGATATCACGCGCTTCCTGAACAATGCTTTTTTCGCTCATCATCAAGCCCTTTTCTTGCGCGCGGCATCATCGATGTCGCTTAACAGTCGCGTAGAAAGCATGATGCCGGTATGAATTTGCTGGAGATCGTCAACGCGGGAGTCTTGCGTCAGGCGAGTAACAGTCTGGTGATCGTCGAAACGGAAGTGACACACCAGTTGGTTTGTTTCAGCCAGTTTGACCATTTGAGGAAGAGTTAATGTTGCCAACGTGTCCGCCATCTCTTCGCTGATACCAAGGCGAAACATCGCAGATGCTTTGTCCTGAACGATCAAACGTTGTGCAAGCAATAAATATGACAAATTGATGTCATAAATGTGTTTCAGCAACTCGGATGTATGCATTATTTGCATCCATAATAACCAACATTATTTTCATGCGGTAAAACCGCACCCCGTGATGTCGCCGGGAAGTCCCGGTAAAAAAAAGCAAAAGGTCAAATACATAGCAGCGTGACGACACATACACGTTGTGTAAATCAGCCCTTTTGAAGAATGCGCACTTCTTACAAGCTCACATCAATTCTTACAATTGTCTAAGATTTTTCCTAATTCGACGCAACTCTACCCGCCGCCAGTTACACATACAACGGAACCGTGCTGCGAATTTAAAGAATATGTGACGCAGATCACATAAATCAGCTAAACACTTAACATAAATCCATCAGCGTAGCTTTTACTTTGCTTATTTTTTAAACCAGTATTCATCTTTTCGATTCCTGGCGTACGAATATTCTTGCAATAAAAGCGAATAGTATTTTGTTCACAAACGTTAATATCACTCTGTGAAATAGCGAGCTGGATCACATATTTTATATAAAACGACTTTTCAATTAAATTGTTTATAAACAATAACTTAAATATTAAGGGTGATTAATTAATACCGCGCAGTGAAAACCCGTCAAATGTTAATATTTGTTTATTTTTTATTAACACATTGTTTTCATTGGCGGTGAGTTTTACTTAAGTGACCAGAACCTATTTGCAATTTATATGAA
Source organism: Citrobacter sp. Cc139 (assembly GCF_030334645.1). Lineage (NCBI taxonomy): Bacteria > Pseudomonadati > Pseudomonadota > Gammaproteobacteria > Enterobacterales > Enterobacteriaceae > Citrobacter > Citrobacter sp. Cc139. The sequence continues at coordinate 72,972 of NZ_JAOWDM010000094.1, forward strand.
GCGATTATTCTATTTATAAGAATAATTAATGAATAATAATGATGGGATTCACACTATCCTGGGGAGAAACGTTGCAGTATGGAGTAAGCTGAGTAAAGCAGAAAAGTTCTCTCATAATTCTTGAAAAAAAGGAGCGAGTTATGAGCTATGCGCACATTCTGGTGGCGGTTGCCGCCACCCCTGAAAGCCAGCAATTGTTAGCCAAGGCAGTTTCTATCGCTCGCCCTGTCAACGCCCGTATTAGCCTGATCACATTGGTCTCAGACCCAGAAATGTATAACCAGTTTGCCGCCCCCATGCTGGAAGATCTGCGTGAACTCATGCAAGAGGAGACCCAGGATTTTATCGATAAACTCAGCAAAGAAGCGCAGTACCCCATCGAGCATACTTTTATTACCTATGGGGCTCTGAATGAACATATTCTCGACGTTTGCCGTAAACACGCAGTCGATCTGGTCATTTACGGCAACCATAACCAGAGCTTCTTTTCGCGCGCTTCGTGCTCAGCAAAAAGCGTGGTCGGCGCCAGCCAGGTGGATGTTCTGCTGGTTCCTCTGGCTGGAGATTAATACCGCCTTCAGGTCGTTACGCCAGTTTCGAACAGGAAGGCACACTGTCCGACAACTGGCGTTTGCTCTGGCGCGACGTAACTTTTCTTAGATCGCATATAAATCTCGCCTGCCAGTTGTCGATATCGTTTTTAATGATAGTCTCAAGCATTTCAGCATGACGAGAGATACGTTCAGCAAGCGACATTGTCAGCGCCTGGTTAAGTGCGCCAGCCACTTCATCCCGGTCATAAGGATTCACAATAAGCGCAGAAGTTAACTCATTCGCCGCCCCGGCAAATTGCGATAACACCAGAACGCCGGGGTTGGCAGGATCCTGTGCAGCCACATACTCTTTCGCCACCAGGTTCATACCATCGCGCAACGGCGTCACTAATCCTACGTCAGAATAGCGGAATATTTTCATCAGCAATTTGCGGTCAAAATACTGGTTCAGATAGTAAAGCGGCGTCCAGCCCAACTGCCCATATTTACCGTTAATCCGCCCGGCCTCTGTCTCCAGTTGATGGCGAATATCCTGGTAGGCCTGCACCTCTCCGCGCGAAGTTGGCGCTATCTGCGTATAGCGAATTTTGCCATGGTGCTGCGGGTAATGCTCCAGCAGCGCCTCATAGGCCTGGAAGCGCTCTGGCAAGCCTTTGGAGTAATCCAGACGCTCAACGGAGAATATATTCTTCACATTCTTAAGCTCTGCCTTTAACTGCGCCATTTTTGGCGGCAGAGGACCTGAAGCCTGGCGTGCGATTTCCTCCGGCTCGATGCCGATTGGATACACTTCTGTGCGAAACGCTTTATCCCATGCTTTGTGGCGCTTATCGCTGTGGGTAGTTACCTGAGTCTGGACAGCCAGACAGTCCAGAAAAGCCTGGCGATCGTTTTCGGTCTGGAAACCCAGTAAATCAAAATCACACATCTGCTCAAGCAGAGCCTGGTGTGGAGGGAGCGCGTTAAAAATTTCCGGCGTCGGAAAAGGGATATGCAGGAAAAAACCGATGCGATTATTCACGCCGCGTTTACGCAACTCGTAGGCAAACGGTAACAGGTGGTAATCATGAACCCAAATAATGTCATCTTCGCTCAGCAGCGGCAGCAGTTTATCTACCAGCAAGGCATTAACCCGCTGATACCCCTCCCAGGCCGGGCGCTGAAACTGAACTAAATCCAACCGGTAGTGGAATGCAGGCCATAAAACGGCATTCGAAAACTGACAGTAATACTCTTCATAATCCTGCTCGCTCAAATTAAACGAGGCCCAGGTAATATTGCCACGAGTGACCTTTTTTAACGGTTTATCCTCATTACCGATATCGCCACTCCAGCCAAACCACAATCCACCAGCAGTTTTTAACGCGCCCAACACACCGACCGCGAGCCCACCTGCGCTCCCTTTGTCATCTGGCGAGGCGATACGATTAGATACTACGACTAAACGACCCATAGTCACCTCTTCTGTTGTTTGTTGTATTCGATTGTTGCTGCGAAGAGTTAATTTGCTCCAGCCAACGCCAGACATCGCTGACGCCATCCAGACGCCATGTCGCCAGCGTCGCCCCGCTCCCCACCTTCACTGAAATACCGCCTGCGCGGTTAACTACCTCAAAGCCGGTTTCATCCGTTAGATCATCACCGAAAAATACGGGGATCCGTCCGGCAAAAGGCGCTTCCTGCATAAATGCAGCAATCGCATCGCCTTTATTCGTACCTTTCGGTTTTATTTCAACGACACATTTTCCATGCTGCAGTGCAAGCTGCGGCCATGTATGCGTGATGCATTCCGCCAGCGTTATCAGCGCTGCTTCATGCTCTGGCGCCTGACGATAGTGCAGCGCGAAAGCCATACCTTTTGCTTCCAGCGTCGTGCCAGGCAGTTTCGACAACGCCGTCTGTAACAGCGCGCCGGCTTCACGTTCAATACCCGCGGGCAGGCGCACTATATGGGTTTGACCATTGATGTCACGGCGTTCTGCCCCATGCACTCCGGCAAGCGGAAAACGAAAGGGAGTGGTGAGGCCGTCAAGCTCAGCCATCGAGCGCCCTGAAATCAATGCCAGCGCACCCGCGTTATGCGTCGCCAACTGATGTAATAATTGCAGGATTGTCTTAGGGACAACGACCTGGTCAGGATAGGGCTTGATCTCAGCCAGTGTCCCATCGAGATCAAAAAAATAAGCACAGTTTGCAGATTGTTCAGGGGGTAATGTCAGTGATGCTGTCACCCGGTTATCCTCCTCATCATGGTTTGTACGCCGCGCGGATCGCGCCGTATAGATGATGTATGACGGATATAAGTATAGACAGTGTGACCATGCTCGCCATTTGGAAAAACAATCGCCAGCCGGGTAGCGGCTGGCGATTAGCTGAGGCTAGACTAAAAAGTTAGGGCTTAAATCATTAAATGGTACGCTTCGCTTTTTGCTTGTAGCGGTCGAAGATTACCGCCGCCAGCAGGATGAGACCACGTACGACGTACTGTGCAAAAGGAGAGATATTCAGCAGGTTCATCGCGTTCTCAACCGTCCCCAGAATTAATACCCCGGCGACCACATATGAGATTTTTCCGATGCCGCCTTTCAGCGAAACGCCCCCTAATACACATGCAGAAATCACGATCAGTTCATAACCGATTGAGGTCATTGGCTGACCGCTGGTCATGCGCGATGCGAGGATAATGCCGGCAATTGCGGATACCAGACCGGAAAGAATAAAGATAATAATCTTGGTGCGCACAACCGGAACCCCGGCCAGGCGCGCAGCCTCTTCATTCCCCCCAATAGCCAGCGTGTTACGACCAAACGTGGTTTTATTCAACAGTAAGCCAAATACGATGAAACAAACGATCGTTATCCAGATAGGTGCCGGCAGCCCGAACCAGTTAGCATAGCCAAGGGTGAAGAAACGCTCGTCTTCAATCCCGACCGCCTTACCGTCAGAGATAATGTAGGCCAGACCGCGGACAATCTGCATCGTCGCCAGTGTGGTGATCAGGGCATTGATTTTTAACCGTGCAATCACAAACCCATTCACCAGACCGCATAAAATCCCCAGCAACAGCCCGGCAGCGACGCCAATCCACAGGCTCTCGGTCATGTTGATGACCACGGCAGTTGTGACCCCCGCACAGGCAATGACGGATGCAACGGACAGGTCGAAGTCACCGGATGCCAGGCAAAATAGCATCCCACATGCGACCATACCCGACATCGATACCGCCAGTCCCAGCCCCTTCATGTTGATGAAGGTGGCAAAGTTTGGCACGAAGATGGCACAAACCAGGAACAATGCCGCGAACACCACCAGCATCCCGTATTGATCCCAAATGCGGCCAAGGTTTAGCGCTGATTTCGCAGCACCTGAACCCGATGTAGAAACGGAAGACATCATACTCTCCTTATTCAGGCCACAGCCTGGCTGACTTTAGGCATTGCAAGGCTCAACGCCTGGCGTTCATCCGCCTGTTCATGAAGTAACTCCCCGGCAATCTCGCCTTCTCTCATCACCACGATACGATCGGCGACACCGAGAACTTCTGGCAGGTCACTGGATGCAAACAGCACGGCCACGCCGCGCGCCGCAAGGGCATAAATCACGTTATAAATTTCATGCTTGGCGCCCACATCAATGCCGCGGGTAGGTTCATCCAGCAAAATCACTTTCATCTCTTCCGATAACCACCTGCCAAGAATAGCCTTCTGTTGATTACCGCCAGAGAGGTTCATGATCAGTTGCTCCGCCCCCGGTGTTTTGATGTTGAGCGAACGAATATGGTGATCGGCGTTAGTTTCTTCCCAGCCGTTATTGATCACGCATCCTCCCAATACATGTTTACGACGCGCGCTAATGTTGATGTTGTTACGCACCGAATGAACCGGAATAATCCCTTCAGCTTTGCGATCCTCCGGGCACAGCATCATTCCCGCTTCAATGGCGTGGCTCGGTTTGCGGATATCAATTGGCTGTTCATCAATAAACACCTGGCCTGCGGTGATACGCGTGCCGCCAAACAATCCTTTCATTAATTCGCTACGTCCAGCGCCCACCAGCCCAAACAGTCCGACGATTTCACCGCTACGCACCGATAAACTGATCGGCGTGCGCACGCCAGGGGCTTTGACCTCATGCAAACGCAGGCGCTCTGCGCCATAAGGCCTGGATTTCCAACCATAAATATCACCAAGGTCACGCCCTACCATCGCTTGCACCAGCGCATCGTGATCGACCTGCTGCATATCCGTAAACGTTTTAACGTAGTGCCCATCTTTAAATACGGTAATGGCATCGCTAAGGGCAAAAATCTCCTCCATACGGTGCGAGACATACAGAATGATGCGCCCTTCGTTGCGCAGCTCACGGATAACGCGAAACAAATTCTCAATCTCGCGTGCCGACAGGGAACTGGTCGGTTCATCAAAGGCGATAATTTTGGCGTTACGCGCCAACGCTTTTGCAATCTCTACCATCTGCCATTGACCAATGGAGAGGTATTTCAGTGGCGTGTCGGGATCGATATCCATGCCCAGATGCTTAAGCTGTAGCCCCGCTTCATAGTTCAGCAGCGACCGATTCACAATGCCGCCTTTATGCGGCAGTTGCCCTAAATAGATATTTTCGGCAACGGTCATTTCCGGGACGAGATGCAGTTCCTGGTAAATAATGGCGACACCAGCGTTCAACGCGGCTGTGGTATCCGCAAACGAAACTTCTTGTCCGCGAATCGCCAGGGAGCCCGTCGTTGGCGCATAGTTACCACTGAGAATTTTTAAGAGTGTTGATTTTCCGGCGCCATTTTCGCCCATCAGCGCATGCACCTGACCGGCATAGCAATCGAAACTGATATCCGTAAGCGCTTTAACGCCGGGGAACGTTTTGCCAATGCCGCGAAATGAGAGATACGGGGTAGACTGTTGCATAACGTCTCCGTGATTCAGATCTTTATACCGGATGGCGGCTTTGCCTTATCCGGCCTACTGAGTACGTAATTCGTAGGCCGGATCAGACGCTTTGCCGACGCATCCGGCATTTATGTTACTTACCGCCTAAACCTTTCTTCGCCAGTTCTTCTTTGAAGTTATCGCGGGTAATCAGCACCACATCCGTCACTTCAGTAAACATCGGTGGCTCTGCACCTTTCGTTACCCAGTTGTAGAGCATTTGGCTTGATTTATAGCCGTGAACGTCCGGGCTTGGCAGTAATGAACCGTAGAACCCGGTCGCTTCGCCTTTAGAGAGTTCACTCACCGCGTCAACGCCGTTAATACCGATACCGATCACGTTCGGCGCTTTAAAGCCTTGCCCTTCGGTCGCACGTACGCCGCCCAGCACGGTGTTGTCGTTCATCCCCACGATCAGCCAATGTTTGACTTCAGGATGCTGAACAAGCATGGAGTTGGCGGCGTCGAATGCGCCAGGGATATCATTCGATTTGGTTGGAACCTGGTATATCTGTTTTTCCGGGAAGCCCGCAGCTTTAAGCGCTTCCATTGAGCCTGAAGTGCGGCGGCGCGCGGTATCCAGTTCGTTCGCGGTAATGGCCATTACCGCGGTGGATTTCACATCCCACCCGCGCTTTTGCATCTCCTTGTACAGCTCCTGACCCTGGCGTTCACCAATTTTTGTTGCCGCCATCATGACCAGCGGCACGGTGTCCATCGGTTTCCCTTTCGCGTTGGCAAACTGGTCATCGACAGCAATGACTTTCATATCGTAGCCGCGCGCCTTCGCCATAATGGCAGGCCCGAGTTTGGGATCCGGCGTACAAATCACAAACCCTTTCGCACCGCTTGCAGCCAGGCTGTCAATCGCGTTAAGGGTTTTCTCACCATCCGGGACGGCGATTTTTATCACCTCAAAACCAAGGTCTTTACCGGCTTTATCGGCAAATTTCCATTCAGTCTGGAACCACGGTTCTTCCGGTTGTTTGACCAGGAAACCGAGCTTCATGGACTCAGCGATAGCGGATTGTGACATAATGGCAGCCAGGCCGATGGCCGCCAGCGCTTTAGTGAATTTGTGCATGGTCAACTCCAGCTTTAACGTTCTTTTATGTAGGGTAAAATCAGACGATTTTTTGTAATTCGGACGTAAAACAAGGCATTACCTTTTATTGATAAGATCAATGCCAGTGCTGAGAGTATTTTTAGCGGGAAATTGATTCTCCATAAGAGAGCGGCATCACACCACAGAATTACAGTAATTGCGTACATAAATTCAGCGAGAAATGACATAAAAAAACGCGATTTTGACGACGAAGAAAAAGAGGAATAGCAGATTAGTCCATAACATCAGTCAGCAAATCCTTGTCCCCGAATGCTGAAGCATTCGGGAAAACAATGTTTACCATGGGTAGTAAATGTGGTCGGCGTGATCGCGAACCGGAATATCATCTCCCAACAGACGCGCCGAAAGCGTAAACGCAAAATCAAAAATATGCCCTAATCCTTTGCCGCTAATAAGATTGCCATCCTCAACAACGGGCGCATCGATATATTCGCCATCCGTGACGTTTTGCCATAAATCTCCCGAGCACACGTAGCGACGCCCCTTTAGCAGACCGTTGCCACCCAGTACGCGCGCGGCCGCAGAGCACACAGGACAAATAAGTTTTCCCGCCTCATCATGGCGGGTGACAAACTGGATGACTGCCTCGCTGGCGGCAAGATTAACGCTACCTTGCGGCCCCCCAGGCAACACGACGGCATCGTAGAGATGGGCCTGACGCGCGGCCAACGTACTGTCGGTCACCATCGGTACGTCATGATAGCTCACCACCGCACGCGACTCCGCGCAGGCCAGCGTTTCGACTTCGATATTCAGGCGACGCAGAATATCAATGGTAACAATCGCTTCCGCCTCTTCAAAACCAGGCGCCAGCAGCACCGCAACCTTTTTCATAGGTAACTCCTCGATTTCCCCACATTCACCAAACAATAAATGCCGAATCGTACAGGTCGTTAAATTTATTAATTTCAGCAAAAATGATCTGGCGCAAAATATTAACTACCAGATAGTTTTCATTTACCTTACCCAATCGTGAAATCGCCACCAGCCGGGACTTCATAATCAGCGAGGTCAAGACAATAACGTATTGTTAAATTTAATTTTGCGATATGAAACAACATTTCATTATCATAATATTACCATAAACACTTAAATATCAATCAATTACATTCACGCATCTTATATGACGAAATGCAGGTATTAAGAATATTGCTATGACAATATGTAAAAAAACATAAATATGCAGATTTAAGGATTTTCTTATGTCAGATCACGCGCTATGCTGAATCTCGATCGGAAGCGGATATAATCCGTGATCACTAAAGGACCGGCGGAACGGATTTATTCTGCTAACAGTTTTAATTGTACGTAGATGTGAAGTGCGGCGACAGCCCGTTGCACTGACGTTAGTAACGTACATTCTCCTTTCTGGAAATAAGGATATTGATATGGCTGCAGTTGGAATTGTTCATAAACTCAACACGCAAATGAATCTTGAGTTCTACGCATCGAATCTTTACCTGCACCTTAGCGAATGGTGCTACGAACATAGCCTGACAGGTACCGCAACGTTTCTACGCACGCAGGCGCAGGGTAACGTAACTCAAATGATGCGTATGTTTAATTTTATGAAAAGCGCCGGGGCTAACCCCATCGTCAAAGCCATCGATGTTCCGGGTGATGAACTGACTTCCCTTGAAGAACTGTTTCAGAAAACACTGGATGAGTACCAACAGCGTTCGAGTAAGCTTTCACGCTTAACCAATGAAGCTGAAGCATTGAACGATGAGCCAACCGTTGATTTTCTCCACGATCTGGAAAAAGAGCAGCAGCAGGATGGCGTGCTGTTACAAACCATTCTTGATGAAGTCCGCAGCGCGAAACGCGCGGGACTGTGCATGGCGCAAACCGATAAACATCTGCTGAACGTCGTAAACTACCAACATCACTAATCTTCAATTTTCATAACGCTAGCCGGATAGTCATGCCACGCATCTTATCCGGCTAGCGCTCAATGATCGCTACGCTCGCGCCTCTCATTCTCAAAGGCGCAAAAAACCTTTCTAAAACCTGAAACAACGGTTTATTTTAGTGAGACTCATTCTGCGGCGTGAATTTCAACTCGATCAAGGCAACTGCTTTTTGTATTGCGCGCATAGTAACCGGATCGGCACCTGCAGGGTGACTTGAAAAGTCGATGCTTTTCAGTTGGCTGGACATTTTCTCCCGGACTTCTACCGGGGCAATAACATCAATGACATCCAGAATTTGTTTGATAACCAGCTGACAGGCAACAACGTCCGAGAGCAGTTCCTGATCGGCATTCAGTGTTTGGGACATAATGAGCTCCTTATAGAAAGGTCGTCATAGTACCCATTCAGCGATCGAAACGGTAGCGGCGTACGCATAACGGATACGCTGAAAATAAAAAAACAGACCCGGTCAGTTTCTTTTGAGATGGCAAGCACAACATGAGTGAACATTTAGCGGTTGAGAATAAACGTGGTCTCTCCCCGGCGGCATTACTTGTAGCCGGCGCTTTCTTTATGGAGTTTATTGACGGTACGGTGATTGCTACCGCCCTGCCCGACATGGCCAAAAGCTTTGGCGTACAGGCGGTTGACCTGAATATTGGTATTAGCGCCTACCTGATCACCCTCGCCGTACTTATTCCCGCCAGCGGCTGGATTGCGGACCGCTTTGGCGCCAGAAAAGTGTTTACCCTCGCACTGGCGATATTTACCCTCGCCTCGGTCTTATGCGGTTTGTCCACCCGTCTTGAAAGCTTTGTCGCCATGCGAATCTTACAGGGCGTGGGCGGCGCATTAATGGTTCCTGTTGGCCGCCTTGCGGTACTACGCACCACGCCTAAACGTCAGTTAATCACCGCCATTGCGACTCTGACCTGGCCCGCGTTAGTCGCGCCCATCATCGGTCCTCCACTAGGCGGATTCATCACCAGCTATGCCAACTGGCGGTGGATCTTCTTCATTAACGTCCCATTGGGAATACTGGCGATAGCGCTGGCGCTACGTTTTATTCCGGATATTCATGACGACGAGCGCCGTCCGTTTGATATAGCGGGTTTTGTCGCGACCTCTGTTGCCATGGTAAGTCTGGTGTATGCCATGGAGTTGCTGGGAACCCAGCAGCCGCAGGGTTGGCTAACTGCCGGACTTCTCACGCTGGGAATAGCGACTTTCCTGTTTGCCCTACGCCATTTTCGCCGCGCCGCCTGGCCGATGATTCGTCTTGATGCCATGAGCGTCCCGACTTTTCGCGTCACGATGTATGGCGGATCGCTGTTTCGCGCCTCTATCAGCGCCGTACCATTTCTGCTGCCGTTAATGTTCCAGGTAGGTTTTGGCATGAACGCTTTTCACGCAGGTTCGCTGGTGCTGGCGGTGTTTGTAGGCAATCTGACGATAAAACCTGCCACCACGCCGTTGATACGCTGGCTGGGCTTTAAGAAATTGCTGTTGATCAACGGGGCCCTTAACGTCCTGGCGCTGCTGGCCTGTGCATTGATAACGCCGCAAACGCCCGTATGGGTTATTTTGCTGGTGCTGTATCTGGGCGGTGTGTTCCGTTCAATCCAGTTTACCGGCGTCAGTACGCTTGCATTTGCGGACGTCCCCGCGTCGCAAATGAGCTACGCCAATACGCTGTTCAGTACGGCAACACAGTTAGCAGTGGGACTGGGAATTTCATTAGCCGCTATTGGGATCCGCATCGGCGCTGAAGTCAGTGAATGGCTGGCGCTGGGCAATATTCCGGGGATCAGCTTCCGCCTGGCCTTTGTGGCTATCGCCATAATTTGTCTGGTCGGTATGGTGGATACGCTGCGGCTTACCCGTGATGCCGGAAGTGCGGTGTCAGATAAGAACAGATAGCCCGGCGGGAGAACACCGCCGGGCCAGCAGGATTTAGCCAATAATCTCGCGCACAAACGCTTCGATCGACTTGTCCTGGCAGTTTTCAAAGAAGCACTGCTGGAAGCGTGGACCCGAGACGGCGGTTTTCACCAGCTCAGGATCGATAGCGCGCAGCGTATCCAGATAATTCTCTTTTACCACTGCCGCTTTCACCTGATTCAGAATACCGGCGTTACGCACCTGCGGCTCTTTACGTTCTGGTGGATAACCTTCCCCGGTACGTCCAGTAAACGCTTTTTCAAACATATAGCGCACATTCAGCTCGGCGCCCCAGCCAAAGCCTTTGGCGAAGGCCAGAGAAAGCGCATTCCCATTGTTGATCTGAGAAAACAAGAATGCGTCCGCCGGATCGAGGCAGTAGCCGCATACGACTCCCGGATGGATATTCAGTGACATCATTGCGCCCTGACCCGTACCACAGCCGGTGACCACAAAATCCACGGCTCTGGAATTCAGCAGGATGCTGGCCATAATCCCTAAATGAATGTAGGTCAGATGATGGTCATTTTCATCGCTCATGCCGACGTTATAAACGGGAAAACCTTTCTCATCCGCAACGGCTTTAAGCTCGTTATGAATGATGGCGTTTTTGCTTGCCTGGCTGTTTTCCATCATCAATGCAATTTTCATTCTGTCATCTCCTGAATGCGTAGCGTGGACTGCTGAAAGTCATAACATTCAGGCCACATTACTATTTTGCAAACCCACTTTCAAATTTAATGAAATTTTGTTTTATAAAGTAATGAAGGGCTCACATTTTTCCCTCAGCAGCTCAGAATGGCCTCAAGAAAGTGACGTCGTTGCGATTAATCGCAGGTGATCTTCAGGCTATTCAAGCCATTGATACGTCGAAAGGCATGCCATGATAGCCTATCTCCGAACTTTCAGAGCGATCTCATGAAGACCTTTATCATTGCCCTTTTGCCGCTCGTGCTGACAGGATGCACTATTACTAAACAGGCGCAGGTGAGCGAAGCCAGCGCCATCACCGGCGTGGTTCGCCTGACTTACAACCAGGCCATGTTGCAAACGGCACGAACCGATGACTACGTAACCCAGGGAACCGCCACCAAAGAGTGCCAGCGTATGGGTTATGCCAGCGCCGTTGCGTTTGGGCAGCCAGTGTCAACCTGTAGCGTATATGCCGGTTCTTTGTGTTTGAACACCAAAATTACGCTCGCCTGGCAGTGTCACGGCGTCGCGGTATCTCCAGCGTCCTCATTCAATTACTAATATTTTCGACCAGCATTTTTTTGCTGGTCATTTGTTACTTCGGTATTTATATCCTCCGCTCAATAGCGTTAATGCGTTTTATTCCCATTCGTATTTTTAATAAATAAATTTATTATTTTACCTTTTGCAAATAATTAAATAACAAATTATAGTGGCGCCACGTAATATATAATAACGTTTGTGGAGCAGAACCATGCTGAAAACAGAAATGATCGACCAACTGAATGAGCAAATGAATCTTGAATTATATTCATCTCTGCTCTACCAACAGATGAGCGCGTGGTGCAGCTATCACAGCTTCGAAGGTGCTGCCGCGTTTCTGCGCCGTCACGCCCAGGAAGAGATGACGCATATGCAGCGTCTGTTCGACTACCTGACTGACACCGGTAGCTTACCGCGTATTAATACCGTCTCTTCCCCCTTCGCTGAATATGCTTCTCTGGACGAACTGTTCCGTGTCACTTACGAACACGAACAGCTGATCACCCGGAAAATTAATGAACTGGCTCACGCGGCAATGACCCACCAGGATTATCCGACGTTTAATTTCCTGCAGTGGTATGTTGCCGAGCAGCATGAAGAAGAGAAATTATTTAAATCTGTTATTGATAAGCTATCGCTGGCAGGAAAAAGCGGTGAAGGTCTTTATTTCATCGACAAAGAGCTGGCTACGCTCGATACGCAGAATTAATTCTGTTGGATAACGGTGGTGAGATGCCACCGTTATTCGATAATCTTAATGGCGGCAGATCTTGCTTTCGTGCGTAGAGAAGCCGTCTTCTTTTGCAATAAACTTCCCCTTCGCCGCTAAAAATGCCACCAGCTCAGCCGCCGTCATTCCTTGCGCAGAACAGGTGTGAAAACGTGCCCGCTCGCCAAAACGTGCCGTAATCGCCGCTTCAAGACTGGCATTTGAATACTGCTCGCCAGATTCAATCATCATGTTGAGCACTTCATGCCCGTGAATAGATTCCATACTACCTCCTCAATAAAGGGCATAGCCTAATGTGAACCGCAGGGCGCTGCTTTGCGCTAACACAGGTTTACCAGCAGATAAATGTCATTTCCCATACATCTTAAAATCACCCAATAATCGTAAAGATTAATGTACATGCATTGTAACGGTGATTTGACGAAAATAATGTTTTGCCTTAACCTGCGCCGCAGATATAACCGTTGATTATCTCTGGGACAGAGGAAAGCGTGAAAAACAGAACCCTGGGTAGTATTTTTATCGTGGCGGGAACCACGATTGGTGCCGGTATGTTGGCAATGCCGCTGGCTGCGGCAGGCGTGGGGTTTAGCGTCACGCTGGTATTGTTAGTCAGTCTGTGGGCGTTAATGTGCTACACCGCGCTGTTGCTGCTTGAAGTGTATCAACACGTACCGGCTGACACCGGGCTGGGTACCCTGGCGAAACGTTATCTTGGCCGTTACGGACAATGGGTAACGGGTTTTAGCATGATGTTTTTAATGTACGCGCTGACGGCGGCGTATATCAGTGGCGCAGGTGAACTGCTGGCCTCCAGCATCAGCGACTGGACCGGGACAGCTATCTCGCCATCAACAGGTGTACTGCTGTTCACCTTTGTTGCCGGTGGTGTGGTTTGCGTTGGGACGTCGCTGGTCGATCTGTTCAACCGTCTGTTGTTCAGTGCCAAGATAATTTTCCTGGTAGCGATGCTGGCCCTGTTAATGCCGCATATCCATAAAGTGAATCTGCTTACGCTGCCGCTTCAGCAAGGGCTGGCGCTGTCCGCAATCCCGGTTATCTTCACGTCGTTCGGTTTTCACGGCAGCGTTCCGAGTATCGTCAGCTATATGAACGGTAACATCCGTAAACTGCGCTGGGTATTTATTACCGGTAGCGCCATTCCTCTGATCGCCTATATTTTCTGGCAACTGGCAACGCTGGGCAGCATTAACTCGTCCACATTCATGGGGCTGTTAGCCAACCACGCAGGTTTAAACGGATTGCTACAGGCATTACGTGAAGTCGTGGCATCGCCGCACGTTGAACTGGCGGTACATTTGTTTGCCGATCTCGCACTGGCGACCTCTTTCCTCGGTGTCGCGCTGGGGCTGTTTGACTATCTGGCAGACCTTTTCCAGCGCCGAAATACCGTAGCAGGAAGGATGCAAACCGGCGTGGTGACGTTCCTGCCGCCGCTGGCATTCGCGCTGTTCTATCCACGTGGTTTCGTGATGGCGCTGGGATATGCGGGCGTTGCCCTCGCGGTACTGGCGCTACTGATCCCCGCCATGCTGGCATGGCAAAGCAGAAAACATAACCCGCAGGCTAACTACCGCGTGGCGGGTGGCGCACCGGCGCTGGCGTTGGTGTTTATGTGCGGCATTATGGTGATCGCGGTACAGTTTTCCATTGCAGCAGGGTTACTGCCTGAAGTGGGTTAAACAAAAGGGGCTTTACGCCCCTTTCTGTTAATGCAGACAGCACTGCTTGTATTTTTTCCCACTGCCGCACGGGCACGGGTCGTTACGTCCTACCTTGGCATCTACTTTTACCGGCACCTTCACCGGCGTTTCCTGCGGATGCGCCATCCACCAGGCATGCAGATCCAACGCCGCCAGACGGATAGCGTCCACGCTTTCCTCAAACTCTTCTGGCGTCAGTTTCTCAACCACCGCGAAGTTTTCTTCTGTACCATGCAGCGCAATAGCCTCGAGCGCCGGTTTCAACGTATCCGGTAATGTGGACCAGTCTGACAACGCGACGCCGCGCATATAACCAAAGCACCACTCTTCTACGATGGTCAGTTCATGCTCGTCAATTTCACGCAGACCAAACAGCGGCTCAAACTGCTCGGGGTATTCGTCCAGACGATCGGCCGTATCCGCCATGTGCTGAAACGCCAGGTTCATGAAGCGCGTCATTTCTTTTTCGGAGGACCAGCGAGGGACATACTGCGCCCCCCCCCAAATTGCGACCAGCCACTGCTCCGGTTCAATTTCATACGGTGAACTCAGCACCGCCGTCAGCAAACCATCCAGTTCTGACACATCCAGAATAGCCTTGTCCGTATTGTACTTAGTCAGTACATCATCCAGCCATTCCAGTTCGCTCTCGTTTAATGGTCCCGTTTTCATAACGCTTTTCCTTAGTCAAAAATTCTCGCCTGTAATCATCCTACATGGCTGGAGGGATAACAGATACAAATGGGCGTGGGCGGCTTACAACTGCCGCCAGTTCAGGTTAACAGGAAACGAGGGGAATTCCGGTAGTTAACGCACAAAAGAGAACACCAGGCCGCCGGGCATCATACCGGGAAAACAGAACAAAACCACCCGTAGGTGGTTATTGTTGCTCAATACGGTTAAGCGTCGCGCTATACCCGGTTTTTGCTACCGCTTTAAGCAAAGTCTCGGTAGGAAAACCTTCAGGCACGATCGCTTCTGCCTGCCTTGTCTTGAGTGAGGATTTCGCCTTAATGACGCCATCGGTTTCGCGTAATGCCTGATTGACCGAAATTACGCATAACGAGCAGGTCATATTTTGTATATCCAACACCACTTTTTGATTGGCCGCCTGAACCCACAACGGCAATAATAAGCCAGCAACTAACGTGAAAATCTTCATTCAAATACCTCATAAAACCAGGCGACCAGCGTTGGGTAAAATAACACCGGCAAAATCAACGCCAGCGCACACCAGTAGAGAACGCGCGCTTGTTTCAGGGTTAGCCAGCCAGAACACCACAACCGTTTGGAAAAATAGAGTCGCCAGAAAACACGCAGTAATAATCCCAATGACAGCAGCATCAAAGGAATTCGTAAAAACTCAAACCGGGTTAAAACAGCAAAGCTCGCCGCTGAAATACCAAATAACAGATATAACAGCGGCCCAACGCAGCATAAACCGGCAGTGACGGCAGCCGCCGCGGCCGTCAGCAGGGTCAGTCCCGCGCCTTTAGCGTTGTTCTGTGGCGACATAGCGGTAGGAGAACACTTTAGGATCGTAGAAATTGATCGGGTCGCCATCGACTTCTGCGTAAGGATAACCAAAGTTGTTCATGGCGCCCTGCTCTGTCGCCGGATACAACTCGAAATCACGTCCGTAGTTGAATCCTACCCAGTTCATTTCCCAGTTACCAAACAGGTAAGCGTTGACGGCCTGGACATCGGCGTCCTGATGCGATTTTTTCTCAGTCAGACGCATTTTGGTCACGTCAGCGGGATCGCACGGTAACCAACCGTAACCTGCCAGATAGAATTCGGCGCGACAGTGCTGTCCACCGCTGACATCGGCAACGCCTGTGCTATCGGCCTTGCCAAAGGCGCTTTTCGAGTAGCGCTCGAGCTTATTGGCTTTGCCCAGACGGATGCCAAACAGTTCACGCGCCGGAATACCGCTGGCCCGTGCCAAAGCAACAAAAACGGAGCTCATATCGGTACATTTTCCCTTGAGCTTACCGCTTTTTAAGATCTCCGCCACATCACCGGTACCGCAGCCAATAACGTCATTATCTCGTTCCATATGGCTACTCACCCAGTCGTAAATGAGACGCGCTTTTTTCAGCGGATCTTGCTCATTACCGGTAATTTTGCGCGCGGTTTCCAGAACCAGCCCATCAACAGGCGTATGTGCCGTCGGTAACAAGTAGGGTTTTACATCCAGCGGATAAATAATCTGCTCCGGTACTTGCCAGGTTTTTAGCGCATCCTGCTTCAACGGCTCCCAGTCGGCAGTTTCGATGTCGATATCAACGTTAATCAACAATTCGCTCTGGGAGTCTGGCCAGGTGGCGAACAGCGTCTTCGCGCCATAGGCATTGTTGGTGGTGACATATGCCTGCTGATAGTTCCCGCTAAAGGCAAGGGCTGTCATTTGTTGAAACGCAGTGTCTACAGGTAGTGGGATCCAGAGTTTCACCACACCGCGCGATCCCTCAGCAGGGTTGAGTTTATACGTTTGTGATAAGACAAAGCGTCGACGCGCGACAGGCGCGACTGTTGGCTCCGCGGCATGTACCGTCTGGCTAAGAACCGTAGGCCCGACTAAACCGGCGGCGGAAAGGAGAACACTATTTTTGAGAAATTGTCGACGTTGCATTGCTGTCTGTCCATGTTGTAAGAGTTGAGCTACGGCCCGTTGGGAAACCGGCGATCATCACAGCAGACAGACGCTGACTTAAAAAGGCGAGTCGATGGAGATTATTCATCAATAACAGACCTGTTAACTGTGAATGAAATGAGAGACTACAAGGTCGCTATTAAGCCATTTACAAGCAAAAAAGTACAGTAGCAAGCGGATATCAATCTGCCAGATCAGCCTGTCGCATGAAGCAAACGCAGCAGAAACCCGGCCTATATTTAAAAGCATGCAATAGTAGAAATAACCCAATCCATAATCCCGTTTCATATTCTGGGAGGAAGTAAAAATGGCAATGAGAATACTGTCTATTGATGGCGGCGGGATCAGAGGCATCCTACCGGGTATGCTACTTGTGGCACTGGAGAAGAAATTGCAGGATATATCAGAAAATCCTGCCGCCAGAATTGCGGATTACTTCGATCTGGTTGCCGGTACCAGTACCGGGGCCATTCTGTGTTCTGCTTATGTTTGCCCTGACGCAAAAGGAAAACCAAAGTTCTCCGCTCAGGAAGCCGTCAATTTCTACCTTCAGGATGGGGATGAAATTTTTGATGTCGGTGTCTGGAAAACAATCAGTTCACTGGGTGGCGCTACCGATGAGAAATATTCTGCAAAGGAGCTGGAGCGAGTATTAAAAATGGCATTCGGTGAAACAAAACTCAGTGAATTATTAAGACCAACCTGCTTTGTTTCTTATGACGTGAGCAGTCGTCTTCCTGTCATTTTCAAACAACATTCAGCCCTCGCCAAAAATCGGGACTTCCTGGTCAGGGACGCTTTACGGGGTACCTCTGCGGCTCCCACCTATTTCGAAGCAGCGCGTATTTATTCATTGCCCCCTGTTCCCGAAAAATTTGTCCTGGTTGATGGCGGTGTGGTAGCAAACGACCCCGCGCTCTGTGCCTATTCCGAAGCGATTAAATTCAGTAATGTCGCTGGCATTAAGGATATGATTATTGTCTCACTGGGAACCGGCAAGAAATTGCAGGGGTATTCTTATTCCGAAGTTAAGGACTGGGGCCCCTTTGGCTGGGCAAAACCGGCTATTGATATCACGCTTGAGGGGGGGCCGCAGATGACCGCGTATTATCTGCAACAAATTGCCTCAACGGTAAAAGATTCTAAATACTACAGAATTCAGCCTGAACTATACGGGGCCGATCCAACGCTGGATAACGCATCGCGTGAAAACTTAGAACTTCTGCGCCAGGCAGGCCTACAAAATGCCGCCGTGTATGATAAGACATTGACTGAGATCGCTGAGTTATTAATCAATAGTGGAGGCAATTTTAAATATCAGGACGCTCATTAATCCCCAACGCTGACTGAACTCAAAATATATGCACCTTCGTTGCCAGTTTACGGGCTAACCCTCTTGCCCCCTCACGCATGACCGTATTGTGATTCCAGCGAAATACGGGTGCCGCCAGCGGGGCAAGATAATTCATCCAACGGATAGTGGTTCGGACATTCCAGTCATATTTGACAATAGTCTCTTTGCCACTCGCAGTAAAAGACCACACACCTCGCCCTTCTACCGCCCCGCTGGCTTGTCCTTCAAGCAGAGAGCAAGGGAGAATATTCAATACGTTGATATCAAAGGTTAAACGATAAGGAAGCGCCCCTTTCCAGGTATAACGATGTAGCGCGCCAATGCCCTGTAAATCCCCCTTCTTGATCTCCACAATTCTTTCCAGACTTCCCCACCATTCCGGCCACTGGTCCGGATGGGAAAAAATATCCCATACCTCCTGGATTGAAGCCTCAACCCGCCAGACCGTGGAAAACTGATACTCAGCCATAGTACGGGCTCCCTCAAGGCGTGAAGAAATTAGCGGGAAAACGGATGTTGATAACCATAGCTTCCAGAAGAACGGTTTCTAATCGCCGCCCATCTGGGGCATAGCCGATCACTTTGGCAGGGAATCCGTGATAATTATCCAGCCAGACGTCGTAGCGGTGAACGCCATCCACTGTCATTATTCCTGGCCCAACCACAGACACATGCGTCGTCTCCCGCCCCGCTAGACGCTCCTGAGCAACAACCGTCGTTGTTCCCTCGCGCTGCAGATGGCGAATATTGCCTAACAACACGCCGATATCAGAGCGATCCACCCGATGACCGCGCTCATCCTGGATCAATGAATTGGTCGGCGACAGGTGCAAAATGGGCAACGACCCCACACCAAATGGCCATAATGTCACTTTACCGGTGACGGGATTAAAGATGAGCACCGCGCCTGAATGCGGCAGGGTAAAATCCATTCGTACATAGCCGGGTTTCTGATAGCTGTAGCGAATGATTTTATTCTCATCCTGCGCAGATGAAGATCGCAGCATGACCTGATAAGAGCTCATGTTGTTAAATGACTGCAGCGAAAATGCAACAGGATCCGTGGTTCTGGCTCGCGGTGATAATCCCCCTCTTTCTTCCACCGACCATACTGAGCAACTAAAGACAAGCAATGCGGTGAACGCAACTAGCGGAAAAAATGAGACGCTCATGGCCGCCCCCTGTATCTGTACTATCTGCCAACAGGAGTCATCGCCTGTCGACTGTTATTATAGTTCTTAACCGCGCGGCGCTACTCTCCCTGCTTCTCAGACGCAGTAGGGACTGTTGGTTAAATTGTTGGTTTTCTTTTCAGTTGAGATGACAACATAAAGCTATACTTTAATAGCCATACTCTTAACAGGTATTAATCATGAAACTGCCATCGGTATTTTCATGCGCCGTTCTCATCTTACTGCTGCTGGCGTCATCATCTGCCACAGCCAGCGCGTTACAAAACCAGGCCGCGAGTGAGCAAGCGTTAAACGCGGCACTCCGTGCCGGTAATGGCATCATCATCATTGGCGGGACAAATGATTTCCCTTTCACGTTCAGGGCACCAAACCGAATCCACAGACATTTAGCGATTCAGGATAGCTTTGGCGATCCCACCATGATAAATGGTTTCCAGGACCTCAACGATAATCCTGCCCGAAATGGGTTTATCAACAACCCTGCCCGAGGACGATTTATGCTTAACGCACCGATTCGTCGATAGAGTGATTATCTATTGCAAATGTTTGAAGGGCATTTTACGTATCAGGCAGGATAAAACGACGGATTACAGGCACAAAAAAACCACCCGTAGGTGGTTTCACGACACTGCTTATTGCTTTGATTATTCTGTTCTTTCCCATGGTACCCGGAGTGGGACTTGAACCCACACAGCGCGAACGCCGAGGGATTTTAAATCGTGCGCTTTCTTTCTTAATATCAGTTAGATAGCGCGCTTTTTCATAACATCTATTGTTAACACCATCGTTATCATTCAGTTACTTACAATAAGTGAATAACCAATATTATGTATCCATTGACCATATCTCTGATCCCGTTTACTGTATATGCATCCAGCAAAAAAAGGATTGTTTATGGCAACCGCAAAAGAGTCGAATGCAGGAGCAATGCCTGAGTTAACTGATTTTGCTATCAGTTACTGCGCGCTCACTGAACATGTTCTGTTACACGCCAAATTCACAGACACTATGGCTTCTGTCCCATCATGGCCGTCAGTGCAATTCCCTGATCAAACGATCTGCTTGTCCCGTAGGCAAGCTAAAAATCTCCTGCGTGAACTAAAGAAAGCCGTCGATTACATAGATGCTGGTATTGAGCATCCCTCCATTAAATTCATCGACTAAAAGGTGTGCTATGTTCGTTGAACTGGTTTATGACAAAAGGAATTTTGATGGGCTGCCCGGTGCAAAAGATATCATTCTGGGCGAACTGACCAGGAGGGTTCACCGGATCTTCCCCGATGCTGATATTCGGGTTAAGCCGATGATGACACTGCCGGCGATCAACACTGACGCCAGCAAGCATGAGAAAGAACAGATAAGCCGTACTGTTCAGGAAATGTTTGAAGAGGCGGATATGTGGCTGGTTTCAGA
>NZ_JAOWDM010000095.1:0-29384 GCF_030334645.1 Citrobacter sp. Cc139
GGTGATGCTGCCAACTTACTGATTTAGTGTATGATGGTGTTTTTGAGGTGCTCCAGTGGCTTCTGTTTCTATCAGCTGTCCCTCCTGTTCAGCTACTGACGGGGTGGTGCGTAACGGCAAAAGCACCGCCGGACATCAGCGCTATCTCTGCTCTCACTGCCGTAAAACATGGCAACTGCAGTTCACTTACACCGCTTCTCAACCCGGTACGCACCAGAAAATCATTGATATGGCCATGAATGGCGTTGGATGCCGGGCAACCGCCCGCATTATGGGCGTTGGCCTCAACACGATTTTCCGCCATTTAAAAAACTCAGGCCGCAGTCGGTAACCTCGCGCATACAGCCGGGCAGTGACGTCATCGTCTGCGCGGAAATGGACGAACAGTGGGGATACGTCGGGGCTAAATCGCGCCAGCGCTGGCTGTTTTACGCGTATGACAGGCTCCGGAAGACGGTTGTTGCGCACGTATTCGGTGAACGCACTATGGCGACGCTGGGGCGTCTTATGAGCCTGCTGTCACCCTTTGACGTGGTGATATGGATGACGGATGGCTGGCCGCTGTATGAATCCCGCCTGAAGGGAAAGCTGCACGTAATCAGCAAGCGATATACGCAGCGAATTGAGCGGCATAACCTGAATCTGAGGCAGCACCTGGCACGGCTGGGACGGAAGTCGCTGTCGTTCTCAAAATCGGTGGAGCTGCATGACAAAGTCATCGGGCATTATCTGAACATAAAACACTATCAATAAGTTGGAGTCATTACCCGGGTCTGACATTATTTGTTTTTTTAAAGAGGTAAAGCGTTGTCTGAGTTCCATCAGAGACCTGGTGAATGTATTCTCTGCACGGATAATCTTGTTATCATTATCGGGAAGATAAAAAGAAAATGTAATCATTTCAATCTGGCGATATTGTTTCACCATTGAAAGATAATGATTGCTGAGGTAAGTCTGAGTATATTCTTTTTCAGTAATTGCTCGTATTAGTTCTTTTTTGTTTTCAGAAGGGATCCTTTCGCTAAGGATGATTTTCTGATTTCTGTTATTCATGTTGGGACGCCGGAAGTCTCGTTCCCCACTGGTGTACTGGATACGGTACAACTTATCCAGCAGATCATACATACCGTAAGGTGGCTTGTTATTCCTGAAAGCGGTGAACAGATATTTCCTGCTAATGTCACCCCATGTATGTTCGGGTTTTTCATAAAACCGATCCTCCCTGCGCAACTCAAACACCCGGAAATCATCCCATATCGTCATACCTCGTTCTCCTTTTTGTGGCTGACAGGTGATACCTTAGCCTGGGAAATTTAGTCCAGATTGTACTCTTTTTTACTGTAAATGCAGCGGTATTATAATCTTTTTTTGTGGTTTTTTATTTACAATTGATATTGTAACTAACTGATTATAATGTGCTGCTATGATGTGGTTGTTGCTAATTTCGCTGATTGGATCAGGTTGATCTGTTCTTCATTACTGGCAAGTAGTCAGTGTCCGTGGAACTGAGTAGGGGGAAGTAACGATATACAGTGGATATGTAAGCGGTGGACGTACGGAGGAACGCCCTGTTTTCAGAGACCGGCATCAAACCGGACAGAATGTGTTACAGATACGCTGTCAGGGTAAGCCGTTGTGAGAGGAACAATACGATAACAGATAGCGCTTCTATATTTTGTTTGTGATAAATAAAAATAATAGCGGAGATCTTTTAGGCTGGAATGTGAAGGTGTTCCCTGAGTCTGCTACCCCCTGAGTAGTGAATGAATCCGGTTAGAGGGGAGTGTGTCTGATTGTCCGGTATGTGCATTTCGGTTGTAGGTCTGAAAAAATATTCGTAAATATATTTACGTTTTTCGAGTGTTCTGAAAAATGATAACTTGGTTATTTATTGCCTGCTGGTTTGTATGTTGTTTTTAGCCTTTTTTCATAAGGAGTATTTTTGTCAGGATGCTTTTCCTTCCGGGATACTATCTTCTTCGCACTGGTTCGTTACGAGAGTTGATGATGGTAATGGAAAGTTTAATATGTTATTTAGAACGTGTGTTTTGAGTATTGTTGGTTGTCACATTTTTGTACTAATTTAGGTATTATTATTGTTACTTAAGGAAGTCAATTATTTACGTTTGATAAAACAATCCATCTCAGATATATTTGAAAGAAATACACTATTTTAAGTCAGTACGATAACTCTCCATAACATTAAACAACAAATTATTCTCCTCCATCAAGTAATACACCCTGCCCGGTGATGCACTTAATATTCTCTCAGAATAAGTTCCTTTCACAACTGAATTATATCATGACAGTGTTTTCAGTATCGCATCATTCTTAATCATCTCTCGTTACTCGTCATTCAGTAAACGCGGGTACATATTTTTTGAACTGAGCATTTGAGTCATTACAATTTGATATATCTCTCTTATCCAGTGTTAACCACAGGAGAGAAATAACATGACTTATCGAATTAATGAGACTTATACCCTTAACGATGAATTGTTTCATGATCTGACGGATCATATGGAACGTATGCGCGACCGTTACTCTGACATTATTCCTCTACGTATGGATTTCGCTTATAAGACGACCAGTCGCCGTTATGCTGATCGTTATCGGGATCGCTGGGATATGGACATGTACCGGCTGGCAGAAAGAGTTATGAGTGCGGGTGTTGTTATTGGTTATGTGTGGGTGATGGAGTTCACTTATCGGCATGGCCTGCACTTTCACGCCATGTTTTATCTTGATGGACAACGTAAGCGGAACTGTTACTGCTCTGCGCGGGTGATTGCTGAAGAGTGGCGAAGCATTACGGATGGTGAGGGGATATTTGAGAACTGCCAGAAGAAGGTTTACCACAAAGTTAACGGTGCCAGATGCCTGCACCACTCAGACAGTGAAGGCTATCAGGACCTGGCGTTTATTCTTAGCTATCTGGCTAAGCAAGAGCAAAAAGAAGACTGTGAAGACCCTGTATTCTGGCTGAGTGAGATAAAGCTCAGAGGATGGGGAGGAAGGCCCCGAATCAGAAGTATCGGTTAAAAATTACGTCAGTGCGTCATTGTTTGAAGAAGTCTGCGTTCACCATACCTGACTTCTTCTCCCTTACCACCAACGGAGAACAAACGATGACCACACCCACCAGCCTGCTTAACGATAAGTTTGTCGATATGGCGTTTATCACCCAGCTCACGGGCTTGACGGATAAATGGTTCTACAAATTGATACAAGACGGTGAATTTCCTAAACCCATTAAGCTGGGCAGAAGCTCTCGCTGGCTTGAAAGCGAAGTGGAAGCCTGGCTACAGCAACGCATTGCAAAGTCCCGCCAGTGAGTGATTAAACGCAACCACATCTCCCACCTGATTTAATCGTATGACCTGCACTGCTGCCCTTTCTGGGATGGTTTAGCCCTGCGCGTAATCCAGCAAAGGACCAATACTATGTACGCAAAATCGTTTATTGCTCTCGATGGCAATCGACGTCTCACTGGTTCGACCACTGCACAGCTTTCCCCTTACGATCACTACTCCTGTCACCTCTGCGGCAGCGCTCTGATATTCCATCCGGAATGGGGTTCCAACCGTCCGTGGTTTGAACACACATGGGAAGATCTGACGGAAACCGGGCGGGGCAGGCCGATGGCCCATCCCAACTGGACTTTACAGCGTGAGGCAAGCCCGGCGGCAACGATGTTTTTCGCCACATAGCGAGCAGCGTAGGCTGCGGAACGATCAACCTTCGACGGGTCTTTACCGGAAAACGCGCCGCCGCCGTGGCAGGCTGCACCGCCGTAGGTATCGACAATAATTTTACGGCCCGTTAGGCCGCAGTCGCCCACCGGCCCGCCAATCACAAAACTGCCTGCCGGATTCACCAGAAAGCGGGTTTGCGGCGTAAGCCAACGTGAAGGTAGAGTGGGTAATGTCATAAAGGATGGCGTTGATGCCACTGCCTGTGGGCATGTCGCAGCGGAGAAGATGCATCACACTGAGGCCAATGCGCAGAAAGTGCATCAGGTGAACAAGTGCCCGAGCGGATGATGGCCTGCTACGCGGTATGCGCGGCAGCAGCAAGGCAGCTGGATCAATCATCTGATTGGTCCAGTGCGTTTCATCGCCTTTAAATACGCCGTTCACGCTCCGGTGGATATCACGCTGACAACAAAGGAGATCGCTATGCGTAAAGCCCGTTTTACTGAGCATCAGATCATTGCTGTAATTAAATCGGTTGAAGCCGGACGAACCGTTAAAGATGTCTGCCGGGAGGCCGGTATCTCTGAAGCCACCTACTACATCTATGGACTACCTCCGTTTTGCAAGTACTGAATCTGGTTTTGAGTTGTTGCTTACATCTATCCGGCATCAGGAAAATCTGTGCCCAAATGGGTAATCCGCACACAATCGCCTCGACAACTGAACGGTCTCTGAGGCCAATATAATAGTCAGGTTCCGATTGTGCAGGTGCAACCTGTCACCATTTCTCAGTACGCTGCAACTTTTGCTGGTAGGGGATTAATTTCACACTACCTGATACTCGGTCTCATTTCTCAGCATCGACCAGATTATTCTCGCGTTTTTGTTAGCGACCGCCACGGTCGTTTTATTAAATCCGCGCCGTTCCTTTAACTGGTTAACCCACTGATTCATATGACTATCATTGTTATTCGTGGCAACCCTGACGACAGAGCGGGCACCATGAATAAAAAGTGTTCGCAGATGCTTGTCGCCTTTTTTCGTCATATTCATCAGCACCTGCCTGTCGCCACTCGAATGCTGGCGTGGAACCAGACCCAGCCATGCAGCAAAGTGGCGGCCATTCTTAAATTCAGTTCCTTTGCCAGTAGCAGCAACAACGGCCGTGGCCGTTTTAGGGCCAATGCCTTTAACTTTGGCGATACGCTGACAAGCTTCTGATTGCCTGAATACTGTTTCAATTTCCTTATCAAAAAAATGGATCCGACGCTCGAGATCGTTAAAGAGATCATAGAGTTCGGCAATCGTCCTGCGCATTCTAACGCTAAGACCATTTTCAGCATCTTCAAGGATAAGCGGAACAGCACGACGAACTCTTGAGACTGCCGCGCCGATTGTTATTCCCCGATCAAGCAGCAGTCCCCGGATTTGACAGACTGTCGCAGTACGATGATTGACAATACGCTGTCTTGCACGGTGCAGAGCCTGAATATCCTGCTGTTCAGGGCTTTTCGGTGGAACAAACTGCATCGTAGGTTGCATCAGAGCCACAGCTATCGCCTGCGCATCGTTACCGTCATTTTTTTGCCCACGGACAAAAGGTTTTACATATTGGGGGCTGATGACTTTTACGTTATGACCCAGTTTTTCAAACTCACGCTGCTAGTAAAATGCCCCGGTGGACGCTTCGATCCCAATCAGACATGCAGGAATATTTGCCACCGCCTGAAGTAATTCTTTTCGACCAGTACGCTTTGAATAAACTGACTTACCCATGCCATTGTGATTTTAAACATCATTAAAATTATAGCCATTGGCGCATTGTAATTATAACCTCTAAAGATCAATGGATTACTTTGTTTCATGTTGTGTTTGACAAAAGTCAACATGTCTTTGATTGGAATTGCTGATTGTTTTTTTGTTTATTAATAGGTGCTAATCCATGAAACAGTCTCAATCAAGTTGTAAAAGAATGTATATTTAATCCCGAAATAGCATTCTTTGACGCCGACAGCATCGACGAATTCTTTTATAGAATCCGTTCCTGACGCTTTAAATATTGCGGCTTCCGGTCAGTCGAAGTTTCTATTAACAGTCGTACAAGTTGGCATCGCATATCGCTTCTGATTTTTGTGCGAATTAACTGTTTGCTCATTGATACTTAATTCACTCTGACAAGGAAATGGCAATGAAAAAGGTTCTTCTCTCTGCTGCAATAGCGACTGCGTTTTTTGGTATGGCTGCGGCAAATGCTGCTGATACCAATGTAGGCGGCGGTCAGGTTAATTTCTTCGGTAAAGTTACCGATGTCTCTTGTACTGTTTCCGTAAACGGCCAGGGCAGCAATGCTGACGTTTATCTGGCTCCGGTGACTTTAACGGAAGTTAAAGCGGCTGCTGCAGATACCTACCTGAAACCAAAATCGTTCACTATCGACGTTTCTGACTGCCAGGCTGCTGATAAAACTGCACAGGATGATGTGAGCAAACTGGGTGTGAACTGGACCGGTGGTAACCTGCTGGCTGGCGCAACCAGCAAACAACAGGGCTACCTGGCGAACACCGAAGCAGCTGGCGCGCAGGATATCCAGCTGGTTCTGTCCACCGACACCGACACCGCACTGACCAATAAAATCATCCCGAACGGCAGCTCCGCGCAACCTAAAGCCAAAGTTGATACGAATGCCGTAGCAAATGGCGCTCGCTTCACTTACTACGTTGGTTATGTAACCAGCAAACCGGAAACTGTTACCGCCGGTGTGGTTAATAGCTACGCGACTTACGAAATTACCTACCAGTAATATCGACTGAGAGATAAAGCCGCCTCGCGCCGGGGCGGCATAAAACAATAATAAAGCGGCCGCTGCTGCCGCTTATTTTTTATTCTGAGGTCAGCATGAAGCGTATTGCCCTTTTTTTCTGTTTCATTTTTAGTTTTGTGGCCCATGCCAATAATATTATTGTTAACGGCACCCGCTTTATTTATCCAGGAAATGAAAAAGAAATAACGGTGCAGCTCTCCAACACCGCCGACCGTCCGGCGCTGGCGCAAGCCTGGCTGGATAACGGTAATGCTGACGCAACGCCGGATACTATTACGACTCCATTTATTATTACCCCACCTATTTCCCGCGTAGACGCGAAAAGCGGCCAGACCCTGCGTATTAAGCTCGGCAGTAATGCGGGACTCGCTAAAGATAAAGAGACGCTCTGGTGGCTAAACCTTCTGGAAATACCGCCGGTTGAAGCCAGTCAGAAAAACGAAGGGCAGAATATTCTGCAACTGGCGATCCGTTCGCGCTTTAAATTTATCTATCGTCCCAATGGATTAGGCAACCGCGATGCGGCGGCAGAAAAATTAGTCCTTTCTGCAAACGGCAACAATTTGTCCGTCAGTAATCCGACGCCATTTTATGTCACCGTCAGCCGTATCTCCCGCGACGGCGGCAAAGCGCTGAACAGCAAAACGGTGATGTTTGCCCCGCAGTCCAGCCAGACCATCGCCCTTTCTTCCGCAGTGAGCAAAGGCGAGACCCTGACCGTTAACAACATTAATGACTATGGCGCAGATGTCGCAGTGAAAGTTGCCGTCAAATAAGGGAAACGATCATGAAGCAGAGGTCAATCTGCCCGGGAAGATTAAGCACGGCCATTGCGGTTGCGCTGTGCTGCTTTCCGCCATTTTCCAGCGGAGAGGAAAACCCGGGAACGGTCTATCAGTTTAACGATGGGTTTATCGTCGGCAGTCGCGAAAAGGTCGATCTGTCGCGCTTTTCTACCAGCGCTATCAGCGAGGGCGTCTATTCACTTGATGTGTATACCAACGGCGAATGGAAAGGGCGCTACGACCTGAAAATCACCGCCGGTAAAGATGGCAAAATGGGCGTCTGCTATACCAAAGCGATGCTGATGCAATACGGGATCTCGCCTGAAAAATTCAACCCGCAGCTCAGCGAGAAAGAGGGCTTCTGCGGACGCCTGCAAGAGTGGCGCAACGAAGAAAATGTTAAAGACACTCTGATCCAGTCCTCCCTGCGACTGGATATATCCGTACCACAAATCTACGAAGATCAGCGTCTTAAAAACTTTGTCAGCCCGGAGTTCTGGGATAAAGGCGTTGCGGCGCTGAATTTAGGCTGGATGGCAAACGCCTGGAACAGCCACAGCTCGTCGTCCAACGGTTCTGATAACAGCAGTGCTTATCTGGGTATTAACGCGGGCCTGTCGTGGGACGGCTGGCTGCTCAGGCATATCGGTAACCTGAACTGGCAGCAGCAGCAGGGAAAAGCCCACTGGAACAGCAACCAAACTTACCTGCAGCGGCCCATTCCGCAGATTAACTCGATAGTCAGCGGCGGGCAGATTTTTACCAACGGCGAATTCTTCGACACCATTGGCCTGCGCGGGGTAAACCTGGCGACCGATGACAATATGTTCCCGGACGGCATGCGCTCCTACGCCCCGGAAATTCGTGGCGTAGCGCAAAGCAACGCCCTGGTAACGGTTCGTCAGGGCAGCAATATTATCTATCAGACCACGGTGCCGCCGGGGCCGTTTACCCTGCAGGATGTTTACCCTTCCGGCTACGGTAGCGACCTGGAAGTTTCGGTTAAAGAAGCCGATGGTACAGTTGAAGTGTTTAGCGTGCCTTACGCCTCGGTGGCGCAATTACTGCGTCCAGGGATGACCCGCTATGCGCTCTCTGCCGGTAAAGTCGACGACAGTTCGCTGCGTAATAAGCCGATGCTCTACCAGGGAACCTGGCAGCACGGTTTAAATAACCTGTTTACCGGCTATACCGGCGTCACTGGTTTTGATGACTACCAGGCGTTCCTGCTGGGAACCGGGATGAACACCGGCATCGGCGCGCTGTCATTCGACGTTACTCATTCACGGTTGAAGAGCGATACCCTTGACGAGCATGGTCAAAGCTATCGCGCCACCTTTAACCGCATGTTTACCGAAACCCAGACCAGTATCGTGCTGGCGGCGTATCGTTACTCCACCAAAGGCTATTACAATCTGAACGACGCGCTGTATGCGGTTGATCAGGAAAAAAACCACAACAGTAATTACACCGTCTGGCGGCAAAAAAACGGTATGACCTTTACCGTTAACCAAAATCTGCCGGACGGCTGGGGCGGTTTTTATCTGAGCGGCCGGGTGGCGGATTACTGGAACCGTTCCGGAACCGAGAAGCAGTACCAGTTTAGTTACAACAATATGTACGGCCGGCTCTCGTGGTCAGTGAGCGCTCAGCGTGTCTATACCCCGGATAGTTCTGGCCACCGTCGCGACGATCGGGTTTCGCTCAACTTCAGCTACCCGCTGTGGTTCGGTGAAAACCGTACCGCTAACCTGACGTCAAATACCTCGTTTAATAATTCACGCTTCGCTAGTTCACAAATTGGCGTCAACGGTTCGCTGGATAGCGAAAACAACCTCAACTACGGCGTGTCGACAACCACGTCTACCGGTGGTCAGCATGATGTGGCGCTGAACGGCAGCTACCGTACTCCGTGGACCACGCTGAACGGCAGCTATAGCCAAGGCGAAGGATATCGCCAGAGCGGTATCGGTGCCAGCGGAACGCTGATTGCCCATCGCCACGGCGTGGTGTTCTCGCCGGAAACCGGCACTACCATGGCGTTGATCGAAGCGAAAGACGCCGCTGGCGCGATGTTGCCCGGCTCGCCGGGAACCCGTATTGACAGCAATGGCTACGCCATCCTGCCGTATCTGCGGCCTTACCGGATTAACTCCGTTGAAATTGACCCGAAGGGCAGCAACGACGATGTCGCCTTTGATCGTACCGTGGCGCAGGTGGTGCCGTGGGAAGGCAGCGTGGTTAAGGTTTCCTTCGATACCACGGTGCAGAACAACATCACGGTACAGGCGCGCCAGACTAACGGCCTACCGTTACCGTTTGCCGCCACGATATTCGACCCGTCCGGGAAAGAGATAGGCGTGGTGGGCCAGGGCAGCATGATGTTTATCAGCGATGCCAGCGTGCCGAAGGCGACGGTTAAGTGGAGCGGCGGACAGTGTTCGGTGGATTTAAGTCAGGCAAAAACAAAGGAAACGCTATGTCGCTAAGTAAAAAACTGACGCTTTTTATTGGCTTAATGGCGCTGGGGACAACGTCGGCATGGGCTGCCTGTACGCGCGGCCCCGCACCAACCGTGCAATTGGATATGGCAATGGGCAGGGTGGTTGTAAACCCCGACTTACCCGTAGGAGCGGTCATTGCCACACAAAACTGGACCATGCCCGCAGGTTCCGGCATTAACTATCGATGCACCGGTACCACCGTTTTTAAAGCTAGCATTGTGGCTTCAGGCGTCACCGACCTGGGAAATAAAGTTTATTCTACCAATGTGCCGGGTATTGGTATGCGTTTTAGCCGCAGCGGTTCAACGGTCAATATTATCTATCCGGGGTCGTTTACGACAGGAGGCGGTAATTTTTCGCTTGAAGGGTCGCGTTTTACGCTGGAAATCATAAAGACCGCAGCGGTAACCGGCAGCGGCACCCTGGCGGCGGGTAAATATACCTCTTATGACTGGGAGAACGGTAATAACCCGATCCTGGTGACGCTCCTGAGCGCCAATGCGATAACCGTGGTTTCACCCTCGTGTACCATCCTGAGCGGCAAAAATATGAACGTTGATGTCGGTACCATCAAGCGCAGCGATCTCAACGGCGTGGGAACCACCGCCGGGGGTAAGGATTTTAATATTGAGCTACAGTGCAGCGGCGGGTTAAGCGAGTCGGGGTACGCCAATATTCAGACTTCTTTCTCCGGCACGTTGGCGACGGGGACGGCCTTGACTCGCGGGGCGTTGCTGAACGAAAAAGCAGGAACCTCGCTGGCGAAAGGCATTGGTATTCAGGTTTTGAGAGAAGGCACGCCGCTGGAATTTAACAAAAAATACAGCATCGGGAGCTTGCGCACGCAGGAAACCCGCTTTATCACCCTGCCTCTCCATGCGCGCTTCTATCAATATGCGCCGACTACCAGTACCGGTGAAGTGGAGTCGCACATGATCTTTAACCTGACGTACGATTAATGCGGGAGGCGGGTATGAGTGATTCAGCAAAGTATAAAAATAGCACACGACTCATTCAGTTGGCCTTGATGAGCGGGACGCTTATTGCCTCCTCGGCGTGGGGATTCGAGACGAATTACGATCGTGGGCGGGTTGATTTTGCCGGACGAGTGACCGACATCTCCTGTAGCGTGGCGCTTAACGGCGGCAATAATGCAGGGAGTGGAAGCGTCTGGCTGGCGCCGGTCAGCCTGGCAGAAGTACACGATCGCGGGGCGGGGGCATTTATGAAACCACAGCCTTTCACGCTGGAACTCTCAAACTGCCAGCTTCGCCATGATGGCGGCGCGGCGGATAAAGATGAAGTTCGGATGGTGAGCGTACGCTGGATTGATGGGTTTATGGTCAATTCCGTCAGTAATGAAAACGCCGGTTATCTGGCTAATACGCGCGCGGACGGGGCCAGCCATATTTTCCTGGCCCTGTCGACTAACGACAATAATACGCTGGACAAGAGCAATAAAATTGTCCCGGCTGACCCGCAGCAAAACCGGGTGCCTCTGGTCGAAAAGGCGGTGGATGGCGGGATATTTACTTATTACATTGGCTACGTTACGCCAGCGCCGGAAAAAGCGACCAGCGGTCCGTTGACCAGCTGGGCGACCTGGGAGTTAGTTTATAATTGAGTGATTGATTGACTTTATTGCGCGAATGTTAATATTGATGCCGGAATGCTCCGGCATTTTTTTAAACCTTGATATCTTCTTTGACCAGTTGTTCAATACTGACTTCCTTCCAGTAGTGTCCCTGAATAGCAAACCATTCCATGCCCTGTAACCATTTCTTGTGCGCTTCACTTTCTACGCCTTCAATAATCACATTATGGTGGTTACGGGAAAGAAAGGTGATCAGCGCGTCCATCAATGGTCGGCCAGAATCTTTTTGCATTAAATGCCAGAAGAAGTCTTTATCGATTTTGACATAATCAAAATGGTAGCCTCGAATCGCGCTAATACCCGCATTACCTGAGCCAAAATCATCGAGCCAGAGCGTCGTACTTTGCGGATCGCTCCAGGTTGCAAGAGCATTGTTCAATAATTTATTCGAGTTTTCTGTTACCTCAAAGTGAACGCAGCCAATGTGATCAACGAGGTTTTTAATCTCTGGTCTTAGCAATATGTTGAGTATATGGTCATCAATATTGATTGTTGCAGAGATGCCGTTTTTATTAAACCACTGTTTATGTTTTTCAATAAGCGCCAGCTGCTCCATGAATATGCTCTCGCGCAATCCCGTATTGGCATAGCGGAAGAAGTTTTCTGGAGAGATAGACAGGCTATCGAAACGACTCAGGCACTCTACGGCGACGAGCGTATTTTTTGGGGAAAACATCTTTTGAAAGACATAACGAACGGATATATCGCTACGTGATAAATTATGATTGGAAAACAGAGTCGCGTTCATTATCTCTCGTCAAAAATCAGGTCGGAGGTAAAGAGAAGATAACTTTATTATAGGTGAGGTTTATGTCGATGGGAATGATTATTAAAGGCAGATTACCAATGAATTATCGGCTTTTGATTGGTCACCCACATATTTTTGGCTTTAGCACCGATACATATTGACTATCCTTTTATTCATTATCCGTGAGTTATTCATCCCCAGTTTCTTCATAATATGTACTTTATGGCTGTGTACCGTTTTGTGATCAATATCGAGGAGTAATGCGATTCTTTTATTGTTGTTACAGGCAATGATTAGCTCCAGAACCTGAAGTTCCCTGGCGGTTAGCTTACGCCGGGTACATAATCCCTGACAGCCATCGGCGGTCAAAGGTCTGTTGATGATGGCTGAGAAATCTGATAAAGAAGATTTTTCAGTCAAAATCAATAAATGATCGATATCAAGCAGCTCCCTGAACAGTCTGGAGAGGTCACTTTTTACAATTAAAACCAGCAAAGCACAGTGCGTAAGACGCTTGCGCAGGGTGTTAAGCAATGCGACCGTTGTGGCTGCAGAGATATCCTTATGGATAGTGTTGACAATAATGGTAGTGGTTGATGGCGCGCTGGTCCCCTTAACAATATCCTGGAAGTTAAGAGTGGTGATGTTTTTTTTGTTATCAATCATATAATCATGGATCGAGTGTCCGATGATATTGTCGTCAGTATAAAGTAATGTGTTTTTCAATGTGTTAAATTTTCCTGTTGACTATCGTTATCATAAAAAATGTCTTGTGTGCTATTGAATTAATAGTGTTTTAGGTTAAAGTGGTTGTTTTTTATTGAAATTGTATTTCATCAGGTAAATTAAACTAGGGTTCGCCTGTTTTTTATTTTTCTATCAATTATCAATTTGACAATTATTTTTTCTATCTCCTCTTTTTTTTGTTCACTTTCGTAATAAAACATGCAAGATACTCTGAAGCTTGTTGTATCACATTGTTTGTGATTATTTTTCTCGGATATATGCTTTATCTTTAAATTAACAAGGATTTGTCCGTACTCCCCAAGATTTAACTCTGAATTTTCAAGTTTATTTCCATTCCTAATAAAACTATGCAAAGGTTCCAGGGATATAAACGAGCAACCACCTTCAGATATATCATTCAAGTGATATTTATAAATAGTGCCACTTCTGTATCTTCCAGAGCAATAAAACTGGCTTTCGTACCTAACGTTAATTCTTGGTGATGTCCTTCGTTGTAGTATTGATAATGATTCAGGGATAATGAAGCATAGAAGATTGTTTGAATTGTTTTTGGCAGTGATTCGATTGTTGGTTGTGAATTCTATTTTTCCTAATGGGCTGTGGATGATAAAATAAAAAATGCTCTCTTTAGGAAGGCCAGGATGAGAGGTGGATGGTTTTATATAGAAAAAATTTCCTTCTATTTTTTTTAGTGTCGACTGGTGTTTTATATTATTACAATAGAAGTACAATTTAGATTGAATCCTGAGTTCATCTCTCAGAATTGCAATGATTTCATATCTGGAATTTTTAGAAACTCCTTCAGACATATTGACTCCCTAATCCAAAAATAGCCAGAATTTTAATTTATTATCCCATGTTTGAATCGTATTTTTCTTAAAAAAAACGCCATTACAGCCTATTGTTTAATGTAAAAAAATAGGGTAAATCTATTGATTGATGGTTGACACTGTCGAACTTTCTTTATTGGTATTTGGAATGAATAATCTTTTAATATGTAAGCGTTCAGCGAGCGCCGTATTGACGGCTATTTATTGGTGAGATCTACGTTCCAGGGCAGAAGTTCAGCCACTTTGTTCGACGGCCACTCCGGCAGTACACTCAGGATGTAGCGAAGGTAGGTTTCCGGATCGATACCATTGAGCCGACATGTTCCGATCAGCCCATATAGCAGGGCTCCACGTTCACCACCATGATCGCTGCCGAAGAAGATATAGTTCTTTTTACCCAGACATACTGCCCGTAACGCCCGCTGCGCTGCATTGTTATCAGGTTCTGCAAGGCCGTCATCGCAGTAGTAGCACAGCGCATCCCACTGGTTCAGGGCATAAACGAACGCCTCGCCCAGCCGGGATTTTTTTGACAGTGTCGTGCTTTTTTCCACCAACCAGTCATGCAGCGATGTCAGCAGCGGCTTACTTCGGGACCGCCTGGCTGCCAGCCGCTGAGATGCCGTGAGGCCGCGTATTTCTTCTTCTATCGCGTACAGCTCACCGATACGTTTCAGGGCCTCTTCTGCTGTCGCTGTTTGCGTGCTTATTTATATAGACGTCATGGATTTTTCTGCGCGCGTGGGCCCAGCATGCGGCTTCTGTCAGCGGCCCTCCTTCACGTTCCGGACTGAACAACCGATCATAACCTGCGAAGGCGTCCGCCTGCAGCACACCATGATAGTGGCGAAGATGCTGCTGAGGATGTTTCCCCTGCCTGTCTGGCGAGAAGGCGAACCACGCCGCTGGCGGATCTGACGAGCCAGCGCTCCGGTCATCGCGAACATACGTCCAGAACCGCCCGGTTTTCGTCTTCTTTCTGCCCGATGCCAGCACCGGAACAGGTGTGTCGTCAGTGTGTAGTTTGCGGCAGTCCATCACGTAGTGGTAAAGGGCTTCATCCAGCGGGGCCATTAACCGGCAGCAGGCATCCACCCAGTTGGAGAGCAGCGCCCGGCTGAGATCCACACCCTGACGGACCAGGATTTCAGTCTGGCGATACAGTGGCGTATGTTCACAGTACTTGCTCGTTAACACGCGGGCCAGCAGACCCGGTCCGGCGATACCCCGGTCGATGGGACGTGATGGCGCAGGGGCTTCAACGATACAGTCGCATCTGACGCAGGCTTTTTTCACTCTGACCGTGCGGATCACTTTCAGGGCGTTGAAGACCAGTACAATCTGCCAATGGAAACCCGGGACATATCCTTGTTCATTATTCAGGGAGCATGGGTTGCCATCTATAGTCTTCTGTTCACCGTTATAGGCTCTCTCCCGTTTGGCTTTTATTTCCTGGGTCCAGGGATGAGAAGGGTTAGCAGGACTCTAATTTCATAACGTCTTAGCCGAGCCTTTCAAAGGCTTTCACCTGTATGTGCCAGTACTGTTTGCGCTGGCACTGTCAAATGGCAACACATTGCCAGCCCCCTTTTTCATGAAACGACGCACGTTCTGCGCGTATTGTAATAGTGGCTAAAAATAGTTGATCGGATGCGCCATTTAAGTCAAATTTCACTTTAGTTTGTCCCGTCGTGCTACATCAATCTAAAGGATATTTAATCCTAAGTTATTACATTGAAGGATTGAATGTCCGTTTATGGCACGTAGCGGACCGCTTGAAGAGGCGTGTGGTCTGCTAAGAGCTGTGAGTTCACTGTTTGACAAAGACATGACTAAAATCGTGGCTTGTTAAATAACAGGGAACAAATAAAGGGATATATTCAATTGTTATCAATCCATTTTTTAAAATATTATATCGAATATCACCTTTTCTTGATTTTTTTGTTGTTCATTATTACAGTTGAATCGAGGGGGAGGGGGTAAAAACTTATATTTATCATTGAGATAAAATTTTATGAAATTGCTATCCTACCTCAGATTACTGGGCTGACCTAATCTATAGATCAGGTTCTCTTTATACTTTATGTTAGCGAAATACTAAGATGCTTCTTAGTGACGACCTCTTGACGGTAGAGGACGCGTGCATAGATTTTACAATCACTGCCTTTCGCCCCCTAACCTAATCCGCGAATGATGCATCCTGAACTTGCGCGCCAGTTCTTATACTCGTCGTCAGAGCAATCAAATTGCTGATGCTTTCTGCCTGTTCAAGGCATCTCCTGTCGTCAGCAATACTGTGCATATTTGATTGATTTCCTCTTAAGGAGAATTAGTTTCATGGGTATTAAAGCGCAGGTGAGTATCGCGCACAAGCTGGGGTTCACATCACACCAAAATGCAGTTCCGCTGTTACGTGAGCTTATCTTGCATAATGAGTCCGAAGAGACATTTCAGGATCTGACACTGCATCTGAGGACCGTGCCAGCTGTGCTCGAAGAAAAAAAATGGAATATCGATCGCCTGCTTCCCGGTACTTCACTTGATATCAGAGATCGGGATATCAAACTTAATGCTGAATGGCTAGCCGAACTGACTGAAAGCGTACTCTGCGAAGTCACGCTAAGTTTGCGCCAGGGTGAGGAAGAACTCTTCATTACCCATTACCCGCTTGAGGCACTGGCGAAAAATGAATGGGGCGGCAGTGCAATGATTGAATTGCTCCCTTCATTTATTATTCCTAATGATCCGGCTGTGGATCGTGTACTCAAGGCAACCTCTGATGTCCTTCGCCGTGCAGGCAAGGATGACGCTCTTAATGGTTATGAAAGCAAGTCGAGAACTCGTGTCTGGGAAATTGCCTCAGCTCTCTGGACTGCTGTTTGCAACCTCAATATCAGTTATGCCCTTCCCCCAGCCAGTTTTGAACGCAATGGCCAGAAAATTCGCACTCCAGGAGCCATTCTGGAAGGAAAAGTCGCGACCTGTCTGGATACAACATTATTATTTGCTTCAGCACTGGAACAGATTGGTCTGAATTCACTGCTAATGCTCAGTGAAGGTCATGCGTTTGCTGGTGTCTGGTTACAACCGCAGGAATTTTCGCAGCTAGTGACAGATGACGTCTCTGCGGTGCGCAAACGTGTCGACCTGAAAGAAATGGTCGTATTTGAGACAACTCTCGCGACCAGAGCTCACCCGCCTTCATTTACTCAGGCATCTGATGAAGCGTTAAAGCATCTTAACGAGGATGTTTTTCACGCAGCCATTGATTCCCGTCGCGCGCGTATGCAGAAAATTCGGCCACTGGCTCTGGGGGGCACTCGCCTTGAAGACCAGTCGGATGCCTGCGAGGTTATTTTGCATGGGTTTGAGGAAGCCCCCTATATCCCTGATGTTGATATTGATATCGAGACAACTGGCGAAAAAGAAGCCGGGGGGCGGCTGGTACAGTGGCAACGAAAACTTCTGGACTTAACCACCCGTAACCGCCTGTTACACCTGTCTGAAAGCGCTAAAGGCATTCGTTTGATCTGTGCGAATCCGGGCCATCTTGAAGATAAACTGGCTGAAGGCAAACGCATTCGCATTGTCCCGCTCCCTGATCTCGAAAGCGGCGGCCGCGATGCCGAACTTTATCAGCAGCTCACAAATGAGAACCTGCAGGAAGAATACGCTCAGATTGCGCTGGAACGCGGTGAAGTCGTCTCCTCAATGGAAAAATACCGCCTCGAGTCATCCCTGATCGACCTCTATCGAAAATCGAAAAGTGATCTCGAGGAAGGTGGTGCCAACACTCTTTTCCTCGCTGTTGGCTTCCTTAAATGGAAAAAATCTGCTGATGACCCCAAAAGTTACTCTGCTCCACTGATACTGCTGCCGATTCAACTTGACCGTAAAAGTGCACTTTCGGGCGTGACCATGCGTTTGCTGGAAGAAGAGCCCCGCTTCAACCTTACACTGCTTGAGCTGCTGCATAATGACTTTGCTCTGACAATCAACGGCCTCGATGGTGATCTACCCACCGATGAAAGTGGTGTTGATGTGGATGGTATCTGGAATATGGTACGGCGTGCTGTACGCGACATACCCGGTTTCGAAGTCACCCGCGATGTCGTGATTGGCACATTCTCTTTTGCCAAATATCTGATGTGGAAAGATCTCATCGACCGGGCACCTCAGCTGATGCAAAGTGCGCTGGTAAAGTATCTTATCGAACGCGGCCAGGAAAATGCCGTTCTGGATAAGAGCGGAGAAGTCATCAACGCTCATGAACTCGATGACAACATCAATACGCAGGATCTTTTCTTGCCGTTGCCTGCAGATTCCTCGCAAATCGCCGCTGTTGTAGCCTCTGCAAAAGGCAGGGATTTTGTTCTGGATGGCCCACCCGGTACCGGTAAGTCGCAAACCATAGCCAATATGATCGCGCATAACCTTGCGCTAGGCAGGCGCGTACTTTTTGTCGCTGAAAAGAAAGCGGCGCTGGATGTGGTCTATCGTAGGCTTGAGGCCCAGGGACTCGGTGAATTTTGTCTGGAACTGCACTCGAGCAAAACGTCCAAGATGGATTTTCTGAAACAGCTCGAGCGGGCATGGGATGCGCGTGATCTACTAACCACCGAGGAGTGGAAGGAAGAAGCGGCCAAGGTGCAGCACCTGCGTGACAAACTCAATGAGGTTGTCCGTTTGCTCCATCGGCGCTGGCCCAATGGCTTAACACTCCATCAGGCAATGGGCACAGTTATCAGGGATGCAAGTAGCGCCACGCCGCACTTTAGCTGGCCTGCATCGACTTTGCATTCTTCTGCAGAGATGACACAGTTCAGAGAGATAGTAAAACGTCTGGAGCTGAACCGTGATGCATGGAAACAGCACGGCGATCATTTTGAACTCATCGCGCAGGCTGACTGGACCAATGGATGGCAGTCCTCTCTCATTGCTGCAGCAAACTCATTGCCTGCAACCATCGATCACCTTGAAGACGCGACCGAGGCGTTACTGAAGGCGACGGGAGTTACTCTGCTCTCTACCGAGCCGGAGAGACTGTCGCAGTTAACTTCATTCTGTGAATTATTGTCGGAAGCTTACGGCATTGATCTGAGTTTCATGTTCGCACCGGATGCCGCAAGCCGTATAGAGTCAGCGAATAAAGCCGTTCACCTCCTGAAAGAGATTGAAGCGACAAAGGCTAATCTGTCAGTTACCTACCCTTGTAACAGTTGGCAGCACGTTAATGTCCCACAGATCAGAAACGCACTTGACGTCGCTGACAAAAAATTCTGGTTCTTTGCGACCAGTGCCCGCAAGAAAGTCATTGGTGAAGTTATCCGACAACACTCGCTAACGTCAGCCCCCGACTTATCCGTTGATCTCCCCATTGCTGAAACTCTGCAGACATTGCTGCAACGTCTGACCGAGCTTAACTCTGCTACTGTATCTCTGCCGGGATGGGTTGGACTGGATACCAACGTTGCACAGTTGCAGACCACCCTGCAACTTGCCGAATCTATCCGCAATTCGCTTGGTGGTTTCGCTTCTTCGCCACAGCAGTTGGCCGAGATCCGCACTGCGGTAAAAAACCTGATTGTTGATGCCAATGACCTTCTCGGTTCGCAGGGCGTTATCTCCGCACTAACCCGGAAACTGCGCACAGCGATCGCCGATTTCAATGATGCACAGGTTAGCTTCTGCAATCTGATAAAACCATCTGAGGATAAACCATCGCTCCCGGCACTGCGTGACTGCGCACTCAATATCCTGCAACATCAGTCCGCTCTTAAAGCCTGGAGTGACTGGAGCCGTGTGCGTGAGGAAGCGATTTCACATGGCCTGCAACCAGTGATCAACGCGCTGGTCCATCTTGACTCAGGAGACATCAGCGCGGCAGAGATTTTTGAAACTGCCTATTGCCGCTGGTTTGCATCGTGGATGATCGATTCAGAGCCGCTGCTGCACAATTTTGTGCCGGCTGAGCACATGAGTGATATTGAGGCTTACCGTACGCAAACCGATCGTCTGTCCAAACTGGCAGTACGCTACATCCGTGCCCGTTTATGTGGCGTCATTCCTGCAAAAAATGAGGTCAGCAAGCAGGGTGGTTTTGCTCTGCTTAAACATGAACTACAGAAATCCCGTCGTCATAAACCGGTACGTCAGATGGCAGCAGAAATGGGAGATGCCATGGCCAAACTTGCCCCCTGCATGCTTATGAGTCCGCTTTCAGTCGCCCAGTTCCTGCCCTCGGACCAGGACTTGTTTGACCTTGTGATTTTCGATGAAGCATCGCAGATTGCCCCGTGGGATGCTATCGGCACCATGGCGCGTGGCAAACAGGTGGTAATCGCTGGCGATCCCCGCCAAATGCCGCCTACCAGCTTTTTTAATCGTGCAGCCAATGACACTGACGATGATACTGAAGAAGATATGGAAAGCATTCTGGATGAGTGTCTTGCTGCCGGCCTGTATAACCACAGCCTGAGCTGGCATTACCGGAGCCGTCATGAAAGCCTGATTACCTTCTCCAACCATCGCTACTATGACAGTAGCCTGATTACGTTCCCCGCTTCGGAAACAAAGCAAAGTGCTGTCCAGTGGTGCAAGGTTGCAGGCGTCTACTCTAAAGGGAAAGGACGTCATAATCAGGCCGAGGCAGAAGCGATCGTCGCTGAAACGGTGAAGCGACTGACTGATAAAGAGTTCGTTGCATCAGGCAGATCGATAGGCATTATCACGCTGAATACCGAACAGCAAAAGCTAGTCAGCGATCTGCTGGACCGTGCCAGACAGCAACACCCTGAAATTGAACCCTTCTTCCAGTCTGAACTGGAAGAACCTGTTGTGGTTAAAAACCTCGAAACGGTTCAGGGGGATGAACGCGATTTGATCATACTCTGCATCGGGTACGGCCCGACTGAACCGGGCGCAAATACAATGTCGATGAATTTTGGACCGCTTAATCGCGAGGGAGGCTGGCGCCGACTGAATGTTGCCGTCACACGTGCGCGGCAGGAAATGATGGTCTTCAGCTCGTTCGATCCTTCCTTTATCGACCTTAATCGGACCAACGCCCGCGCGGTTGCTGACCTCAAACACTTTATTGAGTTTGCCCAGCGCGGCCCTGTAGCTCTTGCCCAGGCAGTACGTGGGTCTGTAGGCGGTTATGACTCACCGTTTGAAGAGGCAGTGGCAAATGGCCTGAGAAGAAAAGGCTGGCATGTTGTCCCGCAAATTGGCGTATCCCGTTTCCGTATTGATTTGGGGATCGTTCATCCGGATAAGCCTGGCGACTATCTTGTCGGTGTTGAATGTGACGGCGCCACTTACCATAGCGCAGCAACAGCACGCGATCGCGATAAAGTCCGGAGCTCCATCCTGCAGGGCCTGGGCTGGAAATTACTGCGCCTCTGGTCAACAGAATGGTGGATTGATAAAGAAGGCGCACTCGACAGGCTGGATGCAGCAATAAGTCGCC
Source organism: Citrobacter sp. Cc139 (assembly GCF_030334645.1). Taxonomy (NCBI): domain Bacteria; kingdom Pseudomonadati; phylum Pseudomonadota; class Gammaproteobacteria; order Enterobacterales; family Enterobacteriaceae; genus Citrobacter; species Citrobacter sp. Cc139. The sequence goes on from NZ_JAOWDM010000095.1 coordinate 21,256, forward strand.
TGCTGGAGGACTCCAGAGCAGCGGAAGCCGCACTGATTGCTGAAGCAGAAAAACAAAAGCAGATTACGCCAGTCATCGCTCCCGTAACCAATGATGTCAGTGATGACATACTGGTTTCTGAAACTACACCTGTCGCTAATGATGCGGAAATATCCGCGTCAGTAACCCCTGTCATCCCGCTTACTGCCAAAGTAAGCGAAGATGATGGTAACACTGGGCTGAAGTATGCATCTTTAGCTTCTCAGAATAACGACAAGCCAGTGAATGTCGGTAAGTATGTCGTTAACGATCTTCAGGAATGGTGCGACAGGACAGATGCAGAACAATTCTATATCGCTGAATATGATGAGACACTTAAAACCCTCATTGAAGCGGTGGTGACAAGTGAATCACCAGTCCTGGATACAACGCTTGTGCAACGCATCGCACGTATACACGGCTTCACTCGCGCCGGCAGACTGATACGTGAACGCGTAATGGAAATTGTGGATCAACACTATCACCTTGCAACCGATCACTCAGGTGAAGACTTCGTCTGGCTGTCCGCAGCGCAACGTGCTGACTGGAATGTGTTTCGTTTGCCAGCCACGGATAACGACATTCGTCAGGTTGACGCGATCCCCAGTGAGGAATTACGCGCACTGGCGCTGAGTATTGAAGGTGACAATAAGATACAGGAAATGACCCGCTCGCTTGGCATTAAACGCCTGACTAGTCAGGCAAAAAAAAGGATTGAATCAGTACTTGATGTTGTTTGAAGGTCAACCGTGTGGAAAACCTCTTTTAGAGACTAACAGTCTGAAATATAGAGTCTTATTCGATCATCTTGAGACCGAATGTATTAGAGTCGATTTCTGACACCTCTTATCGTGGTTTTCTGCATCACCAACATCGACCAGTTGGGCGTAATCAAGGAGGACGTCTGGAAAACGAATCTATGGTCACTCCCGTTTTTGCAACACCGATTTTGACAATAAGTTGGTTTGCTTGAATCTATTCGGCATCAGAGTGGAATTTTTTTTCCACGCCTCGATGAGTTCCGCGCCTGATGAACCTCCAGAAATTATACGGCTTCATCGAGCCTTTCCGTTTTACAGGCCGGTGGGCCGTTTGTATCATCAATAATCAGTATTCGCAAAACCAGATAAGTGATTGTTTAAAAGTGTTATTCTCGTTATGTTTCGTAAGTTTGCTGTCGTGCCGTAAGTGCCAAGGCTATTCTAGCCAGCTTGTTTGCGAGAGCGCAGGTCACGACAAAGTTACTTTTCTTACACAGTAACTCCCTGACCCAATCGGCAGGCTTGCCAGTCTGCTGTATCCGGAGTCCGACAGCCGTCCTGGCGAACTGGGGGATCCTGACTGGGCTGAAATCCACATGGAGCTGCGTAAAAAAGGCGTCACCCGTCATCTGTTATGGGAGGAATACTGTCAGCGGGTACCTGTCAGGGCATACAGCTACTCACAGTTCTGCTACTGCTATCAGGCATGGTGCCAGTTGCAGAAGCGCTCCATGCGCCAGCAGCATATCGCCGGGGAAAAATGCTTTATCGACTACTGCGGGCCAACGATTACTGTCATCTCGCCGGAAACTGGCGAATGCCGCCAGGCACAGATCTTCGTAGCCGTTCTGGGGGCCTCAAATTATACCTTCGCTGAAGCCACCTGGACGCAGTCACTGCAGGACTGGCTTCTCAGCCATGTCAGGATGCTGGAGTTCTTTGGTGGAGTACCCGAAATACTGGTACCGGATAATCTGAAAAGCGCGGTAAACAAGGCCTGCCGTTACGATCCCGAGCTGAATCCATCCTACCAGCAACTGGCTGAGCATTATCAGGTTGCAGTGATACCCGCCCGTCCCCGAAAGCCCAGAGACAAACCCAAAGCGGAGGTAGGCGTGCAAATCGTCGAACGCTGGTTCCTGGCCCGGTTACGTCACCAGGTCTTCTTCTCGCTGTCGGAGCTGAACCACTGTATCCGTACGCTGGTTGCCAGCCTCAATGCGCACCCCTTCAAAAAGATTCCCGGCAATCGCAGGGAAGCCTTCGCAAGATTGGATCAGGCCGCGCTTCGCCCTCTGCCGGTACATCCATGGCGCTACCTGCATATTAAAAAAGCGAAAGTGAATATCGATTACCACGTTGAATCTGAGCAGCATTATTACTTTGTTCAGGTCAGCTTCCATCTGCGCGATACGGCGGGAGACCTTTTCGGAACGACTGCCGAAGTTCATCCGGCGGAGCTTGTCCAGTTGCGCCTGCAGATAGTCTATTTCGCGTTCACGGGAGGCCAGTTTTTCCAGCAGGGCCTGGTTCAGCGCTTCCTGTTCGGCAAGGCGCTGTTTCAGCTGAAGGATGTCGTCAGAAGAGGTGTCGTTCATAAGCCCGTATTTTACCAGGCTTATACAGCAACAACCAGGATAAAGAGGACTACAGCATGGTCAGGGATGTCAGCAGCCTTTTAGGCTGTCGCCAGTCGATGCCCTCGAGGAGCATCGCCAGTTGTGCCGGCGTCAGGAACACTTTGCCATCGCGGGCCGACGGCCAGGCGAAGCGGCCGCGCTCCAGCCGTTTGGTCAGCAGGCACAGCCCGTCGCCGGTTGACCACAGCAGTTTGACCTGACTGCCGCTAAGGCCCCGGAAGATGAATACGTGGCCGGACATCGGATCATCTTTGAGCGCTGTCTGCACCTTTGCGGTGAGGCCGTTGAAGCTATTACGCATATCGATGATACCGGCAAGCAGCCAGATTTTGGTCCCGGAAGGTAACGGGATCATCGCTTCAGTTCCTGTATCAGCAGAGTCAGAAGTTTTGCGCTGACAGAGCCATTGAGGCGGAGCGTCCCGTGCCGGAAGCTCACTTCACAGCTGATGCTGAGCTCTGAGTTCTCAGCGGGCTGTTCTGGCTGTACGGCGGTGGCATCGAGAGCCACAGGAAGTAGCTGAGGACGCTCTGAGGAAGGTAATAGCAGCTTTCCCTCTCGCCACTGCTGGTGCCATTTGAACAACAGATTAGCGTTAATGCCATTTTCAAGCGCCAGTTTTGAGATGGATATCCCGGGTTAGCAGGAGGCGGCAACGAGCTGCTGCTTAAACTCCGGAGAATAATTAGGGCAGCCTTTACGTCTGCCGGGAGTTACATTTTTCTGCATATCTGACACTTTGGTTCCCACTACTTATTGGTCTGCGCCCCAGATCTTGGACAACCCTATGCAGCTTGCCTTAGTCGGTATTCTACCGTACTAAGGCCTCCAAGTTTTTCTTTTATTCTCAGATTGTTGTAATAATCAATATAGCTGGTGATGTCTCGTTTTAACTCTTCCACGCTTTTGTACTCATTAAGGTAATAGCATTCAGCTTTCAACGTCCCGAAGAAGCTCTCTATTGCGGCATTATCAAGGCAATTTCCCTTACGTGACATGCTCTGGGTTATACCATTGCTCATTAGCCATTGCTGCCATCGCGGCATCTGATATTGCCAACCTTGATCGCTATGCAGGAGTGGTCGTTCAGCTTTAGCCAACAGTTTCATAGCGTCGGTGAGCATAGTATTCACCATCGATGGCAATGGATGGGCAGCAAGGTTGTAAGCGATAATTTCACCATTATAAAGATCCATTATCGGTGATAAATAAAGCTTCCGACCATTTACTTTAAATTCAGTGACATCTGTTACCCACTTCTCGTTTGGTCGCTCTGCATCAAACTGTCGCTTCAGGATGTTATCGCAGGTTCTACCTTCTGACCCTCTGTATGATCGGTATTTTTTTATGCGGATCAGACTGCTAATCCCCAGCTCTTTCATTAATTTTCTGACAGTTTTACCGTTAAGTAATACCCCCTCGTTACGGCATGCCAGTCTGATCCTTCGATATCAGGGCTGAGTATGATCTCTGATTGCTTCATTTCAGCCCTGAAGGATACACAAGAACCCCGTTCGGTCCGCATTGGACCCACGAAGGAGTCAGAAACTGTAGCCCACTCATAACCCAGGTGTAGCCAGACTGAAAGAGCATACTGATCGACCAGAATTCACTCGCTGCTGCCGTGAGTAATAGTGTGACCAGAATAAGTACTATGATCGACGTTAGTCGCTCAACCCGGTGATATGACTGCATTGCGGCATTAACAGGAAGACCTGCCAGCTCCTGGTAATCCTGTTCATCCAGAAAACCATATAACTTATTTCTCCAGGTGGTTCTGTTTTTTCCCAGCAGTAAAAGGGAATGCCTGTTGATATAGACCGACACCCCGTATGAGATGGCGATATACAGGGCCAGTGCACAAAATGCCAGGGCATACACTTTTTGCGGACCACTTGCCTTCAGAGCCTCCAGACTGTAGCGAAGAACCAGCGTGCTGATAACCAGGGCCATATCTTTCCACAACGCGGAAGACAGGTCTCGCGACTGCTGCAGAATTTTTTGGGTATCCTCTGTCAGGTTTTTTCGCAAATCGCCCAGCGATTTCAGGGTGTCTTTTCCCCCCGTCCGGATATGGGCCTTGTAGAGCAGCCTGGCTGACTCCAGCGCAGGGGGGAGCCGGTACACAATGCCTTCACAGAATGTGACACCCTCCGGCCATTCTCTGGCCAGTTCGCTGGACAGAAAGGTATGTTTAAGCTCAATTTCGTCCCCTTCCAGAAAAATCCATTTTGCCGTTTCCTGAATGACGTCAAAGGCGGACAGAGTCTCATGTTCTTCCCCGAAAGAGATTTTCCGTGGCGGTTTTCCGGACAATCCGACTTTTTTTATTTCAGCGGAAAAAAGCTCATTGGCGAAACACTTCAACAACTCCCGGCAGGCGAGCGACGCCCAGAGCTTCATGGGTTCGTCGGTCATTTTATCGCCGGATATCAGGATCCAGGGGGTGATGGTATCCGGAGGAAGAAAGTCGGTTGAAAAACACCTGATAATACTTTTTGTGGCGGAGACTGTCCGGGTGGGGGCGTTGGTTTCGCTCTCTTCCGGCTGCATCTGTTTCCATGGCACAACCTTCCACTGTTGTGTTTCAAACGATTCATTGACAAACAGGGCGTAGATACGGTGATACTGACGAAGCCTAGGATCCTGGAGTAAAAACGTGCGCCACCCTTCCAGGGTGAAGAGTCGCAGGATCCCGGGGATCTCATCGCTGATTATGGTGATAAAGTGTTTCTGACCGGGGACACCCTGCGCAGGGTGGATATCATCCCGACTTTCATCAACAAAGGTGATCCTAAGGTTTTCAGCATCAGTATCTATCACATCTCCCCATAACTGAAGGGTGTCATTATCCATGGTTCCGGAAATGAACAGTTTCCGGGTGGTTGTTTGCTGATCTTCCGTGATCACCAGATCAGATGCGCGGCGTGAGCAGTCAATTGCCTTACCGATTTTTTCCAGTATCGATGTCATCTGTCACCAGCCCAGCAGTCACAATCACTATACGTTTTCGCCCGTCTTCCATCGTTTCGATATCCGGGGCATTATCCTCATCGTAGATAACGATAACATCTTCCAGTGTTTCCAGTTTTCTTTTCCGTGGCTTAGGGATGTTCTCAGGGACGATCCGGAAAGATTCACCTGAAATGCCCAGGTCTTTTATTTTTCGGGTGAAGGATTTGACCAGTGGATGATCTTCTTCCATTGGTCCAAAAATCTGGTTCAGCAGGGAAAGCGGCTCATCGGTATTAAAATCCTGTGCCCCGTGATGTAACGTTTCATAAATCTTGTTAACACCACTGCGTCTGATGTCGTCCGGCAGCAGGTCGCGGTGCTTTTTGAAGACATCCTTAAGCGCGGCAACCAGTTTGTTGCTGAGGTCGGTTGTACTGTTGACTCGTTGTACCTGCAAAAAACGCTCAAAATAAACGGAGATATTGGTTCGTTTGCTGCGATCCCGTACGACAACCTGTCCACCCTGAGCATCTGCCGTCAGGCGGACCAGAGCAATTTTCTGCATGGCTTCCGCTTTCTTGACGAAACTTTCGCGGAAACGTTCGAGTCTGGGGACCTGAAACTCGTTTCCTTCTTCATCCAGCACGTAACGCACCACATCTTCATTATCATATTTAATGAGAGCAAACAGTTTTTCATCGTTGAGGGTGCGAAGCTCAAAAAGAAAGAATACCCCCATACTGGCATTCTTGGTGTGATGGTGAGACTGAAAATCGTTTGCAAGAAAGGTGGACTGTTCGGTGAAACTACTGGTGTTGGTATCGGCATGGTTCCTGATGAGGCGCAGAATACGCTCTGTATTGGACAATTCCGTAAACCGGAACATGTTACCGCTTAATGCAGATTTAATCCGCTCCAGAAAAAAATCGACGTGTTCAGGCGGTGATATTTCACTGAGCAGCACGGGGATCTCCAGTTCCCCGCCAACGACATGGAAAATCATTCGTTTTATTGTCAGTGCATTAATTTCTTCATCCGTTAAAAAGCTCATAGTGGCATCCCGTTATTTCGTGTCTTATTTTATCATTAATTGCTGTGGCAGGCTTTAACCTGGGTAGTATAGGTAATCCACTGTCCCTGCGTAAAATATTTCAGCTCAGGGTCAGGTGTTAGTGAGCCTCCAATACCTCTGTGAATAAAGGTATACAGGGAAAAAAATAAAATAAGGAAACATTCTCCCGGCATTTCTGCCGGGAGAAAAGATTATAATTATTGTCTGGCGTAATCGAAAGGTGAGACCGGCTTTTCATGGTTTGCATCCAGAAAATCCCCCCACCACTGCAGCATGAGCCTGCGTTCATCCAGAAACTCCGCTTTATGAATGTAAGCTGCACGTACGCCATTACGTTCCTGATGGCTCATCTGGCGTTCAACAGCATCTCTCGACCATAACCCTGACTCAATCAACGAACTACAGGCCATTGCCCGGAAGCCGTGGCCACAGACATCGACCTTTGTATCGTACCCCATCAGGCGTAACGCGTTATTCACCGTATTTTCACTCATGGGTTTCCACGGATTGTGATCGCCAGTGAAAATCAGCTCATATTCCCCGCTGATGGTGTGGATCTCTTTCAGAATCTCCAGCGCCTGAGTCGAGAGTGGCACCAGATGCTCTGTCCGCATTTTTGAGCCACGATAGGAATACTTCACCCCTTCAATCGGTTTCCGCTCTGGAGGAATGGTCCACATGGCTTTCCTGAAGTCGATCTCAGACCACCTGGCAAAGCGAAGCTCACTGGAACGGATGAAGATAAGCAGGGTAAGTTTAGTTGCCAGTCGGGTGAGAGGTTGTCCTCTGTAGGCATCCAGCCGTTCAAGTAGCTCTGAAATACGATTTAAGGCGAGGGCAGGGCGATGCTGGCGTTTCACCGTCGTTAAAGCACCAGCCATATCTACGGCAGGGTTATAACTGATAATGCCTGACTGAGCAGCATAGCGCATGATTGCAGTGATACGCTGCTGAAGGCGGGCTGCAATCTCATAAATCTCTTTAGCTTCGGCTGCTTTAACGGGAACAAGTAAATCGGGAGTCCTGAGGGTGGTAATGTCACGTGAGCCAATAAAGGGAAACACATGTGTCTCCAGGCTTTTCAGTATTTTCTCGCTATGAGAATCCGACCATTTTTTATTGCTCTTATGCCACTGTCTTGCGATGCCTTCAAATGTCTGAGCTGTTTCGGGTACAGATTTTTTGATCCGTTTCTGTTCGCAAGGGTCAGTTCCCTCAGCTATCAGCTTCCTCGCAGTATCGCGTTTTTCCCTTGCTTCTGATAACGAGACTTCAGGATAGACGCCCAGAGCAAGTGTTTTCTCTTTGCCCAGAAATCGGTATCGGAGCCGCCAGTAGCGCGAGCCGTTAGGGTGAACAAGCAAAAACATGTTGCCGCTGTCGGCAAGTTTATAAGGTTTATCATCCGGTTTAGCTGCACGGATTTTAGCGTCAGTGAGCGCCATTGGCGGTATCTCCTGATAGTAAAAAGGGTATAAATTTTATCGAATCAGACTATACCCTCAGTTATACCCTCGCAAGGGACTTGATGCGGGTTGAAGTTGATTGAGCTGGGTGGAGTTAAGGGATTGTAGAAGTGTTGCTTTTGGCGGGCTTAGAATGCAAAAACGGACCTCCGTGGAGGTCCGTTGATATGAATTTGGTGCCCGGACTCGGAATCGAACCAAGGACACGGGGATTTTC
>NZ_JAOWDM010000095.1:29434-211571 GCF_030334645.1 Citrobacter sp. Cc139
GGTAATGACTCCAACTTATTGATAGTGTTTTATGTTCAGATAATGCCCGATGACTTTGTCATGCAGCTCCACCGATTTTGAGAACGACAGCGACTTCCGTCCCAGCCGTGCCAGGTGCTGCCTCAGATTCAGGTTATGCCGCTCAATTCGCTGCGTATATCGCTTGCTGATTACGTGCAGCTTTCCCTTCAGGCGGGATTCATACAGCGGCCAGCCATCCGTCATCCATATCACCACGTCAAAGGGTGACAGCAGGCTCATAAGACGCCCCAGCGTCGCCATAGTGCGTTCACCGAATACGTGCGCAACAACCGTCTTCCGGAGCCTGTCATACGCGTAAAACAGCCAGCGCTGGCGCGATTTAGCCCCGACGTATCCCCACTGTTCGTCCATTTCCGCGCAGACGATGACGTCACTGCCCGGCTGTATGCGCGAGGTTACCGACTGCGGCCTGAGTTTTTTAAATGGCGGAAAATCGTGTTGAGGCCAACGCCCATAATGCGGGCGGTTGCCCGGCATCCAACGCCATTCATGGCCATATCAATGATTTTCTGGTGCGTACCGGGTTGAGAAGCGGTGTAAGTGAACTGCAGTTGCCATGTTTTACGGCAGTGAGAGCAGAGATAGCGCTGATGTCCGGCGGTGCTTTTGCCGTTACGCACCACCCCGTCAGTAGCTGAACAGGAGGGACAGCTGATAGAAACAGAAGCCACTGGAGCACCTCAAAAACACCATCATACACTAAATCAGTAAGTTGGCAGCATCACCAGGTGCGTTTATGGCGAAACTGATAAATGTATCGGCGTCCACTGAGGAGAGAATGACGTCCGGGGAGAGGAGGGTGGCTTCACGACTGGAGAGCTTTCTGAATGATGATTGCTTTGTCTGGTACGATATCCCGGTGGGACGGAAAAACCGACATCCGGATTTTGTCATTATTGACCCGGATAACGGGCTGGTATTTCTGGAGGTCAAGGACTGGACTGTATCCACATTACGTAAAGCAAATCAGGAGCAGGTTACACTGGAAACCGACGGTCTTCTGAAATCAGAAATAAATCCGCTGGTACAGGCTCGTCGTTATGCATGTGATACGGTTAATGCCTTACCTGCTGACCCGTGCTTACGGCAGAATGACGGTCAGTATAAGGGGCGGCTGAACCTGGCCTGGGCGTATGGTGTGGTGTTCACCCGCATTACCCGTCAGCAACTGAAGGCACTGACAGGGAATGATGAGAATGCGGTGGAAAAGATTTTTCCTTCAGCACAGACAATCTGTCAGGATGAAATGACGCAGTCTGTTTTACCTGAGGTATTCCGGCAAAAAATTGCCGGGATGTTTACCACGGGATTCAGAACCCGGGTGACACCCCGGATGAGAGATATTCTGCGCGCCCATCTGTTTCCTGAAGTGACCGTGAAACAGAACTCACAAATCAAAATCATGGATATTCAGCAGGAGATTCTGGCCAGAAATATTGGTGACGGGCATCGTGTCATTCATGGTGTGGCCGGCTCCGGAAAAACCATGATTCTTTTATTCCGTTGCCTTTACCTGGCTGAAACCACGCCCGGAAAGATTCTGGTGCTGTGCTACAACATTACTTTGGCCAGTTATCTGCGGGAATGCATTGATGTCAGAGGGCTGACGTCACGGGTTACGGTATCTCATTTTCACAGCTGGTGTGCCTCAATGATAAAACGCCACGGTATTCAGGTGACGGCTGACAGAAAGGATTACCCGGAGAAATGCTTCAGCACACTGGAAGAGGCTGTGAACAGCGGGAAAATCACCGACGCCGGATATGATGCTGTACTGGTGGATGAAGGGCATGATTTTGACAGTCGCTGGCTGGCCCTGATTGCCCGTCTGTTTGATAACGCATCCCGTTCACTGCTCCTGATGTACGATGATGCCCAGTCCATTTATCGGCGGGAGCGGGCTCTGAACTTTTCTCTGGCCAGTGTGGGGATTCAGGCGCAGGGACGCACTTCTGTCCTGCCGGTCAATTATCGTAATCCGAAACGCATTCTGCACTTTGCTTATGCATTCTCTCGCGAGTATTTTGAAAAACATCAGAACCGTGAAATACCACTTGTTCAGCCACAGGCAGGCGGTGAAGAGGGTACAGAGCCGGAAATCCTGCATTGTGCTTCTGAACGTGATGAAGCCAGACAGGTTGCAGACTGGCTGGAGAAGTGCCATGCCCTGTGCGGTCACTGGAGTGTTATGGCTGTGCTGTGTCCGACAGAGCATTCAGCGAAACAATTGCAGGACGTTATGACACAACGCGGGATGCCTTTTGCCACCTGTTTTGACAGGGAAGGCAAGAAGGCATACTCGCGACGTAAGGATGTGGTGCATTTACTGACATATCAGAGCAGTAAGGGGCTGGAGTTCCCGTATGTGGCGGTTATCAATGCGTCTTTCATTCCTTCTGGTGTAGCGGATGAGTCTGAAGTAATCCCGGTGCTTTATGTGGCGTTCACCCGGGCAACCCGTGAATTACTGGTGACCTGTTACCGTGAAAACAGTATCAGTCGTCACCTTGAGGATTTTGCATAATACTGGACCATTTCTTTATTCCGGACTTTCCCCATACTGTTATTATCAGGTTTATTTAATTCGCCATGAACCCGTTATTTAACGATATTCAGATGCGTCTTTTTCATCTGAACCACTCGCCGTACTCCTGGTACTGGAATGTAAGATTCATACCTCTGGAAGCCGTGTATATTGGCAACGATACCTGTCATATCACCATTACCTGTAATCAGTCCGGTTTTCACTGAGCGTTATATCAGAAACCTTAATGAGCTGTTACCGGTTCTGAAACGGCGGTGGGATGTGACACCGGCAATCATCTGCGCAGTGGAATACCTTTCCTGGGTAACGGTATCGCACTGACTCTCTCCCTATAATTAACAATGGTTTAATACCTAAACACTGAATCTGCCGATGACTTCTGAAGTGAAACTGAAAACCGGTGGTGACCCCCGGTCATTACCGGATTATGCTGCCCTGCGCGATGAAATCAGCAAACTGACCCACCCGGCACGCCCTGATGTGGACTGGCGTTACGTGGAAACGCTCTGCCTGCGTCTGTATGAACACAATGGCGTGGAATTACAGACGGCATCCTGGTACACCATTGCCCGGATGCATACAACAGGGTTAAGTGGTCTGAATGAAGGGCTGGCTCTGATTGCTGCGCTGACCCGGCATCACTGGTCAGTGATGTGGCCGCTGAATACACACTCCCGGCTGGAAATTATTACCGGTCTGTTCAACCGTCTGCAAAAAACGCTCCGGGCCATGCCTCCGGATAACCGTGACAACCTGCCCCTGCTGTATCAGACCGAAACATTCCTGAAGACACTGAGTGATCTCCTTCCATGAAAATACGCAGGCTTGGCACGAACTTAAACAGAGCAGTAAAGTGGCTTTACCGGAAGCCATGGTGAAGGGATATATCACCCGCCTGGAGAACCAGCCTGTGCAGGGGGAAGTATCGTCTCCGGTAACGCTACTGGCGCAGGCACTCAGGCTTGAAGCTCCGGATGTGCAGGAACATCAGACCCTGCCGCACTCCCGTCTGGTGTATGTTGTTTCTGAAACAAAAACAGAGCCCACACTCTTCCTTCAAAAATCCCCGCTCACGTTTCTGAAAACGTTTGTTACAGGTGTCTGTACGGCATTGCTGGCGGTCTGCGTGGCCATTCCGGGATGGCAGTTTCTGACACAGCCATCACCGGCGGAGCAGCAACTCAGGGCGCTGCTGACACCCTCACCGGATGTGCTTTCAGCAGACCAGATGATGCAGCTCAGCAGAACACTGTTAAATCATGCGTCAGAGTGGATAACCCTTTCCGGTCAGCAGATAACGCGACTGACAGAATTCCCCCCGGCATACAACCTGCAACGCAGTGTGCAATTGCTGCAGCAACTGATGGTACTTTTCCCCGACAATCCTCGCGTTCAGGAAATGGTGGATAACTGGCAGAAGAGTGCAAGGAGTCGTGCGCTCCCGGAAGAGGCGATGACTGGCTGGAACGAAGGCATGACCCGCTTACAGCTGTTGGCTGAGCGCCTGAACCGTCCGGATGAACAGCGGGGAAAATACATGACGGTCAGTGAGCTGAAAACGGAGGTGTCTGGCATCATGCAGGCTTTTAACCGGCATATCCTGGCAGAAGAACAGTTGTGTCACTATGGTGAAGTCCGCAACCAGAATGGAAGCGAGCAGCAGCAAAAACAAATGAAAGATGCATTTGTTAAGCTGATTCACTTTTACTGTTTTATATAAAGCCTTTAGGATGTGGGGTAAGGGGAGTGTTGCAATTTATTCGGTGAGATAGTTTGTTTGTGGAGTGTTTAAGCGCTTTTGGATGTTCGTCTGTTGTTTCGAATAGTATGGTGAATATGAATGGTAAATATAATGTCAGGAGTGAATTGTTAGCTCGTTGTATCGGAACTGGTAGATTGAAAGGAGATGTGAGAAGTGATTTTATTGGGTTTAATGGTAGTAAACAGGTAGGTTATGTTTTATTAACTTTATTCTTAACGAAAGTAACAAATTCTGATTTGCTCTCTCATTATCGTATATTTAATCGTTTTTTGCATTATGAGAGAAAAGTTATGGACATATATAATTCTTTGAGTGATATAGAAGTTGATTGTATTTGCCAGGAAGTGATGGCTATATATGAACATACTCAGCGATGCTGCAACGAAAAGAAAATCACAACTATCCAGTTAGGCAGGAAACTTAATGGCAGGTATGCAGATACGATTGCTGAGTTAAAAGAAACAGCAGAGATAAGAGGGGAGGATGTGATTTCTTTTGAGATGGATATATTGAATTCTTTTAATGATGCGGATGAATATCACGGACGTGTTAAACTGGAGTTGGATATACCTGCTTCAGATATATTATATTGCCATGATTTTATTGATTCAAAACATGTAAACTCCTGGTTGGTTGAACCACATGAGTGGGTGGTTATAAATCGTTCTCTCAATGGGATTGTTACAGTGCCAGTATCATCAATAAAGATTCTTTATTGATAAATATGTTTGTAATATGTTTTATATGTTCATCAGGATGAAAGTAAGCAATTTTAGTAGTGGCTAATTAAACGTCATTTAATGTTTGTTGCTATATGTTGAAAGCATAAACAGGTTTCTTTTGCATAAAGTAAAAATAAATGAATGATAATTTTTTAACGGAGAAAGTCCTTACTGGAGAGAATGTTCTGCGTGCAGCAATTGCTCGTATTGAGTGGATTTTTGAAACATTTCCATCAGTTTGTCTCTCTTTTTCCGGTGGTAAAGATTCCACCGTGCTTTTCCATCTTGTGGCTGATGTGGCCCGCAGGAAAAGACGTCGTTTCTCTGTACTGTTCATTGACTGGGAGGCTCAGTACCAGTGCACCATTGAACATATTCAGAAGATGCGGGAAATGTACCATGATGTGACGGAAACCTTTTACTGGGTGGCGCTTCCCCTGACCACGGTAAACGGTGTCTCGCAGTTTCAACCGGAGTGGATATGCTGGGAGCCTCGTGTGACCTGGGTTCGCCAGCCACCGGAAGAGGCCATTACGGATATGGCGTATTTTCCCTTTTACCGGTATGCCATGACGTTTGAAGAATTTGTTCCGGCATTTTCTTCCTGGTTTGCTGGCAACCGGTGTGGAGTGGCAGTGCTGACCGGTGTTCGGGCGGATGAATCCCTCAACCGCTTTATGGGACTGGTGTCCCAGCGCAAACTGAGATATGCCGATGATAAGCCTTGGACCACGGCATCGCCTGAAGGGTTTTACTACACTATGTATCCGCTGTATGACTGGAAAACTCGTGATATCTGGATATATCACACCAGAACCCGTGCCATCTACAATCCCCTGTATGATCTGATGTACCGTGCCGGCGTACCGTTACGCAACATGCGTGTCTGTGAACCTTTTGGTCCTGAACAACGTAAGGGACTGTGGCTTTACCATGTTCTGGAACCGGAAACCTGGGCCAGGATGTGTGAGCGGGTGTCAGGCGCTGCCAGCGGGGCGCTTTATGCCAATGAAAGCGGTGCCTATTTTGCCCTGCGTAAACGTATATCAAAACCAGCCCATCATACCTGGCGCAGCTATGCGATGTTCCTGCTGGATGTGATGCCGGAAAGAACGGCAGAACATTACCGTAATAAAATTGCTGTCTACCTGCGCTGGTATCAGACGCGGGGCTTCCCGGATGACATCCCGGATGAACAGGAGAATGACCTGGGGAGCCGGGATATTCCGTCCTGGCGGCGTATCTGTAAGACACTTATAAAGAATGATTTCTGGTGCCGTACCCTCTCCTTCAGTCCGAACAAACCCCGGCACTATGAACGTTATCTGCAGCGTATGAAAGAAAGGAGGAAGGAATGGGGGATTCTGTGACACCGGAGATACTGAGCAACATGATTCGTCAGTACTTCAGCCAGGAACGACCAGAAGAAGAGGCCATACAGGCCCTGAATCATCTGCGCAGGGTGCTTCATGAGGTCAGTCCATTTGCACAGGAGCCTGTGGACTGTGTGCTGTGGGTGAAAGCAGATGAGGTGGTGGCCAACGATTATAACCCCAATGTCATGGCGCCGGGTGAGAAGAAACTGCTGAAACATTCACTGGAGCAGGATGGGTTCACGCAGCCTGTGGTTGTCTCGGAAGAGAAGGAGCATTATCTGGTCGTGGATGGTTTTCATCGTCAATTACTGGGCAGGGATGCAGGTACGGGAAAACGCCTGAAGGGCTGGTTGCCAGTGACCTGTATTAATCCGGAAAGAAAGGGACAGGCCTCACGTATTGCTGCAACCATTAGACATAACCGGGCCAGGGGGAAGCACCAGATAACTTCAATGTCTGATATTGTCAGGGACCTGTCGCGGCTGGGCTGGACGGATGAACGTATTGGTACGGAGCTGGGTATGGACCAGGATGAAGTTCTCAGGTTGAAACAGATTAGCGGGCTGACGGAGCTGTTTCTGGAAGAGGATTTCAGTCCGGCATGGACGGTTCGCTGAGACCGTCATATATGTATATTATTTCAGTGAGTTAATGTTTTGAGCAGGAAAAAGAGTACCCCGGAAGTCGTGGAAGGCATGGTTGCACAGAAGCTGGAGGCTGCGGGTTGCTGGCGCAGAGCTTCCGCCCGCTGGCTTTTTGTTATGGGAAATGTTGAATGTACAGAAGCACAACGGGAGTGGTTGTTGTTGCGCAGGAATTATTGCCTGGCGCAGATATCGTCCCCGCCGCTACCTGAAAAGCTGGATATCAGCGAAGTGGCGAAAGCTGCAGATGCCACGCTGAGGCGAATGGGGATTGCCAGTCCGTCCGGGGAGGTATTCAGAAAAGGTACACCGGTCTGTTGATATTCAGGTAACAGGTATTAATGATGAAGAAAGGAATGGCAAACAGTATATCAATGACATGGCAACTTTTATGCGATGATCATGGTTTTACCCGGGAGCACTACAATCAGCTGAAGAAATTCAGCCCGGAGGCATTACGTGAAATTATTGCTGAAATAGCCTGCTGCCATCCGTCAACCAGTATATTGCTCAGGAATAAGTGGCTGACACCGCCGGAGGATATTCCGGAGCAGGTTACCCGTGAATACGAACGAAGAATACAGAACTGTCCATCTTTCAGGAGCGAGAAAGAGGCGGAATCCTGGCTAAATGAACTGTTTTTTGCTGTGATTGCGCCGCTATACCGGGTTGTCCCCGGACAATCAGAACAGGTTGAATCCTTTGTTCTGCAGCTTATTGCCGAACAGGAGCGGGTTTGGGAGCTTATTCTAACCAATGATGGTTATTCATGGCATTGCGCACTTTATGATATATTATTTCATCTGGTTTTACGAAATATGGAAGACCAGCCTGAACATCAGAGACAGCGAATAACAAAAATACTTAATGAGTCCGATACAAGGCGGGTTGCAGAAGAGATTAAATTCCGGATTCAATATCTTCAGGATGAAGAACAAAAGAGAGTTTTAAGTGAGTTGGTAAATGTCCTGATTTCAAAAAGATAAAACATGTCGGAGTAATTTTTCTATATATTAAAAAAACAGGTTCGTATTACCATAAAGGAGATCGGTGAATAACCGTTATTGGATGATCTCCTTCCATAAAAATACGCGCAATCTAACGGTTCGCTCTGTGCCAAAAAAAACATTGCTCACAATATCGAGTTAATCATTCGGCCGTTGAACATTCCCATTGAAAAATTTCTCAGTATAGAATATACCAATGTTGAGGGCATTCCTCTTACATCTCGAAGGATAACTATCATGGGTCTAAAACCAGGTCCAAAACCAATTGCTAAGTCAACAGGAAAACCGGATCAACGCCGACGCGATAATAAAGATACTCCTGGCAATACTCCGGGATTAAAGCCAAGTAAGTCCACAGGTAAGTAAAAAATAAGGGTATAAATACTTATTTATACCCTGACTACATATCCAGTCTACTGAAGGTGTTTCTGCAGCCAGATGCACGTTCCTTCTATATCATACGCCTGTGCCCCATACCCTTTAGCAAGCAAAGTCTCTGGTAAATACTCGTCATATTTATCCAGATACTTGTCGGGAACAACTGCAGCAAGCTCAAACTCTGAAGGTAGCCCCGACAATAGCATTTTCTTAAGTGCACGCTGGACAGAGGCAACGCCTGAGTCCTCTACCTCTATCACACCTGCAAATGAACTGGCTTTAAAGCCACAACGTATAATCAGGGACGTAATTGTATTGACAATTTTATCCCCCATCCACGGGATCACGTAGCAGTTCTGACCACTGGCAATAAAACAGTCATTTTGTAGATTGTAGCGTTGGAAGTTGTCACTTCCTTCCGCGAAGAGGCTTCTGGCTGCGGCATCAGCATAATCGACTCTCTTGTTGCCTACCGCGATACGGTAATCATTTTCCCTGTAGATAGTGAGCATTTCCTGGCGAACAACATCATGAACAGACATCCCGGTACCACTGAATAGTGGCGGCTGACCGCCTTTAGTCGTCTCAACATAGATAACCTTTTTTTCAACCTCGATCTCTGTCACTTTCCAGCGCCGTCCGCCGAAGATGATGTGCTGCTCCGGCAAAAGTGGGGAGTCTACAGGCACTGTGCCAAGAGTTCGGTTTCCCGTTACAATGCGAAACTCCTCAGGTGTATTGAATACGGCATAAAACGTGTAGTGATTAGTCAGCTTCTCCCCCTCAGCCCCGACAACTATTTCACCGCTGGTTAGTTGAGTGAGCAGGCCACATGTCCCCATATGTTTAAGCAGACTTTTGAAGTCATTTATATCCACATTCCGGAACGGACCTGTCTGGCAAAGTTGTGACCAGAGCTGATCGGCACGAACACCTCCCCATTGCGCAGTAATAGCCAGGATCTGGTGTAGTAGTGTGGAGTAATGTTTCTGCCGGATATCTGCAGGCTCGAACCAGCGCTTAGAGATCATCAACCTGATCATTGCCATCGCCTGAACCAACTGCAGCCGTAAATGATCCACAATGCTGCTGGTTGCGGTAAGTTCAGGTTCAGTAATTAACATTCTCAGCACCGATGGGGAATCGCGCCGCCCTGAACGTCCCATGCGTTGACGCAGACTGGAAACAGAATGCGGAGGTGTCACTTGTATGACAGACTGCACCTTACCAATATCAATACCCAGCTCCAGCGTCATTGTACAAACAGCGGTTGTGGGCAAATTCCCTTTCTGCAGTCGGGCTTCAAGCGCCTCACGCAACTCCCTTGCAAGGGAACCATGATGAGGAAAGAATTCATTAGGAACGACATTTGCTTCACACATGTCGCTCAGTGTTGCCGCTATGCTTTCAGTACGCTTTCGACTGTTAGCAAAGACCAGGTGGGAATCGCCACGGCAGAGCCTGAAAATATCCGCGCAGACGAGCTGTTCAGCAGAGCTCTGGAGCTCTTCTCCTTTTTCGGGCACCCGCTCAAGATAACCTTTAACCTGAACCTGTAGTGTGGCTTTGCTATTACTGTCTGTTACCGTTTCACAAGGTAATCTCTTATCCGGGCGCAATAGTTCTGGTACTTTTTCCAGCTCTCCCAGCGTGGCACTCAACGCGACACGGGGAACTGGATTCAACTGGCGTCCCAGCACATGGTCAATTCTGTTAAGCAGAGAAAGCAGCTGTATACCACGCTCTGAGCCAATAAAAGCATGGAACTCATCAATAACAATGTATGCCACAGAAGAAAACGCCTGTTTGAGCCAACCCAATGAGTTTATGAGCAAAGACTCAAGTGATTCAGGTGTGATAAGTAAGATGCCAGAAGGGGTTGTCCGTGCTTTCTTCTTTTTGCTTTGTGGTACATCCCCGTGCCAGGGCGTCACTTGCATTTCCAGGGCTTCACCAAGACTCTCAAGACGACGGTGTTGATCGTTAATTAATGCCTTCAATGGACTGATATAGATAATGCCAAATCCACCAGTGAGATCTGCAATCGCTGAACAGGCAGGAAGAAAGAAAGCCTCTGTTTTACCCGCAGCTGTACCTGCACTAATTAGTACATCACGATCACGGGCTAAAATTGCCGGAATAGAGCTTTCCTGCAAGGGCCTTAAGGATGACCAGCCCTGCTTATAAACCCACTTACGGACACGGGGATCAAGACTATTGTAGGCACTACTCATAATCTGAAATTCGCCAGGCCATCATCGTCATCACTTTCCTCCACAATGGCATCATCCATATCGCTGAGCTTGTCTTCTTCAATCGCCACCCCCTCAATGAGGGTTTGCCAGTTCATCGTTCTGTTTTGTTCCAGCACAGCCAGCATATCCAGAAAACCTTTTATGGTATTGCGGGGAGTTCGAAAGTAAGCATCTCCGATGGTTTTGCTGCAGTGATGCAGAAACCCGGTCAGAGCATCATCTGGCACCAGATAATTTGCGGGATCTCCACCAGCATAAACATGACGAAGGTTTTTCAGTAAAATATACAGTTCCTCAGGAGTGAGGCTGGCAAGATGCAGCGTGGGGGACGAGTAGTCAATCACGCCAGCTTTCTGTGCGAATCGGTTTTCTGCCAGACGCGACTGGAGCGCTTCATAGCTGTAGAGCCCCTTACGTGGATCGAAAAGAAATTCTGGCGTCCCCCCGAGGATAAAACCAATATTTTCAGCGGAGCCTTGCAGGCAGTCATTCAGGATCCGCAAAATTTGTTCGTAGTTGGCCGTTCTCGCTTGCGTATTATTCAACTTGAAGAGGTTCACCATCTCGTCGAGGCTAACTAAAAGTCCGGCATAGCCTGCCTGACGGACAAAAAGGCTCATCAACTTCAAAGAATCATAGAACGAGGCGTCTGAGATAATCGTTCGGACGTCAAGATCATTACGGGCATCAGTTTTTGTGGTGTACTCGCCCCGCAACCAGCGAATAGCATTGGATTTTAAGGTTTCGTTATCCTGCTCATGCCCGCGCCAGAATGCGTCAATGACCTTCGCAAAGTCATATCCTCCCACCATATCTGACAAAGCAGCAAGGCGTTTATGAATAACGGATGAGACCAGGGAGCCGTTCGCATCAGCTTCCTTCCTTGCCTCAGTAACAAACCTTTCCACAACGCTAAGTAATGCATTGCCATCTGGTTTGTTTCTGGTGGACATATTTTTCATAAGCTCTGAGTAGAGATTACGAGCCTGACCTCCCGATGAGTGGATACGTCTGTCGGGAGAAAGGTCTGCACTGACCGTGACCAGCTTCTTCTCTAACGCAATAGACCGTACAACACTTAAAAAGAATGTTTTCCCGGAACCGTACTCACCAATGATAAGTCTGAAGCTTGCCCCGCCATCAGCAATCCGTTCAATATCCTGATGGAGGGCGGTTATCTCATTCACGCGGCCAACCTGGATATGCTGAATACCTATTCTTGGCGTTACTCCCGACTTAAGTGACTGAATGATAGCGTCGCGCTCTTTCACTCTTATACGTGTTACAGACATTCACTAACCCTCTAATTCTTTGGCTATTTCCAGGTCAATCCAAATGTGATCATCAGCATCTTCCAGCACTGGTGCATCAACCACCGCATAGGACCAATCGTTAATCACCTCAAGCGCACCGCCGAGCATCAGGTTCCAGTTACTACACAACTCTGTCGCCTCTTTTCTGGACCATTGTTCTTTCTCCAGCAACCTGCGATAAAGTTGGCTATGAGCGGAGTCAAGTCCCCCTTCCCCGGTTAATGAGGCTGGAGCGCTTTCTGGTTGTTCTGGTTCTTCTTCAGTGAAAATTGAGTTCAGTAATTTACGAACATCATCAGTGGCAGATTCGTGGCGGGCAAGTACGTTGGCATCCAGCGTAAATCCTGCCGTCGACTGATTAGCTGGTACAGATGAAACGAGAGCAGTTTCAGTTGCGGAATGCTGATGGATATTGCTTGATACGGATGAGGGATCCAGTCCCAGGCTTGTATAAATCTTCTCAAGCTGTTTGATTTCGGCAGGCGTAATTCTGCCGTCAGAGCAAGCGACACTAACGATAACCTTACCCACAGCTGATTTTTCCGCTGCACCGAGTAATTCAATCCGGCTTTTCATTCCCGTCATATTCGCCGGAGTATGAAGCTGCCACGTTAAATATGCGTGCAGAGAGCGCTTTTCATCATCGCTGAAGCTGGCATTGTTGTTGATGGCATTCTCAAGCACTTTCTGTTCGGCTTGATCGAGAGAATTGTCAATCAAGGCGACTACCGAACCTAATCGGAGCGTCAATACAGCTGTGATAAATTCAGGAGAAGGTGAGAAACGTCCTCTTTCACCAGCAGGGAATAAAACAAGTACACCATCGACATCTGCCTTTACGTGGTGGTGATAGGGGTCAGGAGCCAGACAGTATCCCATTTTCTGTGCAAAGGCTTGCATTAAGTCGGCCTCTTTTTTATTGATCTTCGCCGGACAGGTGGCATTCATATGTGACCAGTAGTCAGCAACTGAAACTATCCCACCCTTACTGCGGATTGCGTCATCAGCCCAGTGTTTGAATGTACTTAATATTTTTTCTGCGCTTTCGTTAACGATTTCTGAAGGCAGCAACAAAATTGCAGCGGTATCATTTGCTGAAGTACCTTTTCTACCAAGGTAACGACTGTAAGCATCCAGTTCACCTGTGCATATATCGGCAATGGCCATAAGCTTCTGAACAGGGCCTTTCAATGCACCTGGATCAGGCAAGTCGGGAACAGGAAGCCGAATACCTCGCAAACTGGGACTTGCAGGCGTGTAATCTAAACGCAGACGCGCTTTATTCGGCTTCACTACCATCCCTTCACCGTATTTAAGGGTGTAACGCCGTTTAAATAGTGCAGCAAATTCTTTCGCACAGCGGCGGGCGGGGGTTCGTAATGAGTATTCAGCATGGTTTGTCACCCACGTCAGAGCCAGATCCGCTGGAACCGGGGCTCCTGTATCAACAGTCTTTGCCAGGATTAACCTGAACTGCATGCTATTGCTGAACTCCGAATCATCGTTGAGAGCTGCTGCAAGATTTTCGTTCGGACGAAGAATGGACATCGCTTCAAGTAACTGGGATGAGTAATTCCGGAAAGATCGGTTTTCATTGAAAACCGATCTGAGACGGCAGATCTCTTTGAAAAGAGAATAGAACTCATCGTCGGATATATTGTTGTCCCTGCTGTCAACAAGCGCCCTTCTTTCCAGACCATACAGATAAATGAAAACGTAACCAATTGGGCAGGAAGTGTCGCATCTGTCGCTGGCAAGCCAACTCAGGTACGCACCACGAGCTTCAGGTGAAAGTGAGGAAAAACTGGGCCAATACCCTAATGAACTATCTTCGTAAATGTAAGGTGTGGGGTATATTTTAAGCGTGTCGTCAACTAGCGATGCCTCGTTATTGCCATCATAATAACCGCCTGAGTTATGCCCGGCAGGTTTCATACGCTGCCCAAGATAGAAGTGACCGCCGGTAACCTCTATCCCACTGATTGTGATCATCTCTCCCGGAAAAATCCAACGAGCCAAAGCACCGGTAGTTTTTGAGAAATTCTGGCGTTGAGTGGCTGTTATGCTGTATTCGACATTCCGCCCGCCACTTAGTGTAAACGTAGCCAGATTGTCATCTTCGCTGTCCTCGTTTTGCATTACAGACTGATTTTTTTTGTTGTTAGCAAGCCATTCTTTAGGTGGTGCTTTCACAGGAGCGGAAGTATAAGAGCCCGCGGACTTAGTTTTCTTCTTTTTGAAAAAAAGAATATAAATCAAATAAATAGCTACTATAAATATCCATAACTCCATGAGGCAGTAACCTTAAAAATAGCTTTTCACGCACACCAAAAAGGATGACGATGGGAAGTGGATTAATCTCAAAATAATACTTCTAAATTAAAAAGGTTAAAAGCAAATCACAACCTTCCTGAGCTTCCGCTTTTCTCTTTCAGAGGGCTGAAGTCGTTATCTGTAACCAGAGGAGATCAGTAGCCCGTTATGCCAGCTAAAGCACTCCGGGCAGATTGCCCGGAGTGCTTAATATTTTAATGGATTGTTAATCTTCGTATA
Source organism: Citrobacter sp. Cc139 (assembly GCF_030334645.1). Taxonomy (NCBI): domain Bacteria; kingdom Pseudomonadati; phylum Pseudomonadota; class Gammaproteobacteria; order Enterobacterales; family Enterobacteriaceae; genus Citrobacter; species Citrobacter sp. Cc139. The sequence continues at coordinate 44,032 of NZ_JAOWDM010000095.1, forward strand.
CTCAAAGGGGCTGGTATTTTCTTTCGAGTTTGTATCCAGAAAATCCCCCCACCACTGTAGCATCAACCGACGCTATTCCAGGTGTTCTGTTTTATGGATATAAGCCGCCCTTAATGAATTACGTTCCATGTGGCTCATCTGACGTTCAGCCGCTTTATCTCGTGCTGTTTTGGTCTTAATACTTCCATGCCGCTGCGATTACCTCTTAAACCAGCCCTTACCATTTTTATGGGTACGATAAGAAAACTTTATCGGGCACGATCGATTTTATCGATCGATTCGATCGAAAACATTCCTTTTACCCTATCTTTTGCATGGTTTTAGAATGAGCAACCCCATTTATCGTTCGGGGAAAGTGATAGCGGAGATGATTGAAATGAATAAGGTTATTGCGGTTTCAGCGCTTGCCATGGCAGGCATGTTTTCGACCCAGGCTCTGGCTGATGAGAGCAAAACAGGCTTTTATGTGACCGGTAAAGCAGGTGCTTCTGTTATGTCACTTGCAGACCAGCGTTTCCTGTCGGGTGATGGAGAGGAAACATCAAAATATAAAGGCGGTGATGGCCATGATACGGTATTCAGTGGCGGTATCGCGGCCGGTTATGATTTTTACCCGCAGTTCAGTATTCCGGTTCGTACGGAACTGGAGTTTTACGCTCGTGGAAAAGCTGATTCGAAGTATAACGTAGATAAAGACAGCTGGTCAGGCGGTTACTGGCGTGATGACCTGAAGAATGAGGTGTCAGTCAACACACTGATGCTGAATGCGTACTATGACTTCCGGAATGACAGTGCATTCACACCATGGGTATCTGCAGGGATTGGCTACGCCAGAATTCACCAGAAAACAACCGGTATCAGTACCTGGGATTATGGGTACGGAAGCAGTGGTCGCGAATCGTTGTCACGTTCAGGCTCTGCTGACAACTTCGCATGGAGCTTTGGCGCGGGTGTCCGCTATGACGTAACCCCGGATATCGCTCTGGACCTCAGCTATCGCTATCTTGATGCAGGTGACAGCAGTGTGAGTTACAAGGACGAGTGGGGCGATAAATATAAATCAGAAGTTGATGTTAAAAGTCATGACATCATGCTTGGTGTGACTTATAACTTCTGACAAAACTGCTCCTGAAAGATAATAATTACCCATCTTCTGTAATTAAACGAAGACTCCCTGCAGTAATTATACTGCAGGGTTGTCTGTTATCTGTTTCACAGGAGACTTCTGATTTTTATTCTCTTCACAATAATGTTGTCGATATACTCCGATGAATATCAGAAAGCTGTTTTATACGGACAATATATCCCGGATTTTATTGTTTTTATTCTTCCCGGGCATGTGTGTAATAACCACTGCCGCATGCGGATACACTGAGAAGAATGCCACCGGGAATGTGTTGCTGCTGTTTCTCCTTCTGATTCTTGCACACAGAAATACCCTTACATCCATTACAGCTCTGTTATTTCTGTTCTGTTGTGCACTGTATGCACCTGTCGGTATGACGTACGGAAAAATCAACAACAGTTTTATTGTCGCGTTGTTGCAGACCACGGCGGATGAGGCTGCGGAGTTTACCGGGATGATTCCTGTTTATCATTTTCTGGTCAGTGCCGCGATTCTGGTGTTCATGGTTATTTTCTGGCGGACACACCACCGTGGTCAACGTAACGCGATGGCTCTGTTGTTATTCGTATTATGCTCTGTAAACAGCTGGCCGTTACGGATGGTTAAAGGAACAGTTGTGGGGACAACTGACACATTGCGTGAAATGCAGCGTTATGAACAACTGAGTCGGCACGGTGCTGACAGCTGGAAAATCCTGCCGGGAGCACCATTATATGACACGATTGTTATTGTTACTGGTGAGAGTGTCCGCAGGGATTATATGTCGGTATATGGTTATCCCGAGCCAACCACACCATGGCTGAATACGGCTCCCGGTTTATTTATTGACGGTTATACATCGGCAGCAGCCAGCACCGTGCCTTCCCTGAGCCGGACACTGATTTATGACTATGAGCAGAACCCTGATTCCGGCAACAACGTGGTGGCGCTGGCAGCAAAAGCAGGATACAGCACATGGTGGATATCCAATCAGGGAAAACTGGGAGAGCATGACACACGCATCTCTGTTATTGCTTCTGATGCGGACCATACTGTTTTCCTCAAGAAAGGCAGCTTTGCTTCCCGTAAAACGGATGACATGTTGTTGTTACAGGAAACAGAACGTGCGCTGGCAGATACATCCACTCCGAAGGTGATTTTCCTGCACATGATGGGGTCTCATCCGAACCCGTGTGATCGGCTTCACTCCTGGCAGAATAATTACCTGGAGCAGTATTCCCGAAAAATTGCCTGTTATCTTGCCAGCATCAGTAAACTGGATAACTTTCTTGGTCAGCTTGATGGTATCCTTCGCCGGCATTCCCGTCACTTTGCAATGCTTTACTTTTCTGACCATGGGCTGTCGGTCAGCGACAGTGCTAATCCTGTTCATCATGATGGTCATGTGCAGGGGGGCTACAGCGTTCCCCTGATTATTACCGCCAGTGACATCACGTCTCATCAGTCCGTCAGCAGGAAAATCAGTGCCCGTAATTTCGCAGGCATTTTTCAGTGGCTGACCGGTATTCGTACCGAAAATATACCGCCATTCAATCCGCTGACAGACGAAGATAATGAACCCGTTATGGTTTTTAACGGAGAGAGGTATGTACAGGAAGACAGTCTGAAACCGCAGCCACTTATTCTTCCGGACCACAGGTAATCATATATGGCAAACTGTAATACAGTCTCTTGTACTGAAAAGGATTCTGTATAGAATAGAACCTGTATTCATATCAGCACAAGGGACCACCAAATCCCGGCAGCATTCCTTACGTCAGTTATCCCGCATCACCCTGTGGGTGCGGGATTTTTTTGAGGTTCCTTTTTATTGAAGATATATAAATAATGAATAACCGTGGATTCTGATAATCCCCTGTAGGGTGCAATCAGGTAAACAGTAAATACATCAGTTCATACCGTTTGTCTTTTTTTAACAAAGAAAATAGTCCTGGAGTAGTTCCCGGGCATTTGCCCGGGATGATTACTGTTTTAACGGATTATTAATCTTTGCATATTCAAATGGACTGATAAATCTTTCTCTGTTTGCATTCAGAAAATCGGCCCACCACTGTAGCATCAGTCGGCGTTCTTCCAGATGTTCTGCTTTATGAATGTAAGCAGCACGTACACCATTACGCTCCTGATGACTCATCTGACGTTCCACTGCATCACGGGACCACAATCCTGATTCTATTAACGCGCTACATGCCATCGTCCTGAATCCATGCCCACAGATATCCAGGGTTGTGTCATACCCCATCACCCTGAGGGCTTTATTTACGGTGTTTTCACTGATTGGTTTATGCGGGTCATGTGCTCCCGTAAAGACCAGACCATTTTCACCAGCCCATGTCTGAAGTTCTGTCAGTATGGCTACAGCCTGCTTGCTGAGTGGCACAAGATGTGGTGTTCGCATCTTGGAACCCCGGTGTGAGTATTTCACACCTGGCAGAGGCTCGCGTTCGGCAGGAATGGTCCACATGGCATTTTCAATATCAATTTCTGACCAGCGGGCATATCTGAGTTCACTGGAACGAATAAACACCAGCAGATTCAGCATAACGGCAAGCCGGGTGACAGGCTGCCCCTTATAACTGTCAATACGCGACAAAAGTTCAGGAAGACGTGAAAGATCAAGAGCGGGGCGATGCTGGCGTTTTACAGTGGTCAATGCGCCAGCCATATCCAGAGCAGGATTATATCTGATGATGCCAGACTGTACGGCATAACGCATTACAGCAGATATCCTTTGCTGCAGACGACTGGCGATTTCATAAATCTGTTTATCTTCTGCAGCACGAACAGGGATAAGCAGGTCCGGGGTATTGAGTGTGGTGATATCCCTGTTGCCGATAAAGGGGAAAACGTGTGTCTCGAGGCTTTTGAGTACTTTATCGCTGTGTGATTGCGCCCATTGTTTATTACTGGCATGCCAGCGTCGTGCAATATGTTCAAAAGAGAGCTGTAAATCAGGGACTACTTTTTTAGCTCTTTTCTGTTCGCAAGGGTCAATCCCCTCCAAAATCAGTTTTCGGGCCTCATCCCGTTTTGTACGAGCTTCGGAGAGAGAAACTTCTGGATACACACCAAGTGCCAGAGTCTTCTCCTTACCCAGAATACGATAACGGAGACGCCAGTAACGGGAACCATTAGGATGAACCAGCAGAAACATGCCAGCCCCGTCAGTGAGTTTATAAGCCTTGTCAGTGGGCTTTGCAGCCCGGATTTTTGCGTCAGTCAGTGCCATAGTACAGCCTTCTGAATGCGTTAAAGAGGGTACAAATTCTGTCGAACTGGGGTATACCCGCAATTATACCCACACAATGGGGTTGATGTGGGGGGAATCTGGTTGAGTTCGGTAGAATTGATTTGTAGGCAGAACGCTTAAATTGTGGCGTTCTGAAACGAAAAACGGACCTCCGTGGAGGTCCGTTGATATGAATTTGGTGCCCGGACTCGGAATCGAACCAAGGACACGGGGATTTTCAATCCCCTGCTCTACCGACTGAGCTATCCGGGCAACGAGGCGCATTAAACCCGATTCGCTTCGCTTCGTCAACGAAATTTCTTCAAATCAATGCAGACTGCACAATCTATCACCACATTGCTGCTATTGCACGCATTCTCAGGCAAAAAATGCCGTCCACGCGGCGGAAAGCGGCATTGCCAGCAGCAGGGCCGGAAGCATATTTACAACGGCAAACATTTTGATGCCGCAAATACGTAAACCGGTTGCCAGCAGCAATAGTCCGCCTACAGCGCTGAAATCAGCCATCATCGCAGGCGTGGTCAGGGGTAAAATCAGCGCCGCGCAGGCGGCAAGCGTCAACTGGATTGCCAGCATCGGCACACAAATGGCAGAGACCGCGATCCCCAGCGAACAGGCAAAAATGATGGCCGTGAAGAAATCAAGAAACGATTTCGCAATTAATATATTTGGATCGCCGGTCATGCCTTCATGTATCGCCCCGAAGATCCCGGTTCCGCTGGCGCAAAACAGCACGATGATGGCCACGTAACTTTGGATAAATGATTCATGCGTTGCGTTGGCGTCCGAACGGGTGAAAAGCTGCTGTGCTTTGGCTACGGCGGCGTTAATCCCTTTCTCCAGATGACAGAATTCGCCAATTAACGCGCCAACCAGCGTTGCCAGAACCATTACCGGCAGGTTGGCGCATTTGATAACCAGCAAGATACCAATTCCCAAAGAGCACAGGCCGAATATGGAGGTCATCGAGACCCGAATGCGCTCCGGTAAATGCTGGCTAAGTAGTGCGCCGAAAACGCCGCCAAATAAAATGGCGCCGCCATTAATAAAGGGTCCGATTACCACGTTTGCTCCTGCATACCCATTATCGTCTTGATCCTGAAGGCAATTGACTGGGTGAAATTATGTTTCAGATTGCATTATTATGCCGCTAATTTCAGACAAAATGTTTGTTTATCTGTGAGGTTTTAGCTCCGGATTTTATCTTGCGCCTGTCAGTGAAAGGTGCCATGATTGCGCGAATTTTCTCCTGTCTGAATGGGGCTGCCTGGGATGAAATTATTCCCCCTACATCGCCTTCCATATCGCCTTTTTGCGCGACGCTTGCCCCTTCCTGCAATATATCTTCACGCTTCCACCATGCGGTGAGGTAAGCGCACGCTCACTGCAGGATAACAGTAAGATCAGAGGCTATCTGCTTTTACTGATGTCTGGCGGTCGGGGCTGGTAACCAGTTTGACCTGTCATTTCGTGGGCAAAGCAGTGCGGCTTTGCCGGGACTTTTGATTTTCCCGAAACGGGTTATTGCGCTTATGAAATCAATGAAAATTGCCGCCAGTGGTGAACTGGTCTCTCGTCTGTCCAGCCATCGTCAGGTAGTCTCGCTGGACAGTACCGATTTTACTGACGTTGCGGCAGTCGTCATTACCGTTGCGGACAGCCGCAGTGGGATCCTTGCTTTGCTTAAACGCACAGGTTTTCATTTACCCGTGTTTCTGTTCGCGGAATCCGATGTGGAGGTGCCAGCGGGAGTCAATGCGGTCATTCGTGGTCAGGCTCAGGAGTGGCTGGAGCTGGAGACTGCTGCCTGTCAGTATGAAGACGATCTACTGCCGCCGTTCTACGACACGCTGACCCAGTATGTCGAAATGGGGAACAGCACGTTTGCCTGCCCGGGACACCAACACGGTGAGTTTTTTAAGAAGCATCCTGCGGGGCGGCATTTCTACGAATTCTTTGGTGAGAATCTGTTTCGTGCGGACATGTGCAACGCTGACGTTAAGCTTGGCGATCTGCTGATTCATGAAGGGTCAGCGAAACATGCGCAGAAATTTGCCGCGAAAGTTTTCCACGCGGATAAAACCTACTTTGTGCTGAACGGAACCTCTGCGGCCAATAAAGTGGTAACCAATGCGCTGCTGACGCGTGGGGATCTGGTGCTTTTTGACCGTAACAACCATAAGTCGAACCACCACGGCGCGCTGATCCAGGCGGGTGCAACGCCGGTTTATCTGGAAGCGGCGCGTAATCCGTTTGGTTTTATCGGCGGCATTGATGAGCACTGCTTTGATGAGCAGTACCTGCGTCAGCAGATCCGTGAAGTTGCGCCACAAAAGGCTGACCAGCCGCGTCCGTTCCGTCTGGCGATCATTCAACTCGGCACTTATGACGGCACGATCTACAACGCCCGGCAGGTGATCGACAAGATCGGTAGCCTGTGTGATTACATCCTGTTTGATTCCGCATGGGTCGGCTACGAGCAATTTATCCCGATGATGGCCGATAGCTCACCGTTGCTGTTGGAGCTTAATGCTAACGATCCGGGGATCTTTGTGACGCAGTCAGTACACAAACAACAGGCTGGGTTTTCGCAAACCTCGCAGATCCACAAAAAGGATAACCACATTCGCGGCCAGGCGCGGTTCTGCCCGCATAAGCGGCTGAACAACGCGTTTATGCTGCATGCTTCCACCAGTCCGTTTTATCCGCTGTTTGCGGCGTTGGACATTAACGCCAAAATTCATGAAGGCGAGAGCGGTCGTCGGCTATGGGCGGAGTGCGTGGCGCTGGGAATCGAGGCCCGTAAAGCGATAATTGCTCGCTGTAAGATGATTCAGCCGTTTATTCCCCCGGTGGTTGATGGCAAACCGTGGGAAACCTATCCAACGGCGGTGATTGCCAGCGAGCGTCGCTTCTTTAGCTTTGAGCCTGGCGCGAAGTGGCATGGTTTTTCCGGTTACGCGCGCGACCAGTATTTTGTCGATCCCTGCAAGCTGTTGTTAACTACCCCGGGCATTGATGCGCAAACCGGGCAATATACTGAGTTTGGTATTCCGGCGACGATTCTGGCGCATTACCTGCGTGAAAACGGCATTGTGCCGGAGAAATGCGACCTCAACTCGATTCTGTTCCTGCTGACCCCGGCTGAAAGCGCAGAGAAAATGGCGCAACTGGTGGCGATGCTGGCGCAGTTTGAACAGCACATTGAGAACGACACGCCGCTGGCTGAAGTGCTGCCCACTATCTTCAACAAGTATCCGGTGCGCTACCGGGATTACACGCTGCGTGAACTGTGTCAGGAGATGCACTCACTGTACGTCAGCTTTGATGTGAAAGATCTGCAAAAAGCGATGTTCCGTCAGGAGAGTCTGCCTGCCGTGGCGATGAATCCGCAGGATGCCAACAGCGCTTTTATTCGTGGTGATGTTGAACTGGTGCGTATTTGTGATGCTGCTGGCCGCATTGCGGCGGAAGGTGCGCTGCCTTATCCTCCGGGCGTGCTGTGCGTGGTGCCTGGCGAAGTCTGGGGCGGGGCGGTGCAACAATACTTCCTGGCGCTGGAAGAGGGTGTAAACCTGCTGCCTGGCTTCTCGCCGGAGCTGCAAGGCGTTTACAGTGAGACGGATGCAGACGGTATTAAGCGTCTGTATGGATATGTTGTGAAATAAGCGCCATCTGGCCAAAAAGAAGGTCACCATCAGGTGACCTTCTTTCATTATAAAGATTAGTGTGCGATGGTCTGCGTGCCTGCCGGAACGCGCACGTGTTTGTATTTAAACAGCGCAACGAAGGCAAATGCCAGAACCAGCGAGTAACCTGCGAAGATTAGCCACACGGTCTGCCAGTCGGTAATACCGTTCAGCGTGTAGTGTTCAACCACTTTGCCGCTCACCAGACCGCCCAGAATACAACCGAAGCCGTTGGTCATCATCAGGAACATACCCTGTGCGCTGGCACGAATTTCAGGGCGAACTTCTTTCTCCACGAACACGGAGCCAGAGATGTTGAAGAAGTCGAAGGCGCAGCCGTAAACAATCATCGACAGAACCAGCAGTACGGTACCGAACGGCGTCGGATCGCCGTAGGCAAACAGACCGAAGCGCAGCATCCACGCGACGATACTGATCAGCATCACGTTCTTAATACCGTAACGACTTAAGAAGAATGGGATGGTCAGGATAAACAGGGTCTCAGAAATCTGTGAAATCGACATCATCACCGATGCGTGTTCAACGATAAAGCTACCAGAGAACAGCGGGTTGTTGTCGAAGCTGTGCAGGAAGGTATTACCAAACATATTGGTAATCTGCAGCTCCGCGCCCAGCATCATTGAGAAGATGAAGAAAATCGCCATGCGCTTGTTTTTAAACAGCGCAAAGGCATCCAGACCCAGCATAGACGACCAGCTCTGGTTTTTCTGCTGATTGGCGACCGGAATATGCGGCAGCGTCAGAGTGAACAGCGCCAGTACCACAGACAACGTCGCACCGATATACAGCTGCATATGGCTCAGTTCAAAGCCGGAGAAGCTTACGCCCCACATCGCCATGATAAAGCCGATGGTGCCCCAGATACGAATTGGCGGGAAATCGGTAACGATATCCATCCCGGCTGATTGCAGACGATAGTAGGAGATGGTGTTGATGAGCCCCAGCGTTGGCATATAGGCCAGCGAGTTAAGCAAAATCACAAAGAACATGGCGCCTGGCGTGGTGACTTCGGCTGCGGCGAACAGCGTTGCGGCACCGACCAGGTGACAAATGGTGTATACCCATTTCGCACTGACCCATTTGTCGGCCACGATCCCTAACAGCGTCGGCATAAACACGGCGGCGATCCCCAGCGAGCTATACACTGCGCCAATGGATGCACCATCGAATTTAAGGGTGACAAACATATAGGAGCCGAGAGTAGTCAGCCAACTACCCCATAAGCAGAACTGCAGAAACGAGAGAACTTTCAGCTGCAGCTTAAGATTCATGTTAATTTCCTCACACCGTAATGCGGATGAATGTTTTAAAAGGCACATTTGCCGTGGCTATATGATGTGATTCTATCAACGAGCAGTACTCTTTTTTTGTTACCTGTGACAAATATTTGCAAACAATTTCTAATTGCAAGGCAAAAGAGTGATGGAGTTAACACTTTTCCCTCTTCTGAACCTCGTTTAAGGGGACAGAAGAGGGATACATTAGCGGCGTCGATATGATTTTTGTGCGGAATTGACCTTGTAAAGGTATCGGCGTGATTCAGCTGATGGGTGTCGGGTGGTCAGGATTTGATAAACGTCCCCAGGGGACATGCTGTTAATGATATTCGCGGCCTGAATTTTATCATTCGAGAACACGCGCAGCACGCTGCCGGCACCGCCGTTATACGCGGTGATCACCGCATAGCGACGCGAGGTTGGATTATCAATGCCGCCCAAATAGACATTGTTGAGCATGGCCAGATAAGCCGTGCCGGTATCAATGTTGCTGGCCGGGTCAAACAGGAAGCTGCGGCTAGGTGCGCCTGAGCGCCCTTGCGAGCGGAACACATCTTTCCCGGCGCTGTGTTGTACCACCTGCATCAGTCCCAGCGCATCGGCATGGCTGACCGCATACGGGTTAAACGAGGATTCGGTTTGCATGATGGCCAGAATCAGCGACTCGTCAACGCCATACTTACGCGATGCCTGACGCACCATGCCGATGTATTTATGCGCGCGCTTATCAAGGTGGTTTGGTACCAGATTGATCGTTACGCTATAAATGATACGCAGGCCATTGCTGCGGCTTTTAAGTCGCGTTTGCAGCAGGTAGTTGGCAAAGTTGGTGGCACGTCCCTCCCAACGAATTGGCTGGCCGGTATTATCGACCACCTGTCCGTACAGGAACGGCTCTTTGGAAATCTTAATGTCGTCGACATCGGAATAGAGATCGATAGAACCCGGATCATCGCCCATCAGCAACGTCTTGATAATCGCCCGACGCAGGTGCCCGGCAGGATCTGTTCCGGCAATGGTCTCGACGGTTATCGTACCGTCATCAAAGTTGATGTGGCTGCGGGTTTGGTACTGATCGGTATACTTTACGTAGTCCTTCGGACCCGCAATCAGCACTTCCTTAAATCCCCACAGATTCTCAATGTTATGGGCAAATTGCCCCATCAGAATATCAAAACCGTTGGTATCCTTGACCCAGGCTTCGTTATAGGAATCGCCTTTTTTGGTCGAACTGGAACAGGAGATGAGCAACGGCGCAATAACGGCAAGCGCGAGATATTTTTTCATCATTCCGGGAGTGCGTGTTGTGTTTGTTATATGCAAGGACCAGATTAAATCGTCAGCCGGATAAGCGCAGCGCCATCCGGCAACGGTTCTTATGACTCTGGTGTATAGCCTTCAATATGCACGTCCTTACCCTCAAACAGGAAGTTGATCATCTCCTGCTCCAGCAGTTTACGGTGCTCGACGTTCATCATATTGAGTTTCTTCTCGTTAATCAGCATGGTTTGCTTGTGCTGCCATTGCGCCCAGGCTTCTTTAGAAATCTCGTTATAAATGCGTTTTCCCAGATCGCCTGGGTACAGCTGAAAATCCTGACCTTCTGCTTCGCGTTGCAGGAAAGTGCAAAAAATCGTTCTGCTCATAAAAAATCCTCTCTTTCGACCGCTACGTTAAACCTGTGTACCGGCACGTAATTGCTGTAACAAACGCTCCACGGGAGCCGCCAGCCCAACAGATGGCGGTTGCGCTAAGTTATACCAGAGCGCGTTGCCTTCATCCATGCATGAGGTGCATGAAGACACGGGAAGCCACATAGGCACAATATCTAAGTGGAAATGGCTAAAGGTATGGCGAAACGCATTAAGTTGGATCAGATTATCTGTGTTAATTTGCCGTTGCGCCAGCCACTTACGCAGCCCATCTTCGTCGTCAAACTGCGGAAAACAGTATAAACCACCCCATAAGCCGCTGGGCGGACGCTGTGATAGCAACACCTCGCCATCATGCTGCAGCAGTAAAAAATAGCCCGTACGTTCCGGTAACGTCTGTTTGGGTTTTTTACCAGGATACAGCGCCCAGCTTGCATTGGCGGCCGCTACACAGCCATTCTCTAGCGGACACAGCGAACATTTAGGCTTTGAACGTGTACAAACCATAGCGCCTAAATCCATCATCGCCTGGTTAAAACGCTCAACGCCGTGGGCAGGCGTAACCTGCTCGCTCAGTTCCCACAGTTTCTTTTCGACCTCTTTTTTCCCCGGCCAGCCGCTTACAGCATAACAGCGAGCCAGCACGCGTTTGACGTTACCGTCAAGAATCGGAAAATGCTGACCCAGAGAGAGTGAAAGGATCGCGCCTGCGGTCGAGCGTCCAACGCCTGGCAGGGCGGCGACCTCATCAAAGGTTTGCGGAAAAGTACCGCCATGCAGCGCTACAACCTGCTGCGCGGCTTTATGCAGATTACGCGCACGGGCGTAATAGCCCAGCCCGGTCCATAAATGCAGAACTTCATCCAGCGGCGCATGGGCCAAATCCGTTACCGTGGGGAAGCGCGCCATAAAGCGCTCAAAATAGGGGATAACGGTGGCAACCTGAGTTTGTTGCAGCATCACCTCAGAGAGCCATACTTTGTAAGGCGTCTTGTCAATTTGCCAGGGCAGCGTCTTGCGCCCGTATTTGTCGTACCAGCTCAAAACCTGAGCTGAAAATTGAGAGGCTTGCATGATTACCGTTTCATTATTGCCGGGGGCAAGATTGCAGCACAGCGGCAACGGGGTGTAAACCGGAACTTTCCGCTGCTCACTTTCTTCCTTTACTTGCATCCGGCAACTAACTTTGGATAATGCCCGTTTTCAGAACTCAAACACAGCAGACTAAACTTTTATGAAGAACGACGTCATTTCACCGGAATTTGATGAAAACGGCCGCCCTCTGCGCCGGATTCGTAGTTTTGTTCGTCGCCAGGGGCGACTGACGAAAGGGCAGGAACACGCGCTGGAAAACTACTGGCCGGTGATGGGCGTTGAGTTCAGCGAAGAGCCTGTAGATTTCGCTGCGCTGTTTGGTCGCGATGCGCCAGTCACGCTTGAAATTGGTTTTGGGATGGGGGCTTCGCTGGTGGCGATGGCGAAAGCGCGTCCCGAACAGAATTTCCTCGGCATCGAGGTTCACTCGCCGGGCGTTGGCGCGTGTCTGGCTTCAGCCCATGAAGAGGGCGTCGAGAACTTGCGTGTCATGTGCCATGATGCCGTTGAAGTCCTGCATAAAATGATTCCTGACAATTCTTTATCTATGGTTCAACTGTTTTTCCCTGACCCGTGGCATAAAGCACGTCATAATAAACGCCGTATCGTTCAGGTACCGTTTGCTGAGCATATCTTAAGTAAGCTGAAGCTGGGCGGCGTGTTCCATATGGCAACCGACTGGGAAGCGTATGCGGAGCACATGCTGGAAGTGATGTCCTCTATCGACGGGTATAAAAACCAGTCAGAGAGTAACGATTATGTACCGCGCCCACAATCGCGCCCGGTAACCAAATTTGAACAACGTGGTCATCGTCTTGGCCATGGCGTATGGGACTTAATGTTCGAGAGGGTGAAATAATGGCAAAGAACCGTAGCCGTCGTCTGCGTAAAAAAATGCACATCGACGAATTCCAGGAAATAGGATTTTCGGTTGCATGGCGTTTCCCGGAAGGTACATCTGGAGAGCAGGTCGATAAAATCGTTGATGACTTTATCGATGAGGTTATCGAACCGAACAAACTGGCCTTTGACGGCAGCGGCTATCTGGCCTGGGAAGGTCTGATCTGTCTGCAGGAAATCGGCAAATGCACCGAAGAACATCAGGCAATCGTCCGTAAGTGGCTGGAAGAGCATAAACTTGAAGAAGTGCGCACCAGCGAACTTTTCGATATTTGGTGGGACTAAGTAGCACAGGGTCGGCAAATGCCGGCCCGATTTGTATTGAGGGAAAGATATGATGCGCAAAACGCTGCTGGCGGCAGTCCTAACGTTCACGGCGATGGCCGCACATGCCGATTATCAGTGCAGCGTCACCCCACGTGACGATGTGATTTTGAACCCACAAACGGTGCAGGTGAAAGGCGAAAACGGCGATTTGGTTATTACCCAGGCCGGCGATGTCACCTTTAACGGTAAGCAGTACAACCTGAACGCCGCACAGCGTGAGCAGGCTAAAGATTATCAGGCTGCGTTGCGTAGCAGCCTGCCGTGGATTGATGAAGGTGCCAGAGCGCGCGTGGAGAAAGGTCGCGTGGCGTTGGACAAAATCATCGCCAAAGAGGTCGGTGAAAGCAGCAACATGCGTGGCCGCTTAACCAAGCTGGATGCGCAATTGAAAGCGCAGATGAACCGCATCATCGAACATCGTACTGATGGGCTGACCTTCCACTATAAGGCGATTGACCAGGTCCGCGCCGACGGGCAGCAATTGGTGAATCAGGCGATGGGCGGCATTTTGCAGGACAGCATCAACGAGATGGGCGCCAAAGCTGTGCTCAAAGGCGGCGGTAACCCGCTGCAGGGCGTGCTCGGGAGCCTCGGTGGTTTGCAAACGTCAATTCAGAACGAATGGAAGAATCAGGAACAAGACTTCCAGCAGTTTGGCAAAGATGTTTGCGCCCGCGTCGTGACGCTGGAAAACGATCGTAAAACGCTGGTTAGCACGCTGAAATAATTTTCACCTCTTTTTAACGGCACAGAAACATTCTGTGCCGTTTTATTTTGTATCTTTCTGTTTTTTTGATATCCATCTCTAAGAATGGCAATTTGATGGAGATATAAATCTGGTTAATTGGAGGCCGTCACATTATTCATCTGTAAGATAGACATAATGCTGCAAATTCAAGTAACTGGAGAAATAACATGGAGTTTTTCAAGAAAACGGCACTTGCCGCACTGGTTATGGGTTTCAGCGGCGCGGCGCTTGCACTGCCAAACATCACTATTTTAGCAACCGGCGGGACCATTGCCGGCGGTGGTGATTCCGCGACAAAATCTAACTACACGGCAGGCAAGGTAGGCGTAGAGAATCTGGTTGAAGCCGTACCTCAGTTGAAAGACATCGCGGTTGTTAAAGGCGAGCAGGTGGTGAACATCGGCTCTCAGGATATGAATGACGACGTCTGGTTAACGCTGGCGAAAAAGATTAACACCGAGTGTGATAAAACCGACGGTTTTGTCGTGACACATGGTACGGATACCATGGAAGAAACCGCCTATTTCCTCGACCTGACCGTCAAGTGCAACAAGCCGGTAGTGCTGGTGGGTGCAATGCGTCCGTCTACAGGGATGAGCGCCGATGGCCCGTTCAACCTGTATAACGCAGTGGTGACGGCTGCAGACAAAGCCTCTGCCAACCGTGGTGTGCTGGTGGTGATGAACGACACCGTGATGGATGGTCGCGACGTGACCAAAACCAACACTACCGATGTAGCCACCTTCAAATCCGTTAACTATGGCCCGCTGGGCTACATCCATAACGGCAAGATTGACTACCAGCGTACGCCTGCGCGTAAGCACACCACGTCTACTCCGTTCGATGTGTCTAAGCTGACCGAACTGCCGAAAGTGGGGATTGTTTACAACTACGCTAACGCCTCGGATCTGCCAGCCAAAGCGCTGGTCGACGCGGGTTATGCGGGTATCGTCAGTGCGGGTGTAGGTAACGGCAACTTGTATAAAACGGTATTCGATACGCTGGCCACTGCCGCGCATAAAGGTACCGTCGTGGTGCGTTCCTCCCGTGTACCAACCGGCTCCACCACGCAGGATGCTGAAGTTGATGATGCGAAATACGGCTTTGTGGCTTCAGGTTCTCTGAACCCGCAAAAAGCGCGTGTTCTGCTGCAGCTTGCGCTGACGCAAACCAAGGATCCTAAGCAGATCCAGGAAATGTTTAATCAGTATTAATCGATGCAGGTGGCTGCGCTTATCGCCCTAACCCTGTAGGCCTGATAAGCGCAGCGCCATCAGGCAATTTGCCGGATGGCGGCTCAAGGCCTTATCCGGCCTACATCGTTACCGTATTACTCCGCCAGAAACAGCTCCAGCAGCGAATTCAAAAACAGCTTACCGTGTTGGGTAATCTGCCAGTATTCATCGCATTCACTCAGGTAACCCTGGGCGATAGCTGCATCAATCTGTCGACGAATAACGTCTTCGTCAAGCCCGGTGTATTGCGTGAATTCTGCACGCGGCGCGGCCTCCAGTAACCGGAAACGGTTCATAAAGAACTCGAACGGCTTGTCGGCTTCGGCGACATCACGCTGGCTTTCCAGGTAACGTCCTTGCATGTATCCGCGTGGATGCCGCGTTTTGGTGGTGCGCAGGATGCGTCCGTCCGGGAACGTGATTTTGCCGTGCGCGCCGCAGCCAATACCAAGATAGTCGCCAAAACGCCAGTAATTGAGATTGTGCTGACACTGATAGCCCGGTTTCGCATAGGCTGAGGTTTCGTACTGTTGATACCCCGCGGCAGTCAGCAACTGGTGGCCTTGCTCAAAAATATCCCACAGCGCGTCATCGTCCGGTAATACCGGCGGACGTGAACCAAATAGCGTGTTGGGTTCGATAGTCAGCTGATACCAGGAGAGATGCGGCGGGTTGAGTGCGATGGCCTGTTGCAAATCGCCCAACGCCTCTTCCAGAGTCTGATCCGGCAGGCCGTGCATCAGATCGAGATTAAAGCTACGTAGCCCCAGACCGCTCGCCAGATTCGCGGCACGTTTGGCTTCTTCCGGTCCGTGAATACGCCCCAGGCGCTCAAGTTTGGCGGCGCTAAAACTCTGTACGCCAATGGAGATTCGGTTTACGCCAGCGCGTTGATAATCAACAAAGCGATCGGCTTCCACCGTACCGGGATTCGCCTCCATCGTGATTTCTGCATCCGCGGCCAGCTTCAGGCGTGCGCGCACGCCGTCGAGCAGCGTTTGCATTGCCGGGCCAGAAAGCAGGCTCGGCGTACCGCCACCGATAAAAATCGTCTTTACTTCACGTCCCTGGGCGTGGGCTACCTCAGAGTCCAGATCGCTCAACAGATGCTGCACATAGTCGTCATGAGGAACGTCGCCCTTCAGCGCATGCGAGTTAAAGTCGCAGTAGGGACATTTTTGCACGCACCACGGGATGTGAATATAAAGACTTAGCGGCGGAAGCTTAACCATTATGCAGGGCATCCAGCAGCAGCTTCAACGCCTGTCCGCGGTGAGAAATTGCACTTTTCTCTTCACGGGTCAGTTCAGCCGCCGTTTTCCCTTCAGTCGGCACAAAGAAGATCGGGTCGTAGCCAAAGCCACCGTTTCCGGCAGGTTCACGGGTAATAATACCCGGCCAGCTTCCGTGGCACACTACCGGCGTTGGATCGTCTGCGTGGCGCATATAGACCAGCACGCAGTGGAACTGTGCCTGGCGCTTGTCATCAGGAACATCCTGCAGGGTGTGAAGCAGTTTTTCCAGGTTCTGCCTGTCGGTCGCATCTTCGCCGGAATAACGGGCCGAATAGATGCCCGGCGCGCCGCCCAGGGCGTTCACCGCCAGACCAGAGTCATCAGCAATGGCCGGCAGTCCGGTAATTTGCGCGGCATGACGCGCCTTCAGAATGGCATTCTCAATAAACGTCAGCCCGGTCTCTTCTGCAGAATCAACACCCAGATCCGTTTGGGCAACGACATCAAGTCCGAAATCACTCAGAAGAGAGGCGAGTTCACGCACTTTACCGGCATTGCCGGTCGCGAGGACAACTTTTTGCATGGGATACCTAATCAGTTAGTGCCGCAATTTCGGGCGGGATCTGTTGCGGATGAATGATTTTAACCTGTTTGTGACGGCCAAGCTCGCCCTTCTCAATAACGACCTGGCTTTTTGCCACACGGAACTGTTTGCCGAGAAATTTCACCAGATGGCTGTTCGCTTGCCCATCCACCGGCGGGGCGGTAATGGCGACTTTTACTTCGTCGCCATGCAAACCCACAATACTGTCACGGCTGGCTTTAGGCTGAATGTAGAGCCGTAAAACCAGACCGTCGTCACAGGGTGTAACGGCACTCATAGCGCCATCCACAGCCCCGGCAGCAGCATATTGCCTGTCGCCTGTAACACTTCCGCGATACCCATGTTAATCACATAGAGCAGCAGAACCAGAATCATCGGTGAGAAATCGATGCCGCCCATGCCCGGGAGTATACGACGGATAGGGCGCAGCAGTGGGTCCGCCAGTTGGATCAACACATATTCAACAGGGCTGCGGCCCTGACTGACCCAGCTCATAATCGCCATCACCAGCAGTACCCAGAAAATCAGCAGTCCGATGGTCTTGAGGACAATCAGTACGGCGGCGATCCAGATGATCGGCTGGAACGTGACCACCTTAAACAGCACGATGGCTTTGATAAAGCTGAGAACGAGCGCCACTAATGCCGAGGCGCTGTCAATCGGCCCCATCGGGGGAATCACACGGCGTAACGGCCCAATAACAGGCTGAGTGATTTTCACTATAAACTGCGAGAACGGGTTGTAAAAATCGCAGCGAGACCATTGCATCCACACGCGTAGCAGCAGCGCCATGGTATACAGCTCAATTACCGTTGAGAGCAGGAAGGTCAACGTATTCATGGTGTTCCTTAGTTTTCCTTATTTTTTAGTGTAATCACGAGCACCAAAAATGGCGGTGCCAATGCGCACCATCGTGCTACCCGCCGCAATTGCGGCATCCATATCATCAGACATCCCCAGTGAGAGGGTGTCGATGCCTGGGTAGCGTGTTTTCAACCCGGTAAATGCTACAGCCATTTGCTGTGCAACTTCAAACTGCCTTACATAATCTGACTCAGGCGCCGGAATTGCCATCAGACCACGCAGGTTAATACGCGGCAATGCGGCGACTTCAGCGGCCAGTGCATCAAGCTCTGCCAGCGGAATACCCGACTTACTGTTCTCATCACTGATATTAATTTGGATCAGCACATTCAGCGGCGGTAGTTCCTCCGGACGCTGTTCGCTCAGACGGGTAGCGATGCGCAGACGATCAATCGTATGACACCAGTCAAAATGTTCAGCGACCAGACGGCTTTTGTTGGACTGCAGTGGGCCGATAAAGTGCCACTGCAGATCGTTGACGCCTTGTTCCCGGAAGTAGCGAATTTTATCCACCCCTTCCTGAACATAATTTTCACCGAAGGCTCGCTGACCTGCGGCAATGGCATCTTCGATGGCGCTCGCAGGTTTGGTTTTACTGACTGCAAGCAACGTAACTTCTTCTGAAGACCGCCCGCAACGCGTCGCGGCGGCTGAGATTTTGTCCCGGACATGTGCCAGGTTATGCGCGATATCGTTCATTTTCCGAGGATGTTCATATGAATATGGAAGAAATAGTGGCCCTTAGTGTAAAGCATAATGTGTCGGATCTACACCTGTGCAATGCATGGCCTGCGCGTTGGCGCATACGCGGAAATGTCGAAATCGCGCCGTTTACCACGCCTGACGTAGAGACGTTGCTGATGTGCTGGCTCAGCGAGCAACAACAGGTACAGTGGCAGAAACAGGGACAGATAGATTTTGCCATTACGCTGACGAACTCACGGCGTCTGCGTGCGAGCGCATTTGTGCATCAGCAGGGGATCTCTCTGGCGCTAAGGCTATTGCCGCTTGATTGCCCATGTTTGGATGATCTCCAGACTCCCGCCGCCTTACCTGAGTTGCTGCACAGTGAAAATGGATTAATTCTGGTGACCGGCGCTACCGGCAGCGGTAAATCAACGACCCTGGCGGCGATGGTGGCATATCTTAATCAGCACGTCGCGGGACATATTTTGACGCTGGAAGATCCCATTGAATATCGTTACACCAGCCAGCGTTGTCTCATTCAACAACGGGAGGTAGGCGTACACTGCGCTTCTTTCGCCGCCGGTTTGCGCGGCGCGCTGCGCGAAGATCCTGATGTCATTCTGCTGGGCGAGCTGCGCGACGTGGAAACCATTCGTCTGGCGTTAACGGCTGCGGAAACCGGGCATCTGGTGCTGGCAACGTTACACACGCGAGGGGCGGCTCAGGCTATTGCGCGGCTGGTAGATACCTTTCCTGCACCGGAGAAAGATCCGGTGCGTAATCAGCTGGCAGACAGCCTGCGGGCAGTGCTTTCGCAAAAGCTGGAACAAGATAAGCAGGGAGGACGCGTGGCGCTATTCGAACTGCTCATCAACACGCCCGCCGTTGGTAACCTGATCCGTGAAGGGAAAACGCATCAGCTACCCGGCATAATGCAAACCGGGCAACAGACAGGCATGCAGACCTTTACGCAAAGCCTGCAGCAGCGCCAGGCGCAGGGACGGCTTTAATAGCCCTGCTCGAAATAGCTTTCGAGAATAATAACGGCAGAAGCGGAGTCCACTTTACCTTTATTCAGTGCCCGGTATCCGCCTTGCTCAAACAGGCCGGAGCGGGCTTCGACGGTACTCAAACGCTCATCATGCAACGTCACGGTAACGCCAAAACGACCGTGAATACGGTTAGCGAACTTGCGTGCGCGTGCGGTAAGGGGTTGTTCGGTGCCATCCATATTGAGCGGTAAGCCGACAATGATTTCGTCCGGCTGCCACTCTTTCAGCAGACGTTCAATCAAATTCCAGTCCGGCGTACCGTCCTGTGCTTTGATCGCGGGCAAGGGTCTCGCGGTACCAGTAATACGCTGACCAATCGCAACGCCAATGCTTTTGGTACCAAAGTCGAAAGAGAGTAATGTTCCGCTCATCAGGCATGTCCCGCCACGCCTGGCATGGTAAGGATATCTATCCCGATAAGTTTCGCCGCATCGCGCCAGCGGTCGGCGATCGGCGTTTTAAACAAGATGTTGAGATCGGCGGGGGCCGTAAGCCAGGCGTTATCCAGTAGTTCTTGTTCGAGCTGGCCTTTTTCCCATGATGAATAGCCTAGCGCAACCAGCACCTCAGAGGGTTGCTCCTGCGTACCTAAGGTTTCTAATACATCGCGGGAGGTGGTGATGATGGTGTTATCTGAAATGCGGATACTGGATGCAAAGCGTGACGGCGGGGTATGCAGAATAAACCCACGGTCTTCCGCCAGCGGTCCGCCGAGCATCACCGGTTTATCCAGACGAATAGCCGGATCGCGTGCTTCAGGTGTAATTTTCAGCTTTTCCAGAATCCCTTCAATTTGTAAGTTTTCCAGAGGTTTATTGATGATAATCCCCATTGCTCCGTTCTCATTGTGTTCACAGATATACACCACGGAACGGCGGAAAATCGGATCCTGGAGAGCAGGCATGGCAATAAGAAAGTGATGCTGTAAATTCATTGTCAGAGGTTCTGTTTCCTGGTTCAAAAAAGCAACAGCGCCCAGTATGCGTACAAATACGAGCGCTGTCACTATGAGTATTGGTAGGATCCCTTCTACCGGCGAGTACTTTTATTTTTGCAAACGTGCCTCAATGGCATCCATCAGCATACCGGTAATTGAAACCGGGAATTCTGCTTCAATCTCACGAATACAGGTTGGGCTGGTGACGTTAATTTCCGTCAGGCGATCGCCAATGATATCCAGACCGACAAAAATTAATCCCTTCGCTTTCAGCGTGGGCCCAATGCGGCGGGCAATTTCCCAGTCGCTGTCGGTTAATGGACGCGGCTCGCCACGACCACCGGCGGCCAGGTTGCCACGGGTTTCACCACCCTGCGGAATACGCGCCAGGCAGTACGGAACGGGTTCGCCATCCACAACCAGTACGCGTTTGTCGCCGTCTTTAATCGCTGGCAAATAGTTCTGCGCCATGCAGTAGCGAGTACCATGTTCGGTCAGCGTTTCGGCAATGACGCCGAGGTTTGGGTCACCTTCCTTCACACGGAAAATAGATGCGCCGCCCATGCCGTCCAGCGGCTTGAGAATGATGTCGCTGTGCTTTTGCCAGAAAGCTTTTAGCTGCGCTTTGTTACGGGTGACCAGCGTTTCTGGCGTCAGGTCGGCAAACCATGCGGTAAAAAGTTTTTCGTTACAATCGCGCAGGCTCTGCGGTTTGTTGACGATTAACGTCCCTTTTTCTTCTGCACGTTCCAGAATATAGGTCGCGTAAATGAACTCAGTATCAAATGGCGGATCCTTACGCATCAGAATCACATCCAGATCGGCCAGCGGGAGATCCTGCTCGCCCTTGAACTCATACCATTTGTCGTAGTTCTGCTCTACGCTCAGGGTCCGCGTACGGGCGCGGGCTTCACCGTTGATCAGATAAAGATCGGCCATCTCCATATAGTGAATTTCGTAACCACGACGTTGTGCTTCCAGCAGCATAGCGAAGCTGGAATCCTTCTTGATGTTGATGCTTGCGATGGGATCCATCACGATGCCGAGCTTGATCATTGTTCTTCTCCGTTAGCCCAGATCGCCAAAACGCACCTGTAGCGCGGTAATGGCGGTGAGCGCAGTTGTCTCAGTACGCAGAACGCGAGGTCCTAACAGAATATCAGTAAACTGATAACGTGCGGTCATGGCAATTTCATCTGCCGACAGCCCACCCTCCGGGCCAATCAGCAAGCGGATGCGCTCTACCGGCAGCGGCAGCGTATTGATGCTGGCGCTGGCGCGAGGATGCAGGTTCAGTTTTAACCCTTCGTCCTGCTCAGCGCACCATGCTTCCAGATCCATTGCCGGGCGAATTTCAGGCACCCGGTTACGACCGCACTGTTCGCAGGCGGCAATGGCGATTTTCTGCCACTGCTGGAGCTTTTTGTTCAGGCGTTCACTGTCCAGTTTAACGCCGCAGCGCTCAGAAAAAAGTGGCGTAATGAGGCTTACGCCCAGTTCGATCGATTTCTGGATAGTAAATTCCATTTTTTCGCCGCGCGACATCACCTGGCCCAGATGGATGTGCAACGGCGATTCACGATCGTCGAGTTCGGCGTTAAGCACCTTCACGTCAACGCTTTTCTTGCTGGCGTGAGTGATTTCGGCGTCAAAGATTTGATTGCTGCCGTCAAACAGCTGTAACGCCTGGCCTGGTCCCATACGCAGCACACGACCGATATGGTTGGCGGCATCTTCACACAGTGAAATTTGGCTGCCGGAAGCGAGTGGTTCAGGGTGATAAATGCGAGGAATGCGCATAGTTAAACATCCGCGTCATGGCCCTGGGCTGCGAAAGGCCAGGGCATGGTTAAAAATATTGCCGCTAGTGTAGGTTAGCTCTTTTGCGCCTGGCAAGCGCGTTGCACATAGGGGTTATGGTTCCCCTGTACCTTCGCAATGCGTTCGTCGCGCTCACACTCCCAGTCGGTAACCGGATATTGCTTGTTCCAGGCATTAAAAAGCTGGGTTTGTTGGCGGGAGAGCGTCAGGTTGTATTGGTCGCGCATATAAAAATAGGTGCGTGCGATAGCGCCGCGGGCGCGGGCTGGCGGCTCGGCAACTTTCTCTTTGAAATCAACCTTCATGGCGCACTGCCCATACTGGCCTTCGCCACCGTTCCACTGGCTGTACATAAAGTTTGCGCGATCGCCATTTACTTCACCCACTGCAGGCTGCAGGTTATGCATATCGCTTTCCATCTGGCGATAGACTGGATCTTTGGCGCAGTTTTTACGTCCTCCGTCCTGCCAGCACTGGCGCTGATGGCCAAACTGCCAGGCAGGGACAACATGTTCCCATTCGATACGACTGGCGCGGTTTTCGTTTTTTCGCACTTTATAGCCACAGGATTCAAGGTCAACGAGCCCTTTTTTACCTTGCCAGTTAATTTTACAACCGCAGTAGAAATCGCCCGGCGCATCGGCGTTAACTTTGACGCCTGCTGCTTTCGCCTGAGAAAAACTGTTGATACCTTCGGCTAACACCGGGCCAGAAAACGCAGCGGCTAACATGGCTGCGGCAAAAGAAAGATTACGGTACATCACGAACTCCGTGTCAAAACGAGCCCGCAACGTAGCGAAAGTTGTTCTTGTATGCAATCAGCGAGATCAGAAAGGTTCCTGATAATTCTGAATATTATTCTGCAACCAGTGGTTCGCCGCAATGGACGCAGCGGTAGGTAGCTTCACCGCGAACAACACGGTTATGGCGGCGAACGGTCAAGTGATGTTCCTGGCACTTACAGCGGTAAGCAAAGGTTTTACGTTGCACGGATTGCAGCTCAAACTGATGCGTGCGTCGGGCCGGGACGCCCAGCACACTCTCCATCATCCATTTCCACTCTTTTCCGTGCGGCGGGACGCGGCCAAAGTGCTTCCACACCAGCAAATGCGCTAGTTCATGGGGGACCACTTCGTTAACGAACGCATCGACGTTTTCCATCAGCAGCACCGGGTTGAGGCGGATTTCGTAAGTTTGTAGCCACGCCGTACCTGCGGCGGTTCCGTGCTGTTGGTAAACCAGCTTTGGCTCCGGGTAATGACGTTCCAGCTTGAGATTGGCCTGGGCGAGTTTTTCCCGCAGGCTGCGCATAACGGCTTGCTGGATGGCGATGGGAAGTCGGGAGGTTTTCATAACGCCAGAGGATAGTGCGACAGGGAAGGGACTGCAAGAGGAAGGCTTCCTCCCGCTTGGGGAGGAAGCCTTGAGTGATTAGTCGTGTGCGCCAATTTCGCGCAGTTTACGACCTTTCATCAGGTTACGTTCAATGTGTTCCAGAGAGACGTTTTTCGTTTCCGGGATTAGCCACAGGGTCAGGAAGATGAACAGGACGTTCAGGCCGCCGTAGACCCAGAAGGTGTTAGCGCTGCCCAGCGAGTTCAGCATCGTCAGGAAGGTTGCGCCGACGATCATGTTAGCAATCCAGTTGGTTGCGGTAGAGCAGGTGATGCCGAAATCGCGGCCTTTCAGCGGCTGAATTTCAGAACACAGTACCCAAATCAGCGGACCGGCGCTCATTGCGAAGCCAACGATAAACATCAGCAGCATCAGCACGGCAAAGTACTGGGCGGCAGCGGAGTGGATACCCACATGCATCATGGTGCCCAGCACGCCCATACCCACCGCCATAACGATAAAGCCAAGAATCAGCGTAGGTTTACGGCCCCAGCGGTCAACCAGACCAATGGCGATAAAGGTTGCCAGCACGTTGGTCAGGCCAACGATAACCGTTCCCCACATCTGCTCGGTGGTGTTGGTATAACCCGCCAGTTCAAAGATTTTTGGCGCGTAATACATAATGACGTTCATTCCGGTGAACTGCTGCATCACCTGTAACAGCACGCCAAGGAACACTGCACGACGGAAGTTACTGTTTTCTTTAAACAGCGCCCAGCCGCTTTGTTTAACCTGCAGACTCTCACGAATTTCATCCAGTTCGCGTTTGGCCTCAGCGCTGGTATCACGCAGACGCAACAGAACGCGCTCGGCATCGACAAAACGACGTTTAGCTGCAAACCAACGCGGGCTGTCCGGCAGGAAGATAACGCCAATCAGCAGTAACAGAGCAGGGATAATGATTACGCCCAGCATCCAGCGCCATGCGCCGCTATAACTGAATGCGGTATCGGAGAGGTAAGCGCCGAGGATCCCGATGGTGATCATCAACTGATACATCGAGATCATGCTGCCGCGGATTTTTTCCGG
The DNA here is from genome assembly GCF_030334645.1 of Citrobacter sp. Cc139. Taxonomy (NCBI): domain Bacteria; kingdom Pseudomonadati; phylum Pseudomonadota; class Gammaproteobacteria; order Enterobacterales; family Enterobacteriaceae; genus Citrobacter; species Citrobacter sp. Cc139. The sequence continues at coordinate 68,976 of NZ_JAOWDM010000095.1, forward strand.
TGCGATTTCGGACAGGTACAGCGGCGCGGTATAAGACGCAACGCCAACGGCCAGGCCCAGCAGCACGCGGGAAACCAGTAGCACTTCAACGTTTGGTGCCGCGGCGGAGAACAATGAACCGGCAACAAACAGGATCGCGCCAATCATCAGGCTCTTTTTACGCCCCAGTTTGAAGGAGAGCCAGCCGCTGCCGACAGCGCCTACAGCCGCACCAAACATCATTGAGCTTACCACCCATTCCTGAGTGTGCGGGGTAATTTGAAACTCGTCGGTGATGAACGGTAAAGCGCCGGCAATAACACCGATATCCAGGCCAAAAAGTAATCCAGCCAGGGCTGCAAGAAAGCAGACAAAAAATGTCATGGCTTTGTTGGAACGCCCCGTTTTTTTATTGTCAGGCATGATGCCCTCCGGTTGGGTAGCTAGTTTTGTTGATGTTAAGGGTAGGTGAGTACGGGGTAAAAAAATGCGAATCACATCACATTAGTGTAATCGCTTACATTGGCATTCATAGTGATTATTAATTATGACTTTGAAAGATAAGGTTTTTATAAGAATACGATACAGTTATTTGCCTGGAATTAAGACAATACTGAAAAGTAATGTAACAATGATGCACAAGAGATGGCCTGGTTATGTTAATTAGAAGAGGGAGGAAACACAGCTTAATGTAATCGCTTTCATTTTCGTTCAAAAAGAGGATTAATAGCGCTGTTCTGGAAAGGGGAGGCAGAGAGGAGATGGGCATAAAAAAGACCAGCCGAGGCTGGTCTTAAGAAGCATAAGCGTTCAGTCGTGACTGAATTATTTCAGTCCGGCAGCGTCACGCAGCAGTTGCGCTTTGTCGGTTTTTTCCCAAGGGAAATGCTCACGACCAAAGTGACCATAGGCTGCGGTTTCTTTGTAGATTGGGTGCAGCAGATCCAGCATCTGAATCAGACCATACGGGCGCAGGTCGAAGAACTCACGCACCAGCAGGGTCAACTGTTCTGAAGGCACTTTTTCGGTACCGAACGTTTCTACCATGATAGAAGTCGGTTCAGCCACGCCGATGGCGTAGGAAACCTGAATCTCACAACGGTCAGCCAGGCCAGCGGCAACGATGTTTTTCGCGACGTAGCGGGCCGCATAGGCTGCGGAACGGTCAACTTTAGACGGATCCTTACCAGAGAATGCGCCGCCACCGTGACGAGCCATACCGCCGTAGGTATCAACGATAATCTTACGACCGGTCAGACCGCAGTCGCCCATTGGGCCGCCGATAACGAAACGACCGGTTGGGTTGATGAAGAATTTGGTCGAAGCATTCAGCCATTCAGTCGGCAGTACCGGCTTGATGATCTCTTCCATAACGGCTTCTTGCAGCGATTTCTGATCGATATCTTCAGAGTGCTGAGTCGACAGAACGACCGCATCAATACCGACGATTTTGCCGTCGTCATACTGGAAGGTAACCTGGCTTTTTGCATCCGGGCGCAGCCAGGATAAGGTGCCGTTTTTACGCACTTCAGCCTGACGCTGCACCAGACGGTGAGCATAGGTAATCGGGGCTGGCATCAGCACGTCGGTTTCGTTGGTGGCGTAGCCAAACATCAGGCCCTGGTCGCCCGCGCCCTGTTCCAGCGGATCGGCACGGTCAACGCCCTGGTTGATGTCCGGAGACTGTTTACCAATTGCGCTCAGTACCGCACAAGAGTTGGCGTCAAAACCCATGTCGGAATGCACATAGCCAATTTCGCGCACCGTGTTACGGGTGATCTCTTCGATATCGACCCATGCGCTGGTGGTGATCTCACCGCCAACTAAAACCATACCGGTTTTGACGTAGGTTTCGCAGGCAACGCGTGCTTTCGGATCCTGTTCCAGGATTGCATCCAGCACGGCATCAGAGATTTGGTCAGCGATTTTGTCAGGATGCCCTTCTGATACGGACTCGGACGTAAAAAGGTGTTTTGCCATATTTAATTTCACCTAAGGAGAATTTGGTTAGCTCAAACTGTCGAGTGGGATAGCCATGTGTAGAAGATTCTACCATGAGTCTGCAGATGACGGACACTGGCAGTCTGAGTGTTAATCGGTATAGATGGATTAACATCTGGACGGCTATTTTAGGACAGTTCTTCGCCTGATTTCCAGCTTTTTTTGATTGAGGTCGCATTGTACTGAAAATGTAACTGGAAATTTTTCCTGACGGTGCTGGCAATGTGTGCATTTATCTTTTGCTTTTTCGTACTGTTGTCGGTATAAAACGCGGCGCGCGGCTCATACAAAAAGCACACGACATTTTCATCGTGTTGCCACTTCCAGCCGGGTTAAAACTTTAGCTTTGGCTTGTGGGTTCTCCGTGAGGAGCAACCGTGGAGGTGATACGAGATAATGAACCGTTGTATTCTGCTGAATCTGTCGCACCGTTCTGGTGTACATATGTCCCCCGCAATCTGCATCTCTGTTTTGCATACCTGTCGATGTTATATACACAAAATCATTTATGCTGCGTCGAGGCGGCAAATGAATGAATCCCCTGAACGTACGAGTAGTACGTGACTGGGGCGAATGCGCGTAGCCAACAAAAAGGCTGCATGAAGGATGAAGTGTATACCCATCTCGGCGTATCTCAGGACTCAAGAGCCGGTAACGGTCACTAAGAACTGAACAAGGGCGCTCTTGGTAAACAAGAGTTTTCTCGTGGTTTCGCCGAACTGTCAGCAGTACGTTCGGTTACGTGTTTACAATGATATGAAAAAGAAACCGGTCGCACAGTCGGAGCGTCAGCACTATCTGCTGGAAATTCTGCCTGTATTTGGGTTGTTATCGCGTCTTTGGATTGCGATAGTAGTCAACTGTTTTACACTTGTTAATAAAATTTGAGGTTCGCTATGTCTGACGACATTTCTTTGGGTTCGCCTTCGTCAGCAGGCGAACACGGTGTACTACGCTCCATGCAGGAGGTTGCAATGAGTTCCGAGGAAGCCAGCAAGATGCTGCGTACTTACAATATTGCCTGGTGGGGTAATAACTACTATGACGTCAATGAACTGGGTCACATCAGCGTGTGCCCGGATCCGGACGTACCAGAAGCGCGTGTTGACCTTGCTGAGTTGGTGAAAGCCCGTGAAGCGCAGGGCCAGCGTCTGCCTGCTTTGTTCTGCTTCCCGCAGATCCTGCAACACCGACTGCGTTCGATTAACGCCGCGTTCAAACGTGCCCGTGAATCCTACGGCTACAACGGTGACTATTTCCTCGTTTATCCGATCAAGGTCAACCAACACCGTCGCGTGATTGAATCACTGATCCACTCTGGCGAACCGTTGGGACTGGAAGCGGGTTCCAAGGCTGAACTGATGGCCGTTCTGGCTCATGCCGGAATGACCCGTAGCGTGATCGTCTGTAACGGCTATAAAGACCGTGAATACATCCGTCTGGCGCTGATTGGCGAGAAGATGGGCCATAAGGTCTATCTGGTTATCGAGAAGATGTCTGAAATCGCCATCGTGCTGGATGAAGCTGAACGCCTGAATGTCGTACCGCGTCTGGGCGTGCGTGCGCGTCTGGCGTCGCAGGGTTCCGGCAAGTGGCAGTCTTCCGGTGGTGAAAAATCCAAATTCGGCCTGGCGGCAAACCAGGTACTGCAACTGGTAGAAATTCTGCGTGAGCGCGGCCGTCTGGACAGCATTCAACTGCTGCACTTCCACCTCGGCTCGCAGATGGCGAACATTCGCGATATCGCCACCGGCGTGCGTGAGTCGGCCCGTTTCTACGTCGAGCTGCACAAGCTGGGCGTGAATATTCAGTGCTTCGACGTGGGCGGCGGCCTGGGCGTGGACTATGAAGGTACCCGCTCGCAGTCCGACTGCTCCGTAAACTACGGCCTGAACGAATACGCCAACAACATTATCTGGGCGATTGGCGATGCCTGTGAAGAGCATGGTCTACCGCACCCGACAGTGATCACTGAATCGGGTCGTGCCGTTACCGCGCACCATACCGTGCTGGTCTCCAACATCATTGGCGTTGAGCGTAGCGAAATTACCGAAGCGACGCCGCCGGCAGACAACGCGCCGCGCTCCCTGCAAAGCATGTGGGAAACCTGGCAGGAGATGCACGAGCCGGGCACGCGTCGTTCGCTGCGTGAATGGCTGCACGACAGCCAGATGGACCTGCACGATATTCACGTTGGCTACTCTTCTGGCACCTTTAGCCTGCAGGAACGTGCGTGGGCAGAGCAGCTCTATCTGAACATGTGCCATAATGTGCAAAAACAACTCGATCCGAGCAACCGCGCGCACCGCCCGATTATCGATGAGCTGCAGGAGCGGATGGCGGATAAGATTTACGTCAACTTCTCACTGTTCCAGTCAATGCCGGATGCGTGGGGGATCGACCAACTGTTCCCGGTGCTGCCGCTGGAAGGGCTGAACCAGGCGCCTGAGCGCCGCGCGGTGCTGCTGGATATTACCTGTGACTCTGATGGTGCTATCGACCATTACGTTGACGGGGATGGGATTGCCACCACCATGCCGATGCCGGAATACGATCCGGAGAACCCGCCGATGCTGGGCTTCTTTATGGTCGGCGCGTATCAGGAGATCCTTGGTAACATGCACAACCTGTTCGGCGATACCGAAGCCGTTGACGTGTTTGTCTTCCCTGACGGCAGCGTGGAAGTTGAGCTGTCTGATGAAGGCGATACCGTGGCGGACATGCTGCAGTATGTGCAGTTGGACCCGAAAACGCTGCTGACGCAGTTCCGTGATCAGGTGAAAAACACCGATCTGGACGCCGAGTTGCAACAACAGTTCCTCGAAGAATTTGAAGCAGGACTGTACGGATACACCTATCTGGAAGATGAATAACGGTAAATTCCCGGTGGCGCTGCGTTTGCGGCGCTCACTTGAATCCGTACAAATTAACGGCGATAATTCGCCTATACAAGTAGTCACGTAAATCAATCCCTTCCTCGTCGGGCTTAACGACGCGGAGGGGATTTTTTTTCACCGATTTTACAAGAGGTCAGCACATGAGCACCTTAGGTCATCAATACGACAACTCCCTGGTTTCTAACGCCTTTGGTTTTTTACGTCTGCCGATGAATTTCATGCCTTACGATAGCGACGCCGACTGGGTGATCACCGGCGTACCGTTTGATATGGCAACGTCTGGCCGCGCGGGCGGTCGCCATGGCCCGGCAGCAATCCGTCAGGTTTCTACCAACCTGGCGTGGGAGCACAACCGCTTCCCATGGAACTTCGATATGCGCGAGCGCCTGAACGTGGTGGACTGCGGCGATCTGGTGTATGCGTTTGGCGATGCCCATGAAATGAGTGAGAAACTGCAGGCACACGCAGAGAAACTGCTTTCTGCAGGTAAGCGCATGCTTTCCTTCGGTGGCGACCACTTCGTCACACTGCCGCTGCTGCGCGCGCACGCTAAGCACTTTGGTAAGATGGCGCTGGTGCATTTTGATGCCCACACCGACACCTACGCTAACGGCTGCGAATTCGACCACGGCACCATGTTCTATACTGCGCCAAATGAAGGGTTGATCGATCCGAACCACTCTGTACAGATCGGTATCCGCACTGAGTTCGACAAAGATAATGGCTTTACCGTACTGGATGCCTGCCAGGTGAACGATCGTGGCGTAGACGACGTCATTGCCCAGGTGAAACAGATCGTTGGTGATATGCCAGTGTATCTGACCTTTGATATCGACTGTCTGGATCCTGCGTTTGCGCCGGGTACCGGTACGCCGGTAATCGGTGGTCTGACGTCCGATCGTGCGATCAAGCTGGTACGTGGTCTGAAGGATCTGAATATCGTGGGGATGGACGTGGTGGAAGTGGCACCGGCTTACGATCAGTCTGAGATCACCGCGCTGGCGGCGGCGACGTTAGCGTTAGAAATGCTGTATATTCAGGCGGCGAAGAAAGGCGAATAATAGTCGGACTATTTTACTCGTCATTTTGGGTCCGGGCAGTGCCCGCCATCCTCACGTACTACGTGTACGCTCCGGTGGCTGTGCGCTGGCCGGGCCCAAACTGACTTCGCCAATTACGTCCGATAATGGGATGAAATCTGTAGGCCGGATAAGGCTTCACGCCGCCATCCGGCACTGCTTGAAGATTACTTAATTCCGTCCGCGCTCATGCGATCGCGAATATGCTGCGCACGTTCGGCGGATGCCGGGTGATCGTCAAACATTGAGCTTTGACGTCCGGCTTCCAGTTTTGCCAGTTTCTCAAAGCTGGTGGCTAAGCCTGCCGGATTGATCCCACGTTTGCGCAACAAATCATACGAGTAATCATCCGCTTCGGATTCCTGACGCTGGGAGAACTGTGAGTTCACCAGTTTTTCGCCAAGATCGCCCAATTGCGACTGCGACAGGCTGCCGACAATGCCGCCAGCGGAGGCCGCCGCTGCACGCACCGCGTTCGTGCCCAACGCAACCTGCATGCCTTTTTTCACATGACCCAACGCGACGTGGCCCATTTCGTGGCCGATTACCGCTTCGACTTCGTTATCCGTCATCATATCCATCAGGCCGCTGTATACGCGGATACAGCCGTTCGCCATGGCAAAAGCATTTACATCTTTCGCCATATAGACTTTGTAGTTCACCGGCTGACCGTTAATGTTATCGCCAAGCGCGGAGGCGATTTTGCCAAGACGCGTTGCATACTCGCTGCCAGCCGGGGCGATGGTAGCTTTGCTGTCCATATCATTACAGGCCTGATCGCTCAGCGCTTTTACCTGAGCATCGCTCAGGCTGTAGGCCTGAAAAGCCTCTGCGCCTGAGGAAAGCAGTCCGTTTGAGTCCATGTTCTGGCAGCCGGTCAATGCCGCCGCCATGCTCGTAGCAAGCAGTAAAGCGCGAATTTTCATTTTTTCTCTTCCGCACAAAGTCAGGATTATTCTAAAAAATGCGTCGTTTGCAGGTTAACCGACGCTCAGCATAAGTATAAAGAAAAGAACAATAAGCGGGCGAGAAGATTGCGCAACATGCGTGCATGATCCAGAGATTTCTGAAGCGGTAAAAGGATGCTCCATGTACATGACACGCGGCTTGGGTTACATTGTTGGCACTTTTTTCCGGCGTAGCCCAAAACGCGCTGTCGTCAAGTCGTTTAGGGCGTGGCCTTCATTATCCGATCTGGAGTCAAAATGTCCTCACGTAAAGAGCTTGCCAATGCTATTCGTGCGCTGAGCATGGACGCAGTACAGAAAGCCAAATCCGGTCACCCGGGTGCCCCGATGGGTATGGCTGACATTGCCGAAGTCCTGTGGCGTGATTTCCTGAACCACAACCCGACTAACCCGTCCTGGGCTGACCGTGACCGCTTCGTGCTGTCTAACGGCCACGGCTCCATGCTGATTTATAGCCTGCTGCACCTCACCGGTTATGACCTGCCGATGTCTGAGCTGCAGAATTTCCGTCAGTTGCATTCCAAAACGCCGGGTCACCCGGAAGTGGGTTACACCGCTGGTGTTGAAACCACGACGGGTCCTCTGGGCCAGGGTATTGCGAACGCAGTCGGTATGGCTATCGCTGAAAAAACGCTGGCGGCGCAGTTTAACCGCCCAGGTCATGACATCGTTGATCACTTCACCTACGCTTTCATGGGCGACGGTTGCATGATGGAAGGTATCTCTCACGAGGTATGTTCTCTGGCTGGTACGCTGAAGCTGGGCAAACTGGTTGCGTTCTACGATGACAACGGCATCTCTATCGATGGTCACGTTGAAGGCTGGTTCACCGATGACACCGCTAAGCGTTTCGAAGCTTATGGCTGGCATGTGGTTCGTGGCGTTGATGGTCACGATGCTGATGCGATTAAACGCGCAGTTGAAGAAGCGCGCGCAGTGACCGACAAACCGTCTCTGCTGATGTGCAAAACCATTATCGGTTTCGGTTCTCCGAACAAAGCGGGTACCCATGACTCTCATGGTGCGCCGTTGGGCGATGCTGAAATCGCACTGACCCGCGAACAGCTGGGCTGGAAATACGCGCCGTTCGAAATCCCGTCTGAAATTTATGCCCAGTGGGATGCGAAAGAAGCAGGCCAGGCAAAAGAAGCTGCGTGGAATGAGAAGTTCGCTGCATATGCGAAAGCCTTCCCGCAGGAAGCGGCTGAATTCACCCGTCGTATGAAAGGTGACATGCCGGCTGATTTCGACGCGAAAGCGAACGAGTTCATTGCTAAGCTGCAGGCTAACCCGGCGAAAATCGCCAGCCGTAAAGCGTCTCAGAACGCGATTGAAGCATTCGGTCCTCTGCTGCCGGAATTCCTTGGCGGCTCTGCTGACCTGGCACCTTCTAACCTGACTCTGTGGTCTGGTTCTAAAGCGATCAACGAAGATACCGCCGGTAACTACATCCATTACGGTGTGCGTGAATTCGGTATGACCGCTATCGCTAACGGTATCTCCCTGCACGGTGGTTTCCTGCCGTATACCTCTACCTTCCTGATGTTCGTAGAATATGCCCGTAACGCGGTGCGTATGGCTGCGCTGATGAAACAGCGTCAGGTGATGGTCTACACCCACGACTCCATCGGTCTGGGCGAAGATGGCCCGACTCACCAGCCGGTAGAGCAGGTTGCGTCTCTGCGTGTGACGCCAAACATGAGCACATGGCGTCCGTGTGACCAGGTTGAATCCGCCGTGGCGTGGAAATACGGTGTTGAGCGTCAGGACGGCCCGACCGCGCTGATCCTCTCCCGTCAGAACCTGGCACAGCAGGAACGTACCGAAGAGCAACTGGCGAACATCGCTCGCGGCGGCTACGTGCTGAAAGATTGCGCTGGTCAGCCGGAACTGATCTTCATTGCGACCGGTTCTGAAGTTGAGCTGGCTGTGGCTGCGTGGGACAAACTGACAGCTGAAGGCGTGAAGGCGCGCGTGGTTTCCATGCCGTCCACCGACGCGTTCGACAAACAGGATGCCGCTTACCGTGAATCCGTACTGCCGAAAGCCGTTTCTGCACGCGTGGCAATCGAAGCGGGGATTGCTGACTACTGGTTCAAATACGTGGGCCTGAACGGCGCTATCGTCGGCATGACCACTTTTGGCGAGTCTGCTCCGGCTGAGCTGCTGTTTGAAGAGTTCGGTTTCACCGTAGACAACGTTGTCGCGAAAGCAAAAGAACTGCTGTAAGTACGGTTACAGATGAAAACGGGTCGCTTAGGCGGCCCGTTTTTTTTAGCAAGGTTATGTTTTTTTGTGTCAGTGCAATGCTTAATTGTGGATCGTTATCACAAATACAATATTTAGTGATGTTCGTAATATGCAGTGAAAGTCACATTATTGGTGTTGCTTTTTATTTTTGTCTATATAACAGTTTGTTTTTAAAGGGTTCATAAAAAAGTAGTTTGCACTACGTGTCTTTTATCTATCGATTGATTTCGCTTTGCCGCACGAGTATTTTATTTTTAACGCTAACTCGTACCCTAAAAATAAAATAAGGAAAATGTATGCGGCTAATTGATTACTTTCCAGACTCATCTATCTCAATAAAAAATTCAGCAAAGAACTGGCAGGAGGCAATAGATTTTTCTATGTCATCTTTGCTGGCTAACCATTACGTTAATTCGGACTATGTTCAGGCCATTAAGGAATCAACAATTAGCAATGGCCCTTATTATATTTTGGCACCTGGCGTCGCGATGCCGCATGCTCGACCAGAATGCGGTGCGTTAAAAACCGGGATGTCATTAACGCTTCTTAAACAGGAAGTAAAATTTGCCGATGATGATGAAGGTATAAAGTTATTAATCGGATTGTCGGCGGCAAATGCTGACTCACATATTGGCGCTATCCAGGCCTTAAGCGAATTATTATGTGAAGAGGAAGCGTTAACTGCTTTGTTAACGGCTAAATCAGAAAAACAACTGGCGGATATTATCGCCCACGCATAATTCACAGCCTCCTTTCAGGACATTATTATGGAAAACAAGTCTGCTCGTGCCAAAGTCCAGGCTTTTGGTGGGTTTTTGACTGCGATGGTCATTCCCAACATCGGCGCATTTATTGCCTGGGGTTTTATAACTGCATTGTTTATTCCTACCGGTTGGATGCCGAACGAGCATTTCGCCAAAATTGTCGGTCCGATGATTACCTATTTACTACCTGTCATGATTGGCTCCACTGGTGGACATTTGGTGGGTAGGAAACGTGGCGCAGTAATGGGCGGGATTGGTACTATCGGCGTGATTGTGGGCGCTGATATCCCGATGTTCCTTGGCGCTATGGTGATGGGGCCGCTTGGTGGCTGGGTGATTAAGTATATCGATCGTCTGCTGGAGAAACGCATTCCTGCAGGTTTCGAGATGGTTATCAATAACTTCTCCCTTGGCATTGCGGGAATGCTCTTATGTTTGCTGGGCTTTGAAGTCATTGGCCCGGCGGTTCTCGTGGCTAATAATTTTGTGAAAGAGTGTATTGAAGCGTTGGTTCATGCGGGTTATCTGCCGTTGTTATCCGTGATTAACGAGCCTGCGAAAATCCTCTTTCTGAATAATGCCATCGATCAGGGTGTGTATTATCCGCTCGGAATGCAACAAGCTTCAGAAACGGGAAAATCGATATTTTTCATGGTAGCCTCCAACCCAGGGCCGGGATTGGGTTTGCTACTTGGCTTTGCCATCTTTGGTAAAGGGATGAGTAAAAAATCTGCGCCAGGGGCCATGATTATCCATTTCCTGGGGGGGATTCATGAACTGTATTTCCCATATGTACTGATGAAACCTCTGACTCTGATTGCCATGATCGCCGGGGGAATGAGCGGGACGTGGGTATTCCATCTGTTTGACGGTGGGTTGGTGGCAGGACCGAGTCCAGGATCAATATTCGCTTACCTGGCATTAACGCCAAAAGGTTCATTCCTCGCGACCATTGCAGGCGTCACAGCGGGAACGATTGTCACCTTTGTTATCACTTCTTTAATCCTGAAAATGGAAAAGAACGTCGAAACAGAAAGTGAAGATGACTTCGCTGAATCTGCCAGAACTGTTAAGGCAATGAAGCAGGAAGGTAAATTCTCCTATAAAAATATCAAGCGTGTTGCTTTTGTCTGTGATGCTGGAATGGGCTCCAGCGCTATGGGAGCAACTACTTTCCGTAAACGTCTGGAAAAAGCGGGATTGAATATTAATGTGGCGCATTATGCCATAGAGAACGTTCCACAAGATGCCGATATTATCGTCACCCATGCCAGTCTTGAAGACCGTGTTAAACGTGTAAGTGAAAAGCCATTAGTGTTGATTAAAAACTATATTGGTGACCCGCTGTTAGACGATTTATTTAAACGCATTACGGCGAACTGACATTCTTCTATTTTTGGAGTGAATATGAAAACGAAAGTTGCTGCCATATATGGCAAGCAGGATATTCGTATCCGTGAATTTGAACTTCCTGAAATTACAGATAATGAATTATTAGTAAGCGTAATCTCTGATAGCGTTTGTTTATCAACCTGGAAAGCTGCTGCATTGGGGAGCGATCATAAACGCGTACCGGATGACCTCGAAAATCATCCGGTTATTACCGGCCATGAATGTGCAGGTATCATTATTGAGGTCGGAAAAAACCTGACTGATAAATATAAAAAAGGTCAACGTTTTGTTTTACAGCCCGCGATGGGGCTGCCAAGCGGTTATTCAGCGGGATACAGCTACGAATATTTTGGTGGCAATGCTACCTACATGATTATTCCTGAGGTGGCGATTAATCTGGGCTGTGTTTTACCGTATCACGGCTCTTATTTCGCCGCAGCGTCCCTGGCGGAGCCGATGTGTTGCATCATTGGCGCTTATAACGCGAACTATCACACCACGCCTTACGTGTATGAGCATCGTATGGGGATTAAGCCGGGAGGCAGCATTGCGTTGCTGGCCTGCGCCGGGCCGATGGGGATTGGCGCTATAGATTATGCCATTAACGGCAATATTCAGCCGTCACGCGTGGTGGTCGTGGATATCGACGAAGCGCGACTGACGCAGGCTAAAAAACTGTTGCCGGTTGAGTTAGCGGCAGAAAAGGGGATTGAGCTTATCTATGTGAACACTACCGGCATGGATTCTCCAACCGCGATGCTGCGCGCCCTAACCAATGACACTGGTTTTGATGATGTCTTTGTGTATGCGGCTGTGCCAGCGGTGATTGAAATGGCAGATGATCTCCTCGCGGAAGATGGTTGTCTGAACTTTTTTGCCGGCCCGACTGACAGCAACTTCAAAGTGCCGTTTAATTTTTATAACGTTCACTATAACAGCACCCACGTTGTCGGAACGTCCGGCGGTTCAACGGATGATATGAAAGAGGCCATTGCGCTCAGCGCAACCGGTCAACTACAGCCCTCGTTTATGGTGACGCATATTGGGGGGCTGGATGCCGTACCGGATACGGTATTGAATTTGCCTGCGATCCCTGGAGGTAAAAAGCTGATTTATAACGGTGTGACGATGCCACTTACCGCCATAACGGATTTTGCTGAGAAGGGGAAAACGGACCCGCTTTTCAAAGAACTGGCAAGGCTGGTGGAAAAAACGCATGGTATCTGGAATGAAGAAGCGGAAAAATACCTGTTGGCGCAATTTGGCGTGGATATTGGGGAGGCGGCGATATGATGTCGTTGGCATGGCCGCTGTTTCGCATTACTGAGCAGGCCGCGCTGGCGGCTTGGCCGCAAACCGGGTGCGGTGATAAAAACAAGATTGATGGCCTGGCCGTGACGGCAATGCGGGAAGCATTGAACAGCGCTGCCATTCGTGGACGAATCGTCATTGGCGAAGGAGAAATTGATCGCGCCCCGATGCTGTGGATTGGTGAGGAAGTGGGAAATGGCATCGGGCCAGAGGTGGATATCGCCGTCGATCCCATTGAAGGAACCCGTATGGTGGCGATGGGGCAAAGCAATGCGCTGGCGGTCATGGCGTTTGCCCCCCGCGGTAGTTTGTTACACGCTCCTGATATGTATATGAAAAAACTGGTTGTTAATCGCTTTGCAAAAGGGGCGATTAATCTGGCGCTGCCGTTGGCAGACAATCTACGTAATGTGGCTGCGGCGTTGGGTAAACCGCTGGAGCGGCTGCGGATGGTGACGCTGGATAAACCGCGCCTTCAACCGACGATTGCCGAGGCGACACGACTAGGCGTCAAGGTCTTTGCGCTGCCCGATGGTGATGTGGCTGCCAGCGTGCTGGCCTGTATGCAAGAGAATCCCTATGACCTGATGTATACCATTGGCGGGGCACCTGAAGGCGTTATTTCAGCCTGTGCGGTTAAAGCGCTGGGAGGCGATATGCAGGCTGAGCTAATCGATTTCTGCGAAGCGAAAGGGGATAGCGCCGATAATCGTCTGATTGCGACACAGGAACGTCAGCGCTGCGCGGAGATGGGCGTTGAGATCAACCGTATCTATGCGCTCGACGAACTGGTAGGGGGAAATAAGATCCTCTTCAGCGCGACGGGTGTTACGGGCGGCGATCTTGTTAAAGGGATCCAACAGGTTGCGAATGGTGTGCGCACGCAAACTTTACTGATCGGTGGCGCGGATCGAACGTGTAATATAATAGACTCTCTGCATTCATGGTGATTTATCGAGAAACGAATGACGACGCTGACAGAAGACGATGTGCTTGAGCAACTGGATGCTCAAAATAATTTACTCTCGTTTATGACGACGGCACATAACATTTTGCTCCAGGGCATTAAGCGCTTTCTACCGTCGCTGTTCGTCAATAACGATGAAGAGATCGTGGAATATGCAGTGAAGCCGTTACTTGCCCAGAGTGGACCGCTTGACGATATCGACGTTGCGTTACGTCTGATTTATGCGCTGGGAAAAATGGATAAATGGCTTTATGCCGACATTACTCATTTTTCTCAGTTTTATCAGTACCTGAACGAGCAGGATAACATTCCCAGTTTTGCCGATGACATTACCTGGGATTTTGTCAGCAACGTGAACAGTATTACTCGCAACGCGACACTCTATGGTGCGCTGGAGTCGATGAAATTCGCCGACTTTGCAGCGTGGTCTGAAGTGCGCTTTAGCGCAATGGTCAAGACGGCAATGACGCTGGCAGTGACAGCGATTTTAAAGGAATTAACGCCGTGAAAATCGAACTAACGGTGAATGGGCTACAGGTTGAAGCACATTACCATGATGATGAGATAGAGAACGTTCATAAACCGTTATTACAGCAGTTGGCAAAAATACACGCTACTAACCCGCAGCGACTAACGATTGTTTTTCTTAGCGCGCCGCCGGGTACGGGTAAATCGACGCTGACCACCTTCTGGGAATATCTCTCCCGTCAGGAGCCGGGTCTGCCGGAGATCCAGACGCTGCCAATGGATGGCTTCCATCACTACAACGCCTGGCTGGAGGTCCATAACCTGCGGGCATACAAAGGTGCGCCGGAAACGTTTGATGTGGATAAGCTTGCGCAGAATCTGCGCCAGATAAGGGTAGGGGAAGGTTCCTGGCCGCAGTATGACCGGCAAAAGCACGATCCGGTCGAAGAAGCCATACAAGTGACTGCGCCGATTGTCATTGTGGAAGGAAACTGGTTATTGCGCGATGACCTAAGATGGCGGGCATTAGCCGAATTTTGTGATTACTCGCTTTTTATTCACGCTCCAGCTAATGCGCTTCGTTCGCGACTGGTAGGCCGTAAACTGGCTGGCGGACTATCGCAAGCTGACGCTGAGGCGTTTTATGAGCGTACCGACGGACCGAATGTTCGTCGGGTGCTGGAGGGGAGCCGACCAGCCGACTTTATGCTGGAGATGACGGTTGATGGTGAATATCGGATTGTGTGAGATTTTTGTTGTGTAACCTTACCACTCGTGAGAAATGACGCTGCGTAAACGCAGCGTCATGACTGATCGCCACAACGCTTGCGCCACGCGCACGGCACACCGCCAGCCAGTTATCAAAAACACTCAGCCAGTGCGCATCAAAATCCCGGCTCGGTTCATCCAGCAGGATTTAAATATAATGTTCGTATATTATTCATACTCAATTAATATCTTTTATTTTTTGTTTTTATTAATATTATGAATGCCTTTTGGTAATTCACTTAATATCTACATTGGTTTTTAATGATGTGTTTTGTTACTCTCAATTAAGTTGTTCACTAGTAATATATTTCCATTAGCATCATCAATAAACCAATAAGGATATTGTATGAAATTATCACCATCAATAATTGCGATGGCGGTGTCGGCATGTTTGCTCTCTACAAATGCGCTGGCGGCGTTAACTGCGAATGACGATACAAATAAGATTGAAGGCACGTATAGTAATTCTCTTATGCGGTCCACTGACAATGGTGAAAGTTGGCTGGAGCTTGTAACAAGTGATGGAACCAGTGCGGGGACAAATAACGATTTTCCCGGCACAGAAACGGTTGTTGTCGCCAACAAACTTGCCGATGTTATGGCGACGCCAC
Source organism: Citrobacter sp. Cc139 (assembly GCF_030334645.1). Classification (NCBI taxonomy): domain Bacteria; kingdom Pseudomonadati; phylum Pseudomonadota; class Gammaproteobacteria; order Enterobacterales; family Enterobacteriaceae; genus Citrobacter; species Citrobacter sp. Cc139. The sequence goes on from NZ_JAOWDM010000095.1 coordinate 84,431, forward strand.
TGTATGATTCAACGCAAAGCTATGGCACGCCGAATACCAAAGTACGTTATAACGGCTATTACTGGACCAACCAATGGTGGGCGAACCCAGGGGAAATTCCTGGCAGTAACTCGGTATGGTTAAAAGGGGCGGCGACCAATCTGGAAGCCAACGTTATTGATACTTACAATTTTACGCCGTGGCAGGGTCAGCAGGCTGAAGAGTATCAGACACAGCAAAAAGAGAAAGTCGCTAAGCAGTCGCGAATTTATGGTTATTATCCGGAGTGGGGAGTCTATGCGGCGCATAACTATTTTACAACGGATAAAATCGCCTGGGATCTCATAACGCATATTACCTACGCTTTTGGCGTGGTAGAAAATGGCGTTGTGGTCACCCATGATACAGAGAAAGGTCCGACGTTAATGAAAGAAATTGCCACCGCCAGCAAACAGGCAGGGGTGAAAAATATTCTTTCTGTGGGTGGGTGGACTAACTCAGAGGAAGGCGTGTTTGAATCAGCAACATCTACGCCTGAAGGTGTCGAGAAACTTGCACAAAGTATTGTTGACTACGTCGTAAAATGGCAATTCGATGGGGTTGATATCGACTGGGAATATCCCGATACCGATGTTGAAAAAACGCAGTTCACCAATTTGATTACCAGCTTACGTAATAAACTGGATGTACTGGGCAAGCAAAACGATATTTACTATCAACTCTCCGCTGCCGTGACGGTAAACCATAATAATATGGCCTATATCAATCCGGCGGTAACGGCACCGTTACTCGATTCTGTCAACGTGATGGCGTATGACATTCACGGTGCATTTGATGCCATTACGGGCCATAACGCCCCGCTGTATGCCAATAGTCAGGATGAAGATCAGAAACTTAACGTCTCTTCGGCAATGAACGAATATGTTAACACTTGGGGTGTGGCTAAAAATAAACTGACCATGGGGGTTCCTTTCTACGGTCGTGGTTGGGGTAACGTTGAACCCACTGAAATCGTGAAGGGCTTGCCGGGACTTTTTGCTGCAGGAACCGCTACCGTCCACGGCGCATGGGATGATGAAGATCAGTACACTGGGACGAATCCGTTCTATGTGCTGCAGGAGAAAATTGCCAGCGGGGACTACACGCGGTACTGGGATTCGGAGTCTCACGTTCCCTATCTTTATAACGCAAAAACCAAAGAATTCCTGACCTATGATGATGAAGCCTCAATTACTGATAAGGTTAATTACATTAAAGATCAAGGAATTGGCGGGGCTATCATCTGGGATATCAGCGGTGATACCAGCGATCACACGCTGGGTAAAATCGTTGCTACATTAAAGTCTTCAGATAGTGGTGACGGCGATGACGATGGTGATGATAGCGATAGCACTCACGTTGTGTCGTATCTTTCCTTAGATCGTGGCGCTAAGAAAGGATTGTCTTACGATGGTGATACGGCGATGTTCACTGTGTATCCTGGCATTTATGCGGAGATGCCAGTGACGGAATTCCAAAGCGGCGTCTTTGATATGCGTCTTAACAATGTTTCTATCGCAAAAATTAATAAGGGTATCGTCGAAAACGGGGCTTTTTCAATCGATGGTCAGATTGCTAAGATCATCAGTAATGATGCGACGATGAAAGAAGGTGATGTCGTTTCCATCGTTCGTCAGGATGGCGAACAGGAGTATGTTGACGCCTCAAAAACAGTGAACCAGGAGATGCTTGGCAATGCGGTACTTGATACCAGCACCCAGTTAAGAGCTGTTTACATCGCACCTGCTAACGGAATTACCTATACTATTCAACTAAATATGGATGGCTATGCTGACTCACAGTATGATGTTTATCTTAACGACACCTTTGTAGCCAGAGCAAATACCTTAAAAACGGGTAAATGTTCAGCGGAACATATGACCTGTAGCTATTTAGGCGCACAGCGGATTTGGTACATCACCGATGCCAGCATTTCAGTTCAGCAGGATGACACCATCAAAGTGTATCATGTTGTAGACGGCGCGAAATCACTGGTGGCATCGTTGACAGTTCCCCACGGTATTTTCTACTATTAATGACGTAATCCCTCAGTTGCCCGGGAAGCGAATTCCCGGGCATTTTCGTATCAGCCCACCCTTACCAGGCTTTTTGGCTATTCTCAAAACGTGATGGGCGCGTTCTATTATTCCAGCTAAAATGTGACGCAAGTCAGATAACTGCGTTCTGTCGCTGGACAATCATTCCTTTTATTCCGCGTTTCGCTTATTCTAGCTGAAGCGTTTCAGTCGATTAAATGTTCGACAATTAACCAATTAGTCGCAGTTTGCGACAGGTAAGGTTTCCCTGAGCGATTTGCTGCATTACTCTGTCTGCCACATCGTTTCTGAGAAATCCTTGCAGGAGACCTATGACCGTACGCGTAGCGATTAATGGTTTCGGTCGCATCGGACGCAACGTGGTTCGTGCTTTGTATGAATCCGGGCGTCGGGCGGAAATCACCGTGGTGGCAATCAACGAACTGGCGGATGCTGCAGGCATGGCGCATTTGTTGAAATATGACACCAGCCATGGGCGTTTTGCCTGGGATGTTCGTCAGGAACGTGACCAGCTCATCGTTGGTGATGACGCGATCCGCATTTTGCATGAGCGAACGCTCGACGCGCTGCCATGGCGTGAACTGGGTGTTGACGTTGTGCTGGATTGTACGGGCGTCTTCGGTAACCGCGAACACGGCGAGGCGCATATTGCCGCCGGTGCAAAAAAAGTGCTCTTTTCACATCCTGGCAGTCCCGACATCGACGCAACGGTTGTATTTGGCGTTAATCAGGATCAGCTGCGCGCTGAGCACCGAATTGTATCCAACGCCTCCTGCACCACGAATTGTATAATTCCCGTCATTAAATTGCTGGATGATGCTTACGGTATTGAGTCTGGTACCGTTACAACGATCCACTCTGCGATGCACGATCAGCAGGTGATTGATGCCTATCATCCTGACCTGCGTCGTACGCGAGCGGCCAGCCAGTCAATTATTCCGGTTGATACCAAACTGGCGGCGGGTATTACGCGAATTTTTCCGCAATTTAACGATCGTTTTGAAGCGATCGCGGTGCGTGTACCGACCATAAATGTGACGGCGATCGACTTAAGCGTGACGGTGAAAAAACCGGTAAAAGCCAGCGAAGTCAACCAGTTGCTGCAAAAAGCAGCACAAGGTGCATTTCATGGTATAGTTGACTATACGGAATTACCGTTGGTCTCTGTAGATTTTAACCATGACCCGCACAGCGCCATCGTTGATGGTACGCAAACGCGCGTGAGTGGTGCTCACCTGATCAAGACCCTGGTCTGGTGTGATAATGAATGGGGCTTTGCTAACCGTATGCTCGACACAACGTTAGCGATGGCTGCTATTGGTTTCAGGCTCGACGCTTGAGCGTCGACAAAACTTTAAGTATCAACGAGAGGATTCACCATGTCTGTAATTAAGATGACCGATCTGGATCTGGCTGGTAAACGCGTTTTTATCCGTGCCGACCTGAACGTACCAGTTAAAGAAGGGAAAGTAACCAGCGACGCGCGTATCCGTGCTTCCCTGCCGACCATCGAACTGGCCCTGAAGCAGGGTGCTAAAGTGATGGTAACTTCCCACCTGGGTCGTCCTACCGAAGGCGAGTACAACGAAGAATTCTCTCTGCTGCCGGTTGTTAACTACCTGAAAGACAAACTGTCTGCTCCGGTTCGCCTGGTAAAAGATTATCTGGACGGCGTTGAAGTCGCTGCCGGTGAGCTGGTGGTCCTGGAAAACGTTCGCTTCAACAAAGGCGAGAAGAAAGACGACGAAGCTCTGTCCAAAAAATATGCGGCGCTGTGCGACGTATTCGTCATGGATGCTTTCGGTACGGCTCACCGTGCGCAGGCTTCTACCCACGGTATCGGTAAATTCGCTGATGTAGCTTGCGCGGGTCCGCTGCTGGCTGCTGAGCTGGACGCGCTGGGCAAAGCGCTGAAAGAACCGGCTCGTCCGATGGTTGCTATCGTTGGTGGTTCTAAAGTTTCTACCAAACTGACCGTTCTGGACTCCCTGTCTAAAATCGCTGACCAGCTGATCGTTGGCGGCGGCATCGCGAACACCTTCGTTGCCGCTCAAGGCCACAACGTCGGTAAATCCCTGTACGAAGCCGACCTGGTTGACGAAGCTAAGCGTCTGCTGACCACTTGCGACATCCCGGTTCCGACCGACGTTCGCGTAGCGACTGAGTTCTCTGAAACTGCGCCGGCGACGCTGAAATCCGTTAGCGACGTGAAAGAAGACGAGCAGATCCTGGATATCGGCGACGCTTCTGCACAGCAGCTGGCTGAAATCCTGAAGAATGCGAAAACCATTCTGTGGAACGGCCCGGTTGGCGTGTTCGAATTCCCGAACTTCCGTAAAGGTACTGAAATCGTTGCTAACGCTATCGCAGACAGCGAAGCGTTCTCCATCGCGGGCGGCGGCGATACCCTGGCAGCAATCGACCTGTTCGGCATTGCTGACAAAATCTCCTACATCTCCACTGGCGGCGGCGCATTCCTCGAATTCGTGGAAGGTAAAGTATTGCCAGCAGTAGCGATGCTCGAAGAGCGCGCTAAAAAGTAAGCATTTAATGGGCAGGGAAACCTGCCCAATTATTAGCGCGCTTTAGAGCGCGCGCCCTTTCCAAGGCCGAAGATACAGGACTCGCAACATGTCTAAAATTTTTGATTTCGTAAAACCAGGCGTAATCACTGGTGATGACGTACAGAAAGTTTTCCAGGTAGCTAAAGAAAACAACTTTGCTCTGCCAGCTGTTAACTGCGTTGGTACCGACTCCATCAACGCCGTACTGGAAACCGCTGCAAAAGTTAAAGCGCCGGTAATCGTACAGTTCTCCAACGGTGGTGCTTCTTTCATCGCGGGTAAAGGCGTGAAGTCCGACGTGCCTCAGGGCGCTGCAATCCTGGGTGCTATCTCTGGCGCGCATCACGTTCACCAGATGGCTGAACATTACGGTGTTCCGGTTATCCTGCACACTGACCACTGCGCGAAGAAACTGCTGCCGTGGATCGACGGTCTGCTGGACGCGGGTGAAAAACACTTCGCAGCAACCGGCAAACCGCTGTTCTCTTCTCACATGATCGACCTGTCTGAAGAGTCTCTGGAAGAGAACATCGAAATCTGCTCCAAATACCTGGCGCGCATGTCCAAAATGGGCATGACCCTGGAAATCGAACTGGGTTGCACCGGTGGCGAAGAAGACGGCGTGGACAACAGCCACATGGACGCTTCCGCACTGTACACCCAGCCGGAAGACGTTGATTATGCGTACACCGAGCTGAGCAAAATCAGCCCGCGTTTCACCATCGCCGCTTCCTTCGGTAACGTACACGGCGTTTACAAGCCGGGTAACGTGGTTCTGACCCCGACCATCCTGCGCGACTCTCAGGACTATGTTTCTAAGAAACATAACCTGCCGCACAACAGCCTGAACTTCGTCTTCCACGGCGGTTCCGGTTCTACTGCTCAGGAAATCAAAGACTCCGTAAGCTACGGCGTAGTGAAAATGAACATCGATACCGATACCCAATGGGCGACCTGGGAAGGTGTTCTGAACTACTACAAAGCAAACGAAGCTTACCTGCAGGGCCAGCTGGGTAACCCGAAAGGCGAAGATCAGCCGAACAAGAAATACTACGATCCGCGCGTTTGGCTGCGTGCTGGTCAGACAAGCATGATCACCCGTCTGGAACAGGCTTTCAAAGAACTGAACGCGGTTGACGTTCTGTAATTTACGCCGTTCTACGTGACATGAGGCCCGCCAATGCGGGCCTTTTTTATTGCCATTTCAACAGGCTGCTGGCAGAGATTTCTGTGATCTGTTTGGCAAAAATCAGGTTTATTGTTTACTCTTGTCAGATTGCCAGTCCCGGCGGGGCGGCTTTATTTTTTCCCATTTGGGTAAGCAAAAAAGGAATAGTGAATGGAAGATTTGAATGTTGTCGACAGCATAAACGGGGCGGGCACCTGGCTGGTCCGCAATCAGGAACTGCTGTTGAGCTATGCCGTCAACATCGTTGCGGCCATCGCCATTGTTATCATCGGTATGATTGTGGCGCGTATCGTATCAAACACCGTTAACCGTCTGATGGTGTCGCGGAAAATTGATGCAACGGTTGCCGATTTTCTCTCCGCACTGGTGCGCTACGGTATTATCGCTTTCACGCTGATTGCCGCGCTGGGCCGCGTTGGGGTGCAAACCGCCTCCGTGATCGCCGTTCTCGGTGCCGCAGGTTTAGCCGTGGGTCTGGCGCTGCAAGGTTCGCTGTCCAACCTTGCCGCCGGCGTGCTGTTGGTGATGTTCCGTCCGTTCCGCGCGGGTGAGTATGTAGACCTCGGCGGCGTAGCGGGAACCGTACTTAACGTGCAGATTTTCTCTACCACCATGCGTACCGTAGACGGTAAGATTGTGGTGATCCCAAACGGTAAAATCATTGCTGGGAACATCATTAACTTCTCTCGCGAACCGGTTCGTCGTAACGAATTCATTATCGGCGTGGCCTACGATTCCGATATCGATCAGGTGAAGAAAATCCTCACCGATATCATCCAATCCGATGAGCGCATCCTTAAAGATCGTGAAATGACGGTGCGTCTGAATGAGCTGGGCGCTTCTTCGATTAATTTCGTTGTACGCGTCTGGAGCAACAGCAGCGATCTGCAAAGCGTCTATTGGGACGTACTGGAGCGTATTAAGCGCGAGTTTGACGCCAACGGCATCAGCTTCCCGTATCCGCAGATGGATGTGAACTTCAAGCGTGTGAAAGAGAACGCGGCAGAGTAATCTATTTCTGCACCACGGTGCCGGATGGCGCTTCGCTTATCCGGCCTGGTCAGATTTCTATACTGTAGGCCGGATAAGGCGTTAGCTGCTATCCGGCAAAATATCCTCTCATTAATTTCTCTAATCTACGATTAATATTATCAATTTCCGCTAATGATTCTCCCGCGCTATAGTCTGCTCCTAAGAGAAATAGTTCGGGATGAGTAACGTGTTATCTTATTATTTTCAAGGGCTTGCGCTTGGCGCGGCCATGATACTACCGCTTGGTCCGCAAAACGCCTTTGTAATGAACCAGGGCATTCGTCGCCAGTATCACATCATGATTGCATTACTCTGTGCCATCAGCGATCTAGTGCTGATTTGCGCGGGGATCTTTGGCGGTAGCGCCTTGCTGATGCAGTCACCGTGGCTGATGGCGCTGGTCACCTGGGGGGGAGTGGCGTTTCTACTCTGGTACGGTTTCGGTGCGTTAAAAACGGCGATGAGCAGTAATCTGGAACTGGCCAGCGCTGAAGTAATGAAGCAGGGGCGCTGGAAAATCATCGCCACTATGCTGGCGGTGACCTGGCTTAACCCACACGTTTATCTGGATACCTTTGTGGTGTTGGGGAGTCTCGGAGGCCAACTGGACGTTGAACCTAAGCGCTGGTTTGCGCTGGGTACCGTCAGCGCCTCGTTCCTGTGGTTCTTTGGTCTGGCATTGCTGGCGGCCTGGCTGGCACCGCGTCTGCGCACTGCTAAAGCACAGCGTATCATCAATATCTTAGTAGGATTAGTGATGTGGTTTATCGCTTTTCAGCTGGCAAAAGAAGGTGTTACGCATGTTCATGCGCTGTTCAACTAAGTGTTGTCTGATGGACAACGCAGCGAGATCGGCTAAGCTTGCCTGCATGTGCCCTGAGTTTCGGGGTAATTAATGAAACATGGAGGAACGCCCGTGAAGTTCAAAATAATGGCCCTGGCGGCATTAGTCGGATTCAGCGCACTATCGGTACAGGCAAATGAGTTGCCAAACGGACCGCACATCGTGACTTCCGGAACGGCAAGCGTGGATGCAACGCCTGATATCGCCACCCTGGCGATTGAAGTCAATGTTGCTGCGAAGGATGCGGCTTCAGCGAAGAAGCAAGCCGATGAGCGCGTGGCGCAATATCTGTCCTTCCTTGAGCAGAATCAGATAGCGAAGAAAGACATTAGCGCTGCCAACCTGCGCACGCAGCCGGACTACGATTACCAGAACGGCAAAAGCATCCTCAAAGGTTATCGTGCGGTGCGTACCGTTGAAGTGACGCTGCGTCAGCTGGACAAACTCAACGCTCTGCTTGATGGCGCGCTAAAGGCTGGTCTGAATGAGATCCGTTCGGTATCGCTTGGCGTCGCCCAACCGGATGCCTACAAAGATAAGGCGCGTAAAGCGGCAATTGATGATGCAATTCATCAGGCTGAACAGCTGGCGGCGGGCTTTAACAGCAAACTGGGACCCGTTTATAGCGTGCGCTACCACGTGTCCAATTATCAGCCGAGCCCGATGGTACGGATGATGAAAGCAGATGCAGCGCCTGCGGCATCCGCTCAGGAAACCTACGAACAGCCGGTTATTCAGTTTGACGATCAGGTTGATGTGGTCTTCCAGATTGAACCGACGGCGGGGCAGCCGGCAGCCACACCTGCCAAAACCCAGTAATCTTTTCAAACCCGGCCTTCCAGCCGGGTTTTTTCTGTGAGCAACTGTAAAAATGAGATCTCACATCCAGTCTTTTTTTTCGCCGTAATGAGGATAGGCCATAGCGATTTTTAAGGGGACGCTATGGATATTTTTATCTCGAAAAAGATGCGTAATTTCATTCTGCTGGCGCAAACCAATAACATCGCCAGAGCGGCAGAAAAAATCCATATGACCGCATCGCCTTTCGGTAAAAGCATTGCCGCACTGGAAGATCAAATCGGCTATACGCTGTTTACCCGCAAAGATAACAACATCAGCCTGAATAAAGCCGGGCAGGAGCTCTATCAGAAACTGTTCCCTGTTTATCAGCGTCTCTCTGCTATTGATAACGAAATCCATAACGCCTCTCGCCGCTCGCGAGAAATCGTCATCGGCATCGACAATACCTATCCAACGATTATTTTCGACCAGTTGATTAGCCTTGGCGACAAGTACGATGGCGTGACGGCTCAGGCCATTGAATTCAGCGAGAATGGGGTGATCGATAACCTGTTCGATCGGAAACTGGATTTTATTATCTCACCGCAGCACGTTTCCCCTCGCGTGCAGGAACTGGAAAATCTGGCGATTAGCGAGTTGTCTCCGCTGCGTCTGGGGTTTCTCGTTTCCCGGCGCTACGAAGAAAAACAGCCGCATGAGCTGCTACGTGAGCTGCCCTGGCTGCAAATGCGCTTCCAGAATCGCGCCAACTTTGAGGCGATGCTCGATGCTTACATGCGGCCCTGCGGAATTCATCCGACGATTATCTACCGCCCGTACAGCTTTATGGCCAAGATTAGCGCGGTGGAGCGTGGGCAGTTTTTGACGGTGATCCCCCATTTTGCCTGGCGGCTGGTTAACCCCTCGACGTTGAAATATTTTGATGCGCCCGGCAGCCCTATGTATATGCAGGAATTTCTCTATTCGCTGAAAAACCATCGTTATACCGCCACGATGCTTCAGCATATTGCTGAAGATCGTGAGGGTACGGCAAGTTAAACGAGCATCGATCCGGTTTCGATCAGGTTACGATGCAGATCGAACGCATGGCTGAGATCGTGATGGATATGCCCGCCGGGCGCTCGTTCCAGATAACGGTGCAGGTAGTCCCGATACAGAGGATGCGCACAGTTATCGATAATCGTGTGCGCCCGTTGCATCGGGGATAACCCACGCAGATCGGCAATCCCCTGTTCGGTGACGATCACTTTGACGCTATGTTCGCTGTGATCGACATGGCTGCACATCGGTACGATGGTGGAGATTTTCCCGCCTTTGGCAATCGACGGCGCCATAAAGATCGACAGGTAGGCGTTGCGCTCGAAATCGCCGCTGCCGCCAATGCCATTCATCAGGTTCACACCTGCTACGTGTGTGGAATTGGCATGACCGTAGATGTCAAACTCCAGACCGACATTGAGCGCAATGACGCCTAGCCGACGAATGATTTCCGGGTTATTGGAAATCTCCTGCGGGCGCAGCACAATCCGGCTTGCGAAGAAGTCCATGTTGTCATAAATCTTCTGCAGCGATGGGGCTGAAATGGTCAAACTGGAGGCGCTGGCGCCGGTTATCTTGCCCGTTTCCAGCAGATGCACCACAGATTCTTGCAACACCTCGGAATACATCATAAAGGGTGGAATATCCGGGTTCTCGCCCAATCGCGCCATTACCGCGTTGTTGATATTGCCCACGCCGCTTTGTAAGGGCAGGAATTCCGCTGGGATGCGTTTGTGCGCCATTTCCGCCAGCAGAAATGTCACCACGTTATCGGCAATTTGCTGACTGACCGGATTACTCTTATCCGCGGCATTTCCGGCATCGGGCAGTTCGGTATCCACGACCGCGATAATTTTTTTCGGGTCTATCTGCACACACTGGCTGCCCACGCGATCCATGGTGTGAAAAATCGGCACGCTGTTTCGCCGCGGCGGTGCGCCGGGTATCACAATGTCGGCAAACTCCGCCACGCGCGGGTTATGGTAATGATTCAGTTCGATAATCACCTTTTTCGCCCGCAGCAGCCAGGTCGGCGCGTTGCCGATGCCGCTGGAAAGCCAAATCCGACCATCTGGCGCAATGGCGGAGGCTTCAATGACGGCAACATCGATCTCGCCAAAAAAGCCATAATTGACCATTTGCGCCACTTCGCTCAAATGGAGATCGACAAACCTCACCTGGCCCTGATTAATTTTCTCGCGCAGGCCCGATGATGTTTGATAAGGTGCCCGCCAGGAAACGGCATCCGCCGCGGATAGCGCATCATCAGCGGCAGCGCCAATTGAGGCTCCTGTCAGCAGGCGGATTTGAAAAGGTTGCCCGACCTGATGCCGTTCGCAGGCGAGTTGAGCAATTGCGTTAGGTAATGCTTTTGGCGAACCCGCAGGGGTAAAGCCGCTGAATGCCACCATATCGTCGTGCTGGATAATTTCTGCCGCTTCTTCGGCACTCATCCGTTTCATGGCCGTCTCCTTCCTCAGGCGTGATTAATGGCCGACAAAATTGGGTTTACGTTTTTCCATAAACGCGTTCATTCCTTCCTGATAATCCTCGCTGTCGTACACCGCGCGGCGCATGCCCTGAATACGCTCAAATTCGTCTGAGTTCATGGTGTGCGCTTCGCCCAGCACGCGCAGTTCTTCTTTAATGACGGCGATGGCCAGCGGCGCTTTCTCCGAGATGTGGTGCGCCATTTGCAGAGTGAAATCCTCCAGTTCGTCGGCAGGAACCACATGGTTGAGGATCCCAACGGCCATCGCTCGCTGAGCGGTAATCGGCGAGGCGGTAAAGATCAGCTCTTTCACGATGTGGAACCCAGCATCGCGGGTCAGGTTGTGGATGCCGACCAGGTTATACGGTACCCCGAGGTTGACCGGTGTCATCGAGAAGGTAGAGGTTTCAGCGGCGATGATGAGATCGGAACTCATGATCATCTCAAACGCGCCGCCCCAGACGCTCCCCTCAACCATGGAGATCACCGGTTTTGGATATTTCTGGATCATGCGGGTGATCTGGCGCAGCGGATCGTCATAAGAGAGCGGATCGCGACGTCCGGAGGGGAGTTCATGAATATCATGCCCGGCAGAGAACACTTTGGCCCCGCTCGGGGCGCGCAAAATGATGCAGCGAATTTCCGCACGATTAAGATCGCTCAGCGCCTGCATCAGATCGTCGATAAACACTTTGCTCAGCGCATTGAGCTTGCGGGCGTAATTGAACTCAATGACCGCGACTTTCTGGATGATGACTACGTTGACGTATTGATAAGACATAATGTTCTCTTTATTCAAAGTAATGATGCTGGATAAATTCACTGATGTGACGCAGACCGGTACGCGGCGAAAGGTCGTTATTTTTGACGGCCTGCAGTGTCTGCTGGAAATAACGGTCGAAATCAGTCCGGGTAAACAGCAGATGCAAAGCTTCTTCTTCAGCCTGCTTGTGTAACCAGTCCACCGCTTGCTGCTGGCGGACTTTTTCCAGTCGACCGCTGACGGTAAGGCACGTTTTAAAGTCAGTTATCGCCTGCCAAATCTCCTCGATGCCACGTTTTTCCAGGGCGCTACAGGCCAGAACCTGCGGTTGCCACTCGTCATACTTGCGGCGCAGAATATGCAGGGCGGATTCGTACATATGGCGGGCGATGGCAACCTGGTTACGGTTATCACCGTCGTCCTTGTTGATGACGACCAGATCCGCCATCTCCATCAGGCCCTTTTTGATGCCCTGCAAATCGTCGCCACCGCCGGCAATTTGCAGTGAGATAAAGCAATCCACCATGCCGGCGACTTCAGTTTCTGACTGCCCGACGCCGACGGTTTCCACAATCACCACGTCAAAACCCGCCGCTTCGCACAACAGCATTAATTCACGAGCACGCTGGCTGGCGCCGCCTAAATGACCGCTGGAAGGCACCGGGCGAATAAATGCCGATTCTGCGCGGGACAGTTCCGTCATCCGGGTTTTATCGCCAAGAATGCTGCCGCCGCTAACGGGACTACTGGGATCGACCGCAATCACAGCCACCCGTAATCCCCGACGGATCAACAGCATACCGAACGCCTCCAGAAAGGTGCTTTTGCCCGCGCCCGGCGTGCCAGTGATGCCCAGACGCAGCGCGTTACCGGTGAACGGCATTATCGCGTCCAGCAATTGCGTACTCAGTGGCTGGTGGCGCGGGTGGCTGCTTTCAACCAGCGTCATCGCCTGGGCAAGCGTGGCCCGTTCACCGCGCCGCAAGCGTCGGACGGCATCGTCAAGCGTGGCGGCGTTAATCATGATGCTGACTGATCCGGGTCAATACATCGCGGACGCTGTCGAGCATTGGCGTGCCGGGGCCATAAATGGCTGCCACGCCATGCTCGTACAGGAAGGCGTAGTCCTGTGGTGGTATCACACCGCCTGCCACCACGCAGATATCTGCGCGTCCCCAGCCTTTGAGCGCCGTGACAAGTTCAGGGATCAACGTCTTATGCCCTGCAGCCAGTGACGATGCGCCTATGACATGTACATCGTTTTCTACCGCCAGACGGGCGATCTCTTCTGGCGTGGAGAACATCGGACTGAGATCGACGTCGAAGCCGAGATCGGAGTAGGCGCTGGCGATCACTTTCGCGCCGCGATCGTGACCATCCTGGCCCATCTTGGCGATCAGGATCCGAGGTCGGCGACCATTTTCCGCGAGGAACTGTTCGGTTTGCGCAACAATGGCGTCGAACTCATTGGCGGATTTGTCGGACTGGTGATAGCTTTGCGCAATCACGCCGGTGACGCACTGGCTGGGCACCAGATAGCGGTCAAAAGCGGCTTCCAGCGCGTCGGAGATCTCACCGAGCGTGGCGCGAACGCGGGCGGCGTTAACGGCGGCGGCCAGCAGATTTTCATTATGCTGCGCGGCGTGGGTCAGCGCCGTCAGCGCGGCGTTGACGGCATCATTGTCGCGAGTGGCGCGGATATGCTGTAGTGAAGCAATCTGTTCGTTGCGCACCTTCACGTTGTCGATTTCCAGTACCGACGTTTCGTCTTCTTTATCCAGCTTGTACTTGTTCACGCCAACGATGACGCGTTTGCCCTGGTCGATCAGCGACTGCTCGCGCGCCGAAGCTTCTTCGATCATTCGTTTGGGGAGTCCAGCTTCAATCGCCTTCGCCATGCCGCCCGCTTCATCAATTTGTTTAATGATCGTGCGCGCCTGCTTCACGATTTGATCGGTCAATGACTCCACGTAGTACGATCCGGCCAGCGGATCGACGGTGCGGCAGATCTCTGACTCTTCCTGAATAATGATCTGTGTATTACGCGCGATGCGGGCGGAGAAATCGGTGGGCAGACCGAGCGCTTCATCAAAGGCGTTGGTATGCAGAGACTGGGTGCCGCCAAGCGTGGCGCCGAGCGCTTCAATGGTTGTGCGGATCACGTTGTTGTAGGGATCCTGTTCGGTCAGACTCCAGCCGGAGGTCTGGCAGTGGGTACGCAGAGCGAGAGATTTCGGGTTGGTTGCGCCAAAACCGCTGACCGCCTCGCTCCACAAATAGCGAGCCGCGCGCAGCATGGCGACGTTCATAAACAGATCCATGCCGATACCGAAGAAGAATGACAGACGCGGGGCGAAGTCATCAATTTTCAGCCCGGCAGACAGTGCGGCTTTGATGTACTCAATGCCGTCAGCCAGCGTAAACGCCACCTGCTGGACGCAGTTCGCTCCGGCTTCCCCCATGTGATAACCGCTGATACTGATGGTGTTATAGCGCGGCATATTGGCGGAGCACCAGGCGATGATGTCGGCGATGATGCGCATTGAAGGTTTTGGTGGATAAATGTAGGTGTTGCGGCACAGATACTCTTTCAGAATATCGTTCTGGATGGTCCCGGTGAGCTGTTCCGGCGTTACGCCTTGTTCCTCAGCCGCGACGATATAAAACGCCAGGACCGGCAGCACCGCGCCGTTCATCGTCATCGACACCGACATCTTATCCAGCGGGATCTGATCAAACAGCACCTTCATATCTTCGACGGTATCGATCGCCACGCCCGCTTTGCCGACATCGCCCGCCACGCGCGGGTTGTCAGAGTCATAGCCGCGGTGGGTGGCAAGGTCAAAGGCAACGGAAAGTCCTTTTTGTCCGGCGGCGAGGTTGCGGCGGTAAAAGGCGTTGGATTCTTTGGCGGTAGAGAAACCAGCATACTGGCGGATGGTCCACGGCTGCGCGGTATACATGGTGGCGCGTGGGCCGCGCACGTAAGGCGGCAGGCCGGGCAGGGTGCCCGTGACTTCCAGATTATCGAGGTCAGCCTCGGTGTACAGCGGCTTGATGACAATCCCTTCCGCTGTCTGTCTTTCCAGCGACTCAACGGTTTTTTCCCGTCGACTGAGTTCTTTATTGGCAAGTGTTTGCCACTCTTGCACGTTAGCCATTTTTTGCTCCGTATTACGCAATAAGTTGAATCTTTACGAGATACGGTGAGCTTTTTCATTTGGCTTGTCGCCAGCAAAAAATAGCCAACAGCGCGTCGTTTTTTGCCGCGTGGTATGTTTTATTTTGTGATGTATTTCAAAGACGTGGCGGGAATAACATGAAAAAGCGGTAAGAGGGGATAGGCCGGATAAGGCGTTACGCCGCCATCCGGCACTCAGAGGCTACAAACAGTTTAATCCTGACGCAGTACGTTGTGACCGTAAGCCAGCAGCGCGTCGGTAACGTTGCGCATCATGCGGCTTTCCGGCGCAAAGCGGTGCCAGTACAACATCCGACGCTGGAACAGGCCCGGCGTCAAGTCGATAAGCTCGCCGCTTTCCAGCTCTTTTTCTATCTGTAAGTGCGGGATCATACAGCAGGTCGTGCCCTGACGGGCCAACTGGACGAAGGCTTCTGATGAGTTAACGATATGGCACGGCACGCTGCCTGGCGGCAGATCGAAGTTTTGTTGCAGGAACGCCTGATGCATATCATCAAGATGGTCAAACGCTACCGCCGGGGCTTTCAGCAGGGCAGAGCGAGTGACGCCGTTCGGGAAATAGCGCTCGGCGAACGCTTTTGAACCTACAAACAGGTAATCCAGCGCACCAAGTTTATCCACCAGACAGCTTGGCAGCGCCTGATGTTGAATACTCACCGCACCGACCACTTCACCACGGCGCAGACGTTCCTGCGTGCGCGTTTCATCCTCAACCTGCAGGTTCAGGCGAATCGGCGAATTAGCCAGTACCGGGGCCAGCGCCGGAAGCAACCAGGTCGCCAGACTGTCGGCGTTCACCGCCAGCGAAAGCAGCAGCGGCGTGGAGCCAGTTTGCTCATCACCCAGCCACTCATCTTCCAGCAGTTCAACCTGGCGTAAAAGCGCCAGGAGTTTCTGCCCTTGTTCAGTAGGGCGAGGCGGTACGGTACGCACCAGCAGCGGCTGTCCGAACATATTCTCAAGCTGTTTAATGCGCTGTGAAACGGCGGATTGCGTGATGCACAGCTTTTGCGCCGCGCGCTCAAATCCTCGTTCACGAATAACCGCATCCAGTGCTTGTAGTGTTCTGTAGTCCGGACGTTTCATTGCTTTGGCGCACTCCTGAAATTTTTGCTTGTTCTGCACTATGACACAAATTTGGGTTGGGTAAAGACGAAATCAGCCACCCGGGAGCGGGTGTGGGGACATTTTTCTGCACAATGTTCTATAATGCGCGTGAATTTTCCCACCATATTCACACCACAGGCGAAACGATCATGACGCAGGATGAACTGAAAAAAGCAGTAGGATGGGCGGCACTTCAGTATGTACAGCCCGGTACCATTGTGGGCGTAGGTACAGGTTCAACAGCCGCACACTTTATTGATGCGCTGGGCACAATGAAAGGTCAGATTGAAGGCGCGGTGTCCAGTTCTGACGCCTCGACCGAAAAACTCAAAAGCCTTGGCATCCACGTGTTCGATCTTAACGAAGTGGACAGCCTCGGCGTCTACGTTGACGGCGCGGATGAAATCAACGGCCATATGCAGATGATTAAAGGCGGTGGCGCAGCGTTGACCCGTGAAAAAATCATTGCTTCCGTGGCGAAGAAATTTATCTGCATCGCTGACGCGTCCAAAGAAGTCGATATTCTCGGTAACTTCCCGTTGCCGGTAGAAGTTATCCCAATGGCGCGTAGCGCAGTGGCTCGCCAGTTGGTGAAGCTGGGCGGTCGTCCTGAATACCGTCAGGGCGTGGTAACTGACAATGGTAACGTGATCCTTGACGTGCATGGTCTGGAAATCCTCGACGCTATCGCGCTGGAAAACGCCATTAATGCGATTCCGGGCGTGGTAACCGTAGGTTTGTTCGCTAACCGTGGTGCGGATGTTGCGCTGATCGGTACCCCAGACGGCGTGAAAACTATCGTAAAATGATCTGATGGGAGCGTCTTCTCCCGTTAAAAAAATTTTGGCAGGGCAAATTTGGTGACTTGTGTCACGTTTACAATATTGCCCTGCCGATCTCTCCAAAGAAAAAGTTATCGCCAGTATTTTCCTCTGACATTTCCCGCTGAATGACATTTCCTCAGCATGACGACGCAAACGTTCATATTGCTGCAATATTATTTTTTGATATGTTGAAGAGGCGGATGAAAATCCCACACACAACACATCAGATTGGACAAAAAAGACAGGGTCGGGGAAATGGCAAAGGTATCACTGGAGAAAGATAAGATTAAATTTCTGCTGGTAGAAGGCGTGCACCAAAAAGCACTCGAGAGCCTTCGTGCAGCAGGTTATACCAACATCGAGTTTCACAAAGGCGCTCTGGACACCGAACAACTGAAAGAGTCCATCCGTGATGCTCACTTCATTGGCCTGCGATCCCGTACCCATCTGACTGAGGATGTAATTGCCGCCGCAGAAAAACTGGTCGCGATTGGTTGCTTCTGCATCGGCACCAACCAGGTTGATCTTAGCGCTGCGGCAAAGCGCGGGATCCCGGTGTTTAACGCGCCATTCTCTAACACACGTTCCGTTGCTGAACTGGTGATTGGCGAACTGCTGCTACTGCTACGCGGCGTACCAGAAGCGAATGCCAAAGCGCACCGCGGCGTGTGGAATAAACTGGCTACTGGCTCTTTTGAAGCGCGCGGCAAAAAACTGGGGATCATCGGCTACGGGCACATTGGTACTCAGTTAGGCATTCTGGCGGAATCGCTGGGGATGCATGTCTATTTCTATGATATTGAAAATAAACTACCGCTGGGTAACGCCACGCAGGTTCAGCATCTTTCCGACCTGCTCAATATGAGCGACGTGGTGAGCCTGCACGTGCCGGAAAATGCCTCTACCAAAAACCTGATGGGCGCGCGTGAGATTTCGCTGATGAAACCGGGCGCGCTGCTGATTAACGCCGCACGCGGTACGGTGGTTGATATTCCTGCGTTGTGCGACGCGTTAGCGACCAAACATCTTGCAGGGGCGGCAATTGACGTGTTCCCAACCGAACCGGCAACGAACAGCGATCCGTTCACTTCGCCGCTGTGTGATTTCGACAACGTGATCCTGACGCCGCATATTGGTGGTTCCACGCTGGAAGCACAGGAAAATATCGGTCTGGAAGTGGCGGGGAAACTGATCAAGTATTCCGACAACGGCTCCACGCTGTCTGCGGTTAACTTCCCGGAAGTTTCGCTGCCGCTGCACGGTGGTCGTCGTCTGATGCACATTCACGAAAACCGTCCTGGCGTTCTGACCGCGCTGAACCAGATTTTTGCCGAGCAGGGCGTCAACATTGCCGCGCAGTATCTGCAGACTTCCGCGCAGGTAGGTTATGTGGTCATCGATATTGAAGCGGATGAAGATGTGGCGGAAAAAGCGCTGCTGGCGATGAAAGCCCTTCCGGGAACCATTCGCGCCCGTCTGCTGTACTAATTTCCTCTAAATGGGCAGGCGATGACCTGCCCATCTTTCCTCTGATTTCCCTGCCTCAAAATTTCTTTCTGTAACGCATACATTCTGTTTTCGAGCCTTGCCGCAATTGGCAACTAAAGGCAGTGCTGCGTGTTGTACAGCACTAAAAGAAATTTACGATAGGGGCTCAGCATCGCGCTGAAACGGGAAAACCCCTGGCGAAGCAGGGGCTCTAAAAAGGAAAGGGACGATGATGAGATACGTCATCATGCTGCTGATCCTGTTAATCATCGCTTGCCCAGCATATTAACAGAGAGTACGCAGGAGGGAGGTTCGCCTCCCTCACCCTTCACCGAGGAATTTAGGTCAAAAAAACGGCGCTGTCAATCGGCAAAAAACGGCTACCACTGCCAAATTTTGGATGGTGTCACCACCGCAGGCAGTGGGATATCCCACTCTTCGACAGGCAGCTTTTCCACTAACTGGCAATCATGCGCGTAGCCCACGGGCTGGATCTTATGCTGCTGCCAGTTTTGCAACGTACGGTCATAAAATCCGCCGCCCATGCCCAGGCGCTGCCCGTCTTCATCAAACGCGACTAACGGCGTAACCAGTACATCCAGCTTTGCCAGCGGCAATACGTCGCGGACATCAAGTCGCGGCTCCTGGATCTTTAAGCGGTTGGTCACCAGCGCACTCTGCGGATGATAGTGCAGGAACAGCAGGTTGCCAGGGCTGAAGGGATGAAGAACCGGAAGGTAGACGCGCTTACCCGCTCGCCACAGCTGTTCGATCAGCGGTTGGGTGTCGAGTTCGCCATCGAAAGAGAGAAACACCGCTACGGTATGGGCAAGAACAACAGGGGGAAAACTGAGCATTCTGGTCGCGGCTTGCTGACCAAATTGTTGTTGCTGATCGCTGGTAAGCGCACGGCGACGCTGACGAATCAGTGTGCGTATTTCTTGTCGGGATAAAGGGAGTTCAGAAAGTAGTGTCATGGCTGTTGCCAGGTAGAAGGGAATCTCCGAGATGCCGCCGCAGGCTGTAACCCTTGAACCCTTGGTTCAAGGTGAATGTGTCGTCACAGTTTTAAGGCTTCTCGGACGGGCCGAGCATGCTCACCAACCGTGGAGCGCCACATTCTTGTGGTATGAAATATCGGCTCAGGGGACTGGCCCGCTTGCAAACATCTCAGAGAAATTTTGTCTTCACGGCCACTCTACCACAGTAAACCGAAAAGTGTTATTCAAAGTTTTGGCCCGTTTTTTCGGTTATGCGACCCTGATCAAGCAACGCTTGTTCGATGGTCTGTTGCAGCATCCGAATACGTTGTTCCATGCTCGCCGCGTACTCACGCGTCTTCGCTTTTTCCTGAGTTAATTCATAGCTGATGTTCAACGCGGCGATGAAAACCAACTGCTCAGTATTTGTGACTCTAGTGCGAACTTTCAGATCTTGCAATCGCTGATTGAGATCGTCCGCAGCCTGATTCAACGCATCCCTTTGTTCAGGCGGGCAATTCACTCGCAGTGAACGGCCAAATATTTGGATATCGACGGGTTGTGCAGACATGCCACCTTCCTGCTGATTGACTGCGCTGCCTTCGTCTCCAGACCTTGGGTCCGCGAAGGGGCGACACTATAGCTACCCTGGTATCAAGATACAAGCCCTTTTCTGGTCCACCAGGGTCCAAAGTGGTAGCATATCATGAATATTCCTCCCTTTGATGACGAATGCTTATGTCTATACAGAACGAAATGCCTGGCTACAGCGAAGTTAGCCAGTTTTTGAACCAACAAGGGGCTGGATTAACCCCGGCCGAAATGCACGGCTTAATCAGCGGGATAATTTGTGGCGGTAACAACGACAGCTCATGGCAGCCGCTGTTGCACGACCTGACGAACGAAGGTCTGGCCTTTGGTCACCAGCTGGCTCAGGCGCTGCTGAAAATGCACTCTGCTACCAGCGATGCCCTTGAGGACGACGGCTTCCTTTTTCAGCTTTTTCTGCCTGAAGGTGATGACGTCAGCGTATTCGATCGCGCCGATGCGCTGGCTGGCTGGGTAAACCACTTCCTGCTGGGCCTCGGCGTCACGCAGCCTAAGCTCGACAAAGTGACCGGCGAAACCGGTGAAGCGATTGACGACCTGCGCAATATCGCCCAGTTGGGCTATGACGAAGACGAAGATCAGGAAGAGCTGGAAATGTCGCTCGAAGAGATCATCGAATACGTGCGTGTAGCCGCCTTGCTGTGCCATGACACGTTTACGCGTCAGCAGCCGACTGCGCCGGAAGTCCGTAAACCGACTCTGCACTAAATACAACAACGCCAAGGAGAGTGTTATGAGTGAGATATCTCAGCAAGAATTCCAGCGTCGTCGTCAGGCTTTGCTGGCACAAATGCAGCCCGGCAGCGCCGCGCTGATTTTTGCCGCGCCGGAAGCGACGCGCAGCGCGGACAGTGAATACCCGTACCGCCAGAACAGTGATTTCTGGTATTTCACCGGCTTTAACGAGCCTGAAGCCGTGCTGGTGCTGATTAAAAGTGATGATACTCATAACCACAGCGTTTTGTTCAATCGGGTTCGCGATCTGACGGCGGAGATCTGGTTTGGCCGTCGTCTGGGCCAGGATGCCGCGCCGGCAAAACTCGGCGTTGACCGGGCGCTGGCCTTCAGTGAAATCAACCAACAGCTGCACTTGCTGCTCAATGGCCTGGACGCGGTGTATCACGCACAGGGCGAGTACGCTTGGGCGGACGAAATTGTCTGCACGGCGCTGGATAAACTACGCAAAGGTTCCAGACAAAATCTGCACGCGCCTGGCGCGATCATCGACTGGCGTCCGATGGTGCATGAAATGCGCCTGTTCAAATCACCAGAAGAGATTGCGATCATGCGCCGTGCCGGAGAGATCACCGCCCTGGCGCATACCCGCGCGATGGAAAAATGCCGTCCGGGGATGTTTGAATACCAACTGGAGGGGGAGATTCACCACGAATTTACCCGCCACGGCGCGCGTTATCCGTCCTATAACACCATTGTCGGAAGCGGTGAAAACGGCTGTATCCTGCATTACACCGAAAATGAAAGTGAAATGCGCGATGGCGACCTGGTGCTGATTGACGCTGGCTGTGAATACAAAGGCTATGCGGGCGACATTACGCGTACTTTTCCGGTTAATGGCAAATTTACCCCCGCGCAGCGTGAAATCTACGATATCGTGCTGGAATCCTTAGAGACCAGCCTACGTCTGTATCGCCCCGGAACTTCCATTCAGGACGTCACCGGTGAAGTTGTGCGCATCATGATTACCGGTCTGGTGAAGCTTGGCATATTGCACGGCGACGTCGACCAGTTAATTACCGAGAATGCGCATCGGCCATACTTTATGCATGGCCTTAGCCACTGGCTGGGGCTGGATGTGCACGATGTTGGCGTTTATGGTCAGGATCGTTCGCGTATCCTTGAGCCAGGAATGGTGCTGACCGTCGAGCCAGGGTTATATATCGCGCCGGATGCCGATGTACCGGCTGCTTATCGGGGCATTGGCATTCGTATAGAAGATGACATCCTTATCACCGAAGACGGTAATGAAAATCTGACCGCCAGCGTGGTGAAGAAAGCGGATGATATTGAAGCCTTAATGGCTGCGGCGCGACTGCAATGAGCGTAATTATCGTTGGTGGTGGCATGGTCGGCGCGACGCTGGCGCTGGCCATTTCCCAGCTCAGTCATGGGACGCTGCCAGTTCATCTGATAGAAGCGCGCGAACCTGAAACTGACCGTCATCCTGGGTTTGACGCCCGGGCGATTGCGCTGGCGGCAGGAACCTGTCAGCAGCTGGCGCGAATTGGCGTATGGCAGGCGATTGCCGATTGCGCAACGGCAATCAAAACGGTCCACGTCAGCGATCGCGGCCATGCCGGATTTGTTACGCTGGATGCGCAGGAATATCGTCTCCCGGCGCTGGGTCAGGTGGTGGAACTCCACGATGTTGGGCTGCGTCTGTTTGCGCTACTGCGTAAAGCGCCGGGCGTTACGCTGCATTGTCCCGATCGCGTAGCCAGCGTGTCGCGTACGCAGGACCATGTTGAGGTCACACTGGAAAATGGCGAGGCCATTACCGGTCGCGTGGTGGTCGCCGCTGACGGTACACGTTCCGCGCTGGCTACCGCCTGCGGCGTGGACTGGCTGCAGCAGCCTTATGAACAACTGGCGGTAATCGCCAATGTCTCGACCTCCGTTCCCCACGATGGGCGCGCGTTTGAACGTTTCACGCAGCATGGCCCGCTGGCAATGCTTCCGATGTCTGATGGTCGCTGCTCGCTGGTGTGGTGCCATCCGCTGGATCAGCGCGATGAGATCATGGCCTGGTCCGACGAACGGTTTTGCCGTGAATTGCAAACCGCGTTTGGCTGGCGGCTGGGACGTATTACCCAGACCGGTAAACGCAGCGCTTATCCGCTGTCATTAACCACTGCGCTGAAGGCGATTACCCATCGTACCGTGCTGGTGGGGAACGCCGCTCAGACGCTACATCCCATTGCCGGACAAGGTTTCAACCTTGGTCTGCGCGACGTAATGAGCCTGGCTGAGACGTTAACTCAGGCGCAAAACTGCGCGGAAGATATTGGTGATTACGCAGTGCTGGCACGCTATCAGCAACGTCGTGAGCGCGATCGCGAAACGACAATTGGCGTAACCAACAATCTGGTGTATCTGTTTGCCAACCGCTGGGCCCCGCTGGTTGTTGGGCGCAATGCCGGGCTGATGGCGATGGAGTTATTCACACCCGCGCGCGATGCGCTGGCGGAGCGGACCCTGGGTTGGGTTGCGCGATAAATATGGCCTGTAAGCCGGATGGCGGCGTAAATGCCTTATCCGGCCTACGGTTTTGATTGTTCCGGTTTCCAGGAGTAAACAGTGCAAAGTGTTGATGTAGCAATTGTCGGTGGCGGCATGGTGGGACTGGCGGTTGCCTGCGGCTTGCAGGGCAGCGGGTTACGCGTTGCGGTGTTAGAACAACATGTTCCGCAGCCGTTGGCGGTGGATGCACCTCCTCAGCTTCGTGTGTCGGCAATCAATGCCGCCAGTGAAAAACTGCTTACTCGTTTGGGCGTCTGGTCAGATATCGTTGCCCGTCGCGCGTGCTGCTATCACGGTATGGAAGTCTGGGACAAAGACAGCTTCGGGCGCATTGAGTTTGACGACCAGAGCATGGGCTACAGCCATTTGGGCCACATCGTCGAAAACGCAGAGATCCATTACGCGCTATGGCAAAAGGCGCAGCGTTCGCCGGATATTACGCTGCTGGCGCCCGCTGAAATACAGCAGGTAGCCTGGGGTGAGAACGAGGCATTTCTGACTCTGAAAGAGGGCACAATGCTGACGGCTCGCCTGGTGATCGGCGCGGATGGCGCTAACTCCTGGCTGCGTAATAAAGCAGACATTCCGCTCACCTTCTGGGATTACCGTCATCATGCGCTGGTGGCGACGATCCGTACGCAGGAAGCTCACGGCGCGGTTGCGCGCCAGGCGTTTCACGGCGAGGGTATCCTGGCATTCCTGCCGCTCAGTGACCCGCATCTGTGCTCTATCGTCTGGTCACTTTCTCTGCAGGAAGCCGAACGCATGCAGCAGGCAAGCGTTGATGAGTTTAATCAGGCGCTGAATATCGCTTTTGATAACCGTCTGGGACTGTGCAGCGTTGAAAGCGAACGGCAGACGTTTCCGCTGACGGGACGCTATGCTCGTCAGTTCGCCGCCCATCGTCTGGCGCTGGTGGGTGATGCGGCGCATACCATCCACCCGCTGGCGGGTCAGGGGGTTAACCTCGGCTTTATGGATGCGGCAGAGCTTATCGATGAGCTTAAGCGGCTACAACGTCAGGGCAAAGATATTGGCCAGTATCTCTATTTGCGTCGTTATGAGCGCAGCCGTAAGCACAGCGCAGCAATGATGCTGGCCGGTATGCAGGGCTTCCGTGAACTGTTTGCCGGCGAGAATCCGGCGAAAAAACTGCTGCGTGATATTGGTCTGAAACTGGCCGATACCCTTCCGGGTGTAAAACCGCAGCTCATCCGTCAGGCGATGGGACTGAACGATCTTCCCGAATGGCTACGCTAGCGTCCGTAAGGACAATCTTAAGAGTTTGAGACCCGTCACATTTTCCTCTCCCGGCCCTCGCGCCGGGATGCTTCTCTCATTTGAAATAATCTAATTCCACACCTTTTTTCGCATTAGTTTTTTTAATATCACGTTTTTTTCATAACGCCATTTTTGACATTTTTTCCATATTTAATGTGGTTTGATGCTGATTTTTCCTTCTCCATGCTGTTTGTTGTTCTGATTTTTTAGCGTACTTGTGGATTTTTATTCTGTCGTCGATCTGGCCATTTTTTGCCATAAGCTAATGTGATGGCTAATTTTGCCTTATGGTTTAGCGTCTGTTTCGGTGGTAAGTTCAGGACAAAGAGAACGTTTGCGTCGTAGCCCCTGGAGCGGCTGCGGTGCTGGGTTTCGTGGCGAAAATTTCACCGCGAAAGAGTTGGTAGCCCCGCTTATTCAACGAGGAAAAGATGGCTCAACAGACTCCTTTGTACGAACAACACACGCTATGTGGCGCGCGCATGGTAGATTTCCATGGCTGGATGATGCCACTGCATTACGGTTCTCAGCTCGATGAACACCATGCTGTTCGCACCGATGCCGGTATGTTTGATGTGTCGCATATGACCATCGTCGACCTGCGCGGCAGCCGCACCCGGGAGTTCTTGCGTTATCTGCTGGCAAACGACGTTGCGAAGCTAACGAAGACGGGTAAAGCCCTCTACTCCGGTATGCTTAACGCATCGGGCGGTGTGATAGATGACCTGATTGTCTATTACTTCACTGAAGATTTCTTCCGCCTCGTTGTAAACTCCGCCACCCGCGAAAAAGACCTCTCCTGGATTACCCAACACGCTGAACCCTACGCCATCGACATCACCGTTCGTGACGACCTGTCGCTGATTGCGGTGCAGGGGCCAAACGCGCAGGAAAAAGCAGCCACGTTGTTTACTGACGAACAGCGCCATGCGGTAGAAGGTATGAAGCCGTTCTTTGGCGTTCAGGCGGGTGATTTGTTTATCGCAACCACCGGTTATACCGGCGAAGCAGGCTATGAAATCGCCATGCCGAATGAAAAAGCGGCTGATTTCTGGCGTGCGCTGGTACAAGCAGGCGTCAAACCTTGCGGTCTGGGCGCGCGTGACACGCTGCGTCTGGAAGCGGGTATGAACCTGTATGGTCAGGAGATGGACGAAGGGATTTCTCCGCTGGAAGCCAACATGGGTTGGACCATTGCGTGGGAACCTGCCGACCGCGACTTTATTGGTCGTGAAGCACTGGAAATGCAGCGCGACAAAGGCCATGAACAGCTGGTCGGACTGGTGATGACCGAGAAGGGCGTGCTGCGTAATGAACTGCCAGTCCGTTTCACTGACGCTTCCGGTAACCAACATGAAGGCATTATCACCAGCGGAACATTCTCCCCAACCCTGGGCTACAGCATCGCGCTGGCGCGTGTCCCTGCGGGTATCGGTGAGACAGCGATCGTGCAGATCCGTAACCGCGAAATGCCTGTAAAAGTCACTAAACCTGTTTTTGTGCGTAACGGCAAAGCCGTCGCGTGATTCATCCTTTTTGGAGATTGATTGATGAGCAACGTACCTGCAGAACTGAAATACAGCAAAGAACACGAATGGCTGCGCAAAGAAGCTGACGGCTCTTACACCGTTGGTATCACCGAACATGCTCAGGAGCTGTTGGGTGACATGGTTTTCGTAGACCTGCCAGAAGTTGGCGCGACCGTCAGCGCGGGCGATGACTGCGCCGTTGCGGAATCCGTAAAAGCGGCTTCTGATATTTATGCGCCGGTAAGCGGTGAGATTGTCGCGGTTAACGACGCGCTCAGCGACTCCCCGGAACTGGTTAACAGCGAACCGTATGCCGGCGGCTGGATCTTCAAAATCAAAGCCAGCGATGAAAGCGAAATTGAATCGCTGCTGGATGCCACTGCGTACGAAGCATTGTTAGAAGACGAATAATGTTGTGCCGGATGGCGCTAATGCTTATCCGGCCTACTCACTGCAACGCGGATTATTTTGCGTATTCGTTTTCGCACGCGTAGGCCCGGTAAGCGTCAGCGCCACCGGGCAATTGAGTTAGAGACAATCACGATTCACTGCACGTTTCAGGAACCATCGCCCATGACACAGACGTTAAGCCAGCTTGAAAACAGCGGCGCTTTCATTGAACGCCACATCGGACCGGACGCCGCGCAGCAGCAAGAGATGCTGAATGCGGTTGGCGCCGAGTCGTTAAACGCGCTGATCGGCCAGATTGTGCCGAAAGACATTCAGCTCGCAACCCCGCCGCAGGTAGGCGAGGCGGCGACAGAATACGCTGCGCTGGCCGAATTAAAAGCCATCGCCGGGCGTAACAAGCGCTTCACGTCCTACATCGGCATGGGCTATACCGCCGTGCAGTTGCCGCCGGTTATCCTGCGTAACATGCTGGAAAATCCGGGTTGGTACACCGCGTATACGCCGTATCAGCCGGAAGTCTCTCAGGGGCGTCTGGAAGCGCTGCTGAACTTCCAACAGGTCACGCTGGACCTGACGGGGCTGGACATGGCCTCCGCCTCTCTGCTGGATGAAGCCACCGCAGCGGCTGAAGCCATGGCGATGGCCAAACGCGTTAGCAAACTGAAAAACGCCAACCGTTTCTTTGTGGCGGCTGATGTTCATCCGCAAACGTTGGATGTGGTTCGCACTCGCGCCGAAACCTTTGGTTTTGACGTTATTGTGGATGACGCAGCGAAAGCACTGGATCACCAGGATGTGTTCGGCGTGCTGTTGCAGCAGGTTGGTACCACTGGTGAAGTGCACGACTACAGCAAACTGATTGCTGAGCTGAAATCCCGTAAAGTTGTGGTCAGCGTCGCTGCCGATTTTATGGCGCTGGTTCTG
The DNA here is from genome assembly GCF_030334645.1 of Citrobacter sp. Cc139. Classification (NCBI taxonomy): domain Bacteria; kingdom Pseudomonadati; phylum Pseudomonadota; class Gammaproteobacteria; order Enterobacterales; family Enterobacteriaceae; genus Citrobacter; species Citrobacter sp. Cc139. Next base: position 111,842 of record NZ_JAOWDM010000095.1, read on the forward strand.
CTGACCGCACCGGGCAAACAGGGCGCGGATATCGTTTTCGGCTCTGCGCAACGCTTCGGCGTACCGATGGGTTACGGTGGCCCACACGCGGCATTCTTTGCCGCCAGAGACGAATTCAAACGCTCCATGCCAGGCCGTATTATCGGCGTATCAAAAGATGCGGCGGGCAATACCGCACTGCGCATGGCGATGCAGACTCGCGAGCAGCATATCCGTCGTGAGAAAGCGAACTCCAACATTTGTACCTCACAGGTACTGCTGGCTAACATCGCCAGCCTGTATGCCGTTTATCATGGTCCGGTCGGTCTGAAGCGCATCGCTAATCGTATCCACCGCCTGACCGATATTCTGGCGGCTGGTCTGCAACAGAAAGGCTTAAAGCTGCGTCATGCGCACTACTTCGACACGCTGTGTGTTGAAGTGGCCGATAAAGCTGCGGTACTGGCGCGTGCGGAAGCGGCAGAGATCAACCTGCGCAGCGATATTCATAACGCGGTAGGTATTACGCTCGACGAAACCACCACCCGTGAAAACGTGGTGCAGTTGTTCAATGTTCTGCTGGGCGACAGCCACGGCCTGAACATCGACTCGCTGGATAAAGATGTGGCGCTCGACAGCCGTTCCATTCAGAGCAGCATGCTGCGTGACGACGCGATCCTCAGCCACCCGGTGTTTAACCGCTACCACAGCGAAACCGAGATGATGCGCTACATGCACTCGCTGGAGCGTAAAGATCTGGCGCTGAATCAGGCGATGATCCCGCTGGGTTCCTGCACCATGAAGCTGAACGCCGCCGCCGAGATGATTCCTATCACCTGGCCGGAATTCGCTGAACTGCATCCGTTCTGCCCGCCAGAGCAGGCGGAAGGGTATCACCAGATGATCGGTCAGCTTTCCGAGTGGCTGGTAAAACTGACCGGCTATGACGCAGTCTGCATGCAGCCGAACTCCGGCGCACAAGGCGAATACGCTGGCCTGCTGGCGATTCGTCATTATCACGAAAGCCGTAACGAAGGCCATCGCGATATCTGCCTGATCCCGGCCTCTGCTCACGGTACTAACCCGGCTTCCGCACAAATGGCGGGGATGCAGGTGGTGGTAGTCGCCTGTGATAAGAACGGCAACATCGACCTTGACGATCTGCGGGCAAAAGCAGAACAACATGCTGCGAACCTTTCTTGCATCATGGTGACCTATCCGTCCACCCACGGCGTATATGAAGAAACGATCCGCGAAGTGTGTGAAGTTGTGCACCAGTTCGGCGGCCAGGTGTACCTCGACGGCGCGAACATGAACGCCCAGGTTGGAATCACCACGCCGGGCTTTATCGGCGCGGACGTTTCGCACCTCAACCTGCATAAAACCTTCTGCATTCCGCACGGCGGCGGCGGCCCGGGCATGGGACCGATCGGCGTTAAATCGCATCTGGCACCGTTTGTGCCTGGCCACAGCGTGGTACAGATTGAAGGGATGCTTACCCGTCAGGGCGCGGTGTCTGCCGCACCGTTCGGTAGCGCATCCATTCTGCCAATCAGCTGGATGTACATCCGTATGATGGGCGCAGAAGGTCTGAAGCAGGCAAGCCAGGTCGCGATTCTTAACGCTAACTACATTGCCAGCCGTCTGAAAGATGCCTATCCGGTGCTGTATACCGGTCGCGATGGCCGTGTAGCGCATGAATGTATTCTCGACATTCGCCCACTGAAAGAAGAGACCGGCATCAGCGAACTGGATATTGCCAAACGTCTGATCGACTATGGTTTCCATGCGCCAACCATGTCGTTCCCGGTAGCAGGTACGCTGATGGTGGAACCCACCGAATCTGAAAGCAAAGTGGAACTGGATCGCTTTATTAACGCGATGCTGGCAATCCGCGCTGAGATCGAGAGCGTGAAAGCTGGTGAGTGGTCGCTGGAAGATAACCCGTTGGTAAACTCGCCGCACACCCAGAATGAGCTGGTGAGCGAGTGGAACCACGGTTATAGCCGCGAAATCGCAGTCTTCCCGGCAGGCGTGGCGAACAAATACTGGCCTACCGTGAAGCGTCTTGATGACGTTTACGGCGACCGTAACCTGTTCTGTTCCTGCGTGCCGATGAGCGAATATCAGTAACTTTTCCGCGTAGTTGAATAATTTCCAGGCCGGGTAAGGCGAAGCCGCCTCCCGGCTTTTTCATATCTGGAGGTCTCTATGGGAATCGCACTTGTTACTGGCGGCAGTCGCGGTATTGGGCGAGCAACCGCGCTGCAACTGGCACTGGAGGGTTACACGGTCGCCGTTAATTTTCATCACAATATTCGTGCGGCAACCGAGGTGGTGAACCACATCGTCGCGGCAGGTGGTAAGGCATTTGCGCTGCGTGCGGATATCAGTGATGAAAGTCAGGTGCTGGCGATGTTTGAATCGATCGACCGTGAAGGGGAACCGCTGACTGCGCTGGTGAATAATGCCGGGATTTTATTTGAACAGACCACGGTGGAAAACTTAACTGCAGAGCGAATTAACCGCGTACTGGCGACCAATGTTACCGGCTATTTTCTGTGCTGTCGGGAAGCGGTAAAGCGCATGTCGTTTAAGCGCGGCGGTCAGGGTGGGGCGATTGTGAATGTCTCTTCGGCGGCATCACGGCTCGGCGCGCCATTCGAATATGTTGATTATGCCGCTTCAAAAGGTGCGGTGGACACGCTCACCACCGGCCTGGCACTGGAGGTGGCGGCGCAGGGGATCCGCGTAAACTGCGTACGTCCAGGCCTGATCTACACTGAAATGCATGCGTCGGGTGGAGAGCCGGGAAGGGTTGATCGCGTGAAATCCATGTTGCCTATGCAGCGTGGTGGGCAGCCGGAAGAAGTCGCGCAGGCAATTTGCTGGCTACTGAGCGAGAAGGCATCTTACGTCACGGGCAGTTTTCTGGAGCTGGCCGGCGGGAAGTAGGGATTTAATGGCCGGATAGCGCTGCGCTTATCCAGCCTACGGGATCATACCTGTAGGCTGGATAAGGCGTTTACGCCGCCATCCGGCGAAAAATCACAGATTCTCGCCGTTGCTGGCGATCACCGCTTTATACCACTCAAAACTCTTCTTGCGTGAACGCGACATATCCCCAGTGCCGTCATCGTGCTTATTCACATAGATGAAGCCGTAGCGCTTGCTGTACTGACCGGTGGTGAACGAAACGCAGTCAATGCAGCCCCACGGCGTGTAGCCCATCAGATCTACGCCATCATAGGTGACCGCCTTCATCATCTCTTCGATGTGGGCGCGCAGATAATCGATGCGGTAGTCATCATTGATGCTGCCATCTGTTTCCACTTTATCGTAGGCGCCAAACCCGTTTTCAACGATAAACAGCGGCTTCTGATAGCGCTCGTACAGCTCACATAAAGCATAGCGCAGGCCAACCGGGTCAATCTGCCAGCCCCAGTCGGACGCTTTGACGTGCGGGTTCGGCACGCTACCCTCAAAACCGGAAATGGCATCACCGCTACCGCCTTCCGCTTTCACCGCGTTAGTCATGTAGTAGCTAAATCCGAGATAGTCGCAGGTGCCTTCACGCAGGATTTGTTCGTCGCCGTCTTCCATCCTGATGTTAAATTCGCGACGTTCCCACTCGTTCAACACATAGCTTGGGTAGTAGCCGCGCAGCTGGACGTCGGTAAAGACGTAGCGTTCACGCATTGACTCCTGGGCGAACATGACATCTTCGGGCTTACAGGAGAATGGATAGAGCGGCACCATAGCCAGCATGCAGCCCACTTTCATTTCCGGGTTGATGCGGCGTGCGGCTTTCACTGCGAGCGCGCTGGCCACGAACTGGTGATGCAGCACCTGGTACATGGTTTCTTCCGGGGTTTCATGCTCGGTATACACCACACCGGAGCAGCAATAGCCAAACAACGGTGCGCGCCAGTTACGTTGGTTATTGATCTCGTTGAAGGTCATCCAGTATTTGACTTTGTGTTTGTAACGCTCAAAGACGACTTCAGCAAATCGAACAAAGAAATCAACAACTTTGCGATTGGTCCAACTCCCATACTGTTGAACCAAATGTAGCGGCATTTCGAAGTGGGAAAGGGTGATGACCGGTTCGATGTTGTATTTCAGTAATTCATCGAACATGTCGTCATAGAACTTCAGACCTTCTTCGTTCGGCTGGGTTTCGTCCCCATTGGGGAAGATACGGGTCCATGCGATGGAGGTACGGAAACATTTGAAGCCCATTTCGGCAAACAGCTTAATGTCTTCTTTGTAATGACCGTAAAAATCGACGGCTTCGTGGTTGGGGTAGTATTTACCGGGCACGACTTCCTGAGTGATTTCTCGTGGAACGCCGTGTGCCCCACCGGTCAGTACGTCGCAAATGCTGGGGCCTTTGCCACCTTTATTCCAGCCACCTTCGACCTGGTGCGCCGCAACCGCGCCGCCCCATAAAAAATCTTTTGCTAAGGTAAGTTTTTTCATCTGCGCTCAGTCTCAAATTAATACAATCTGATTTTGAGTCTAACAAAGGAAACCTAAATGTCACGATATAACAAAATAGCATTAATGTGATTTGTTACTTCAAAAAAACAGATTGTTTTTTTACGCTATTCTTTTCGCCAGTTTGCGGCCAAGCGATTCCAGAATATAAATAACGGGGATTTGCGTGGTTATATCGTATACCCCGGCAATGCGTGTTTGTGGAACGTGCCAGGAGAGATTAAAGTCGGCGAGTTTCGCCAGACGTGAGTGTTCATGGCTGGTTACAGACAGCACTTTACAGTTGTGCAGGCTGAACTGGCTGGCAAAACGCAGGATCTCCTCTGTTTCGCCGGAGACGGAAAGCACGATTGCCAGCGCGTTTCTGGCCATATCATTGGTTACCGGAAAATAAGGGTCGTCAATATGATTACTGAATTTGCCGACGTTGGAGAAAAAACGCGCGCCGTATTTCGCAAGCGCTCCTGACGTTCCTGCGCCAACAAATATAATACGTTCGGAAGATAATATAATATCAACAGCCTGATCGAGCAGTTTATCGAATTCGTCGTTATTGACGCTTTTAAAAAAGCTGATAATTTCGCTGGTGCCGAAATTCGCCTGTTGCGGTTCATTCTGCTCTAAATATAATTTGAAGCGTACGCGAAATTCTGAGTAACCTTCACACTTAAGCTTGCGGCAAAAGCGCAGTACGGTGGTAGTGGAAACGCCCACGGCATCGGCCAGTTCGCGAATGGTCATGTACATGACTTTGTCACGATTTTTGATGACATAGTTGTAGACCAGCATCTCAAGATTGTTGAGACTGGCGATGGCAGCGTGGGAGAACATACTCACAATAGCAAAACTCACTCATCAGACTTCATCTACAGGGAATAATAACATGCAGCCAAATGACATCACTTTTTTTCAGCGTTTCCAGGATGACATACTGGCCGGACGCAAAACTATCACCATTCGTGACGAGTCCGAATCACACTTCAAAACCGGTGACATTCTACGAGTTGGGCGCTTTGAAGATGGGAGATACTTCTGCACGATTGAAGTTGTTGGCACCTCAACCGTCACGCTGGATACGCTGACTGAAAAACATGCTCAGCAGGAAAACATGTCGCTTGAAGAACTGAAACGTGTGATTGCCGAAATTTACCCGGATCAAACGCAATTTTATGTGATTGATTTTAAATGTGTTTGATTTAATGCGTACGCTTGTTAGCTGAAAGATTAAAATTAATTATATGATTTTTATGGACTATTTATTTTAAGATAAATATTACAGCTAACAGGTGTTCACTGGAACCATTCTCAGTTACGCTAGAGGGGCAATAACGAAAGTGTTCGTTTCTCGGGAGTAAGCTATGGTTCAGAAACCATTAATCGCGCAGGGATATTCGCTGGCAGAGGAAATAGCCAACAGCATCAGTCACGGTATCGGGCTGGTGTTTGGGATTGTCGGGCTGGTGTTGTTACTGGTTCAGGCAGTGGATACCAACGCCAGCGCTATGGCGATTACCAGTTATAGCCTGTACGGCGGCAGCATGATCCTGCTGTTTCTCGCCTCAACTTTGTATCACGCGATCCCCCATCAGCGAGCGAAAGTCTGGCTGAAAAAATTCGACCACTGCGCGATTTATCTGCTGATTGCCGGGACCTATACGCCATTTCTGCTGGTGGGGCTTGATTCGCCGCTGGCACGTGGACTGATGATTGTTATCTGGAGCCTGGCGCTGCTCGGTATTTTATTCAAACTGACCATTGCGCACCGCTTTAAGGTTCTGTCGCTGGTGACTTACCTGACAATGGGCTGGCTATCGCTGATTGTGGTGTATCAATTGGCGGTTAAACTGGCGGCGGGAGGCGTGACGTTGCTGGCCGTTGGTGGTGTGGTGTATTCGCTGGGCGTTATTTTCTATGTCTGTAAGCGCATTCCATATAACCACGCGATCTGGCACGGCTTTGTACTGGGCGGCAGCGTTTGCCACTTCCTGGCGATTTATTTGTATGTTGGACAGGCGTAACCCTTGATTTCGGATGGCGGCTAACGCCTTATCCGGCCTACAAAATGTGCCTGTAGGCCGGATAAGCGTAGCGCCATCCGGCGTTAAGCTTTTACTCTTCCAGCGAATACGGCAGTGGCACAATATGCAGCGTTTTTGCGTCATCGCGAACGCGGAACACGCTGTCGGCTTCCATGTCGTTATTCATCACGACCTGCACCAGTATCTGGCCATCAGCGAGCTGTACTGCGGCGAGTACGGTACCAGTACGACGCCAGTTCTCACCCATTTTCAGTTCCAGATCTTCGCCAGCTTCCGGCACCCGGCTGGCCGTACCTGCCAGAGTCCACATGGCGCGTTTGTTAGCGCCGCGGAATTTGGCGCGCGCCACCATTTCCTGGCCGGTATAGCAGCCTTTTTTGAAGCTGATCCCGCCCAGAGCCTGCATATTGGTCGCCTGGGGAATAAACTGTCCGCTGTTGGCAGTATCAATGACCGGAATACCCGCTTCGATATCCAGCGCCAGCCACTGTTGACTGTTATTTAACTCCGCTTCGCCGCGCAGTTTCTCAACCAGGCTTTCCGCCGTTGCAACATCAACAATCAGCAGGAAACGCTCGGCAGGGTGTTCGAACCACAGTATTGTGGAAGTATCTTCGGTAATAACCTGTTTTTCGCTGTTCGGTAATTCGCTAAAGAGATTGGCCAGTGCCGCTCGTGCCTGGAATCCCGCTACGCCCAACAGAACACGCTCGTCGTCCGGCGCAATCACTACCTTTGAGAAGACCGCATATTTTTTCAGTTCTGTAAGCTGTGCATCGCGCAAGCTGCGGCGTTCAAGCCATGCAAAACCGTCACTGTTACGGAACAGGCGCAGATTGCTCCACATTTTACCTTTGGCATCACAATGGGCTGCCAGCACGTGCTGATGCTCGGTCATCTGGCTGACATCAGCCGTGACCTGACCCTGAATATACTTCTCACTGTCGACACCGGTAATGGTGGCGAGCGCCCAGTCATCGAGCGTCATTAGCGTCAGAGGTAAACGCGTTGACGCAAAAGGCTGGCGAGGAGGAAAAGATGTAAAAGCCATAATAATGTCCTGATTTGCTTAACGCAGTGATAATGACTAATGGTAAAAGAGCTATGGCCCATTGCAAGCGGTTTAAACAGGCTATTTGTGCCATATAGTAAGCTTTGCGAGGAGACATCCAAAAATGATGAATCCTTTGACTTAATGCGGTTTTATTTAGCGAATGTGCTTCCATTAGCTGATATTCCCGCAAAAGCGCGTGAAAAACACGTTACAATAGCCGGATACTTCGTTTTCGCGAGACAGGAAGAAGAACATGGATATTAACAATAAAGCACGTATTCATTGGGCATGCCGCCGCGGTATGCGCGAGCTGGACATCTCTATCATGCCGTTTTTCGAACATGAATATGACAGCTTAAGTGACGAAGAAAAACGTATCTTTATCCGTCTGCTAGAATGTGACGATCCAGATTTATTTAACTGGTTGATGAATCATGGGAAACCAGCTGATGCTCAGTTGGAGCAGATGGTGCGACTTATCCAGACACGGAATCGGGAACGTGGTCCAGTGGCAATCTGATTTACGCGTTTCATGGCGCGCGCAGTGGCTTTCGTTGCTCGTTCATGGGCTGGTCGCGGTATTTATTTTATTGATGCCCTGGCCTTTGAGCTACACCCCATTATGGATGGTTCTGCTCTCTCTGGTGGTGTTCGACAGCGTACGCAGCCAACGTAGAATTAATGCCTGTCAGGGCGAGATTAGGCTGTTGATGGACGGCCGTCTGCGCTGGCAAGGGCAGGAGTGGACTATCGTTAGCGCGCCCTGGATGGTCAAAACAGGCATGATGCTGCGTTTGCGTTCAGATACCGGGAAACGTCAGCATTTGTGGCTAGCGGCAGACAGTATGGATGAGGCTGAGTGGCGAGATTTACGGCGGTTAATGCTGCAACAGGCGAAGCAGGGATAATGCCAACAAATATCTGATGGCGTGCCGCTTTAGGGCCTTAGGTTTGATGCGTGAGGTAAACCGGATAAGGCGTTCACGGCGTCATCCGGCAACACGCTTATCAGGACCAGTGTTCGGCCATTTCCCCAAGAATTTGCTCGCACCAGTTCTGGATGCGTTCATCGCTGAGATCGTACTGGTTTGTTTCATCCAGCGCCAAACCAACAAACAGCTGTCCATCAGCAATGACGGGTTTATCGCTGGTAAATTCATAGCCTTCGGTTGGCCAGTAACCGACAAACTTGACGCCTTTGGTGACCAGTTTATCGTGCAGCATCCCCAGCGCATCCAGGAACCATTCGCCATATCCTAGCTGATCGCCCATCCCGTAAAGCGCGACAATTTTGCCTTCCAGGTTGAGGTCGTCCAGTTGCTCCCAGACCGCTTCCCAATCCTCCTGAATTTCACCAAAATCCCAGGTCGGGATGCCCAAAATGAGCACATCATACTGCTCCATTAAGGTCGGGGAATCATCTTTGAGGTTGTGCAGTGTCACCAGTTCGGGACCCAGGATATCGCGGATTTTTTCTGCTGCCATTTCGGTGTAGCAGGTACTGGAACCGTAAAAAAGACCCATGTTCATGACGTAAACATCTCAATTCTGCTGTAGCGTTGCGGGTAGTGTAACAGAATCGCCGCAATCCCGGCACAATGAGGCATAATGCATCAAAAATGAGAGTGGAATAAGGGGCGCGAGTGGAACAGGATCTGGCGCGCATCGAGCAGTTTCTTGATGCCCTGTGGCTGGAACGAAATCTGGCGGAAAACACGTTAAGTGCGTATCGTCGCGATCTGACCATGCTTGTCGAATGGTTACATCACCGTGGCGTCTCGCTGGCGACGGCGCAGAGCGATGATCTGCAGGCATTACTGGCCGAGCGGATGGATGGGGGATATAAAGCCACCAGTTCCGCTCGCTTGCTCAGTGCTACGCGGCGCTTTTTTCAGCATCTTTACCGCGAAAAATTTCGCGAAGACGATCCCAGCGCCTCGCTTGCATCACCGAAGCTTCCGCAGCGCCTGCCCAAAGATCTCAGTGAGGCACAGGTGGAGCGACTGTTGCAGGCGCCGCTGATTGAGCAACCGCTGGAGCTACGCGACAAAGCCATGCTGGAAGTATTGTATGCAACGGGCTTGCGCGTATCTGAGCTGGTGGGACTGACGATGAGTGACGTCAGCCTGCGTCAGGGTGTGGTTCGGGTGATCGGTAAAGGCAACAAAGAACGCCTGGTGCCGTTGGGTGAAGAGGCGGTTTACTGGCTGGAAACGTATCTGGAACATGGGCGTCCATGGTTGCTCAATGGCGTATCGATTGATGTGCTGTTTCCCAGCCAGCGGGCGCAACAGATGACCCGTCAGACCTTCTGGCATCGTATTAAACACTATGCTGTGTTGGCGGGAATCGACAGCGAGAAGCTGTCACCGCACGTCCTGCGGCATGCTTTTGCCACGCATTTGCTCAATCATGGCGCTGACCTGCGCGTGGTGCAGATGCTACTGGGGCATAGCGACCTCTCGACAACACAAATTTATACTCATGTCGCAACGGAGCGCTTGCGTCAACTACATCAACAGCATCACCCGCGAGCGTGATTGCTGACAGGAAAGGATAGGTTATGAAAAAACGTTTTATGATGTTCACCCTGCTGGCAACGGCGTTTTCCGGCATGGTACATGCAGACGATGCGGCGATTCGCCAGTCATTGGCAAAGCTGGGGGTACAGAGCACCGAGATTCAGTCTGCTCCGGTGGCGGGTATGAAAACCGTACTGACCAATAGCGGCGTGCTGTACGTAACTGAAGACGGTAAACATATTATTCAGGGACCGATGTATGACGTGAGCGGCGCAAGCCCGGTGAATGTTACTAACCAGTTGCTGATGAAGCATTTGAACGCGCTGGAAAAAGAGATGATCGTCTACAAAGCGCCGCAGGAAAAACACGTCATTACCGTTTTCACCGACATCACCTGTGGTTACTGCCACAAGCTGCATGAAGAGATGAAAGACTATAATGCGTTGGGGATCACCGTTCGTTATCTGGCCTTCCCGCGTCAGGGTCTGGAAAGCCAGGCCGAGCAGGACATGAAGTCGATCTGGTGCGCGAAGGATAAAAACAAAGCCTTTGATGACGCGATGGCAGGCAAGGACGTGAAACCAGCAACCTGCGATGTGGATATCGCGAACCACTACGCGCTGGGCGTGCAGTTTGGCGTTAGCGGCACGCCGGCGATTGTGCTGAGCAACGGCTATGTCGTGCCTGGCTATCAGGGCCCGAAAGAGATGAAAGAATTCCTCGACGCACATGCAAAACAAACCAGCGGTAAATAATTCGCGTGAAACAAAAGATACAACTTCGTCGGCGTGAAGCCGACGAGACAACCGAGCTACCTGATGACCTGCCGCCATTGCTGCGTCGTTTATACGCCAGCCGCGGCGTGCGCAGCGCCCAGGAACTTGAACGTAGCGTAAAAGGAATGCTGCCGTGGCAGCATTTGAACGGCGTCGAAAAAGCAGTTGAGATCCTCTATAACGCCTTTCGCGCGGGAACCCGCATTATTGTGGTCGGCGATTTTGACGCCGATGGCGCGACCAGTACGGCGCTCAGCATTCTGGCGATGCGTGCGTTAGGTTGCGGTAACGTTGACTACCTGGTGCCTAATCGTTTTGAAGACGGCTATGGCTTAAGCCCGGAAGTGGTGGAGCAGGCGCATGCGCGTGGCGCTCAGCTGATTGTCACCGTAGACAATGGCATCTCGTCTCACGCCGGTGTGGAACATGCCAGAGCGCTGGGGATCCCGGTGGTGGTAACCGATCACCATCTGCCAGGGGATACGCTGCCTAATGCCGAGGCGATCATCAACCCCAATCTGCACGACTGTGAATTCCCGTCTAAATCATTGGCTGGGGTTGGCGTGGCCTTCTATCTGATGCTGGCGCTGCGCACCTTCCTGCGTGACAAAGGCTGGTTTGATGAACGAGGCATTGCGCCGCCGAACCTGGCGGACTTGCTCGATCTGGTCGCGCTCGGCACAGTGGCCGACGTGGTCCCGCTGGATGCTAATAACCGCATTCTGACGTGGCAAGGATTAAGCCGTATTCGTGCCGGAAAGTGCCGTCCCGGCATTAAGGCGCTGCTGGAGATTTCCAACCGCGACCCACTTAAGCTGGCTGCCAGCGATTTAGGTTTTGCGCTGGGGCCACGGCTGAATGCCGCTGGCCGTCTGGATGATATGTCCGTCGGCGTGGCGCTGTTGCTGTGCGACAACATTGGCGAAGCACGCATGCTGGCCAATGAACTGGACGCGCTCAATCAGACACGCAAAGAAATTGAGCAGGGCATGCAGGCGGAAGCGCTGACCCTGTGTGAAAAGCTGGAGCGCAGTAGCGAGACGCTACCGGGCGGCCTTGCGATGTACCATCCTGAGTGGCATCAGGGAGTAGTCGGCATTCTGGCATCGCGCATTAAAGAGCGTTTTCATCGTCCGGTGATTGCGTTTGCTCCTGCCGGCGACGGTACGCTCAAAGGCTCCGGGCGTTCGATTCAGGGGCTGCACATGCGTGATGCGCTGGAGCGCCTGGACACCCTTCATCCTGGCATGATCCTCAAGTTTGGCGGTCACGCCATGGCGGCGGGCTTGTCGCTGGAAGAGGCGCAGTTTGAGCGTTTCCAGCAGCGTTTCGGCGAACTGGTAACCGAGTGGCTGGATCCCGCCTTGCTGCAGGGCGAAGTGGTGTCAGATGGCCCGCTAAGCGCCGCGGAGATGACCATGGAGGTCGCGCAAATGCTGCGTGATGCCGGGCCGTGGGGGCAAATGTTCCCGGAACCGCTGTTTGATGGACATTTCCGTCTGCTTCAGCAGCGTTTGGTGGGTGAGCGTCATCTGAAGGTGATGGTGGAGCCGGTTGGCGGCGGACCTCTGCTGGACGGAATTGCGTTCAACGTTGATACCAGTTGCTGGCCGGACAACGGCGTGCGCGATGTTCAGTTGGCCTACAAACTGGATATTAATGAGTTTCGCGGCAACCGTAGTTTGCAGCTAATAATCGATAATATCTGGCCACTTTAGCGTCACTAATCGCTATAAAAAAGGGCGTGGATTAGTTACAATCCCGCTCTTATAACCGCATTTTGACTAGTCCAATAAAAGAAATCAGACAATGTTTGAAATTAATCCGGTAAATAACCGCATTCAGGACCTCACGGAGCGCTCTGACGTTCTTAGGGGGTATCTTTGACTATGATGCCAAGAAAGAGCGTCTGGAAGAAGTAAACGCCGAGCTGGAACAGCCGGACGTATGGAACGAACCCGAACGCGCGCAGGCGCTGGGTAAAGAGCGTTCCTCCCTTGAGGCCATCGTAGATACACTCGACCAAATGAGCCAGGGCCTGGAAGATGTCTCCGGCCTGTTGGAGTTGGCTGTAGAAGCCGACGACGAAGAAACCTTTAACGAAGCCGTAGCAGAACTCGATACCCTGGAAGATAAGCTGGCGCAGCTGGAATTCCGTCGTATGTTCTCCGGCGAATATGACAGCGCAGATTGCTATCTCGATATTCAGGCTGGCTCCGGCGGTACGGAAGCGCAGGACTGGGCGAGCATGCTGATGCGTATGTATCTGCGTTGGGCCGAAGCTCGCGGCTTTAAGACTGAAATTATTGAAGAATCTGAAGGCGAAGTGGCGGGTATTAAATCCGTGACCATCAGAATTGCTGGCGAATATGCGTACGGTTGGCTGCGGACTGAAACCGGCGTACACCGTCTGGTACGTAAGAGCCCGTTCGACTCCGGCGGTCGCCGCCATACGTCGTTCAGCTCGGCGTTTGTCTATCCGGAAGTTGACGATGATATCGATATCGACATCAACCCGGCGGATCTGCGCATTGACGTTTATCGCGCCTCTGGCGCGGGCGGTCAGCACGTTAACCGTACAGAATCGGCGGTGCGTATCACCCACATCCCGACCGGGATTGTGACGCAGTGTCAGAACGACCGTTCCCAGCACAAGAACAAAGACCAGGCCATGAAGCAGATGAAAGCGAAGCTTTATGAACTGGAAATGCAGAAGAAGAATGCCGAGAAACAGGCGATGGAAGACAATAAGTCAGATATCGGCTGGGGTAGCCAGATTCGTTCTTATGTCCTTGATGACTCCCGCATTAAAGATCTGCGTACCGGGGTTGAAACCCGTAACACGCAGGCGGTGCTGGATGGCAGCCTGGATCAATTTATCGAAGCAAGTTTGAAAGCAGGGTTATGAGGAACCAACATGTCTGAACAACACGTACAGGGCGCTGACGCGGTAGCCGACCTTAACAATGAACTGAAAACGCGCCGTGAGAAGCTGGCGAGCCTGCGTGAGCAGGGGATCCCGTTCCCGAACGATTTCCGTCGCGATCACACCTCAGACCAACTGCATGCTGACTTCGACGCGAAAGAAAACGAAGAGCTGGAAGCGCTGAACATTGAGGTATCCGTTGCTGGTCGTATGATGACCCGCCGTATTATGGGTAAAGCCTCATTCGTTACGCTGCAAGATGTTGGCGGCCGTATTCAGCTGTACGTTGCTCGTGACGATCTGCCGGAAGGCGTTTACAACGAGCAGTTCAAAAAATGGGATCTGGGCGATATCCTCGGCGCGAAAGGTAAGTTGTTCAAGACCAAGACCGGTGAGCTGTCCATTCATTGCACCGAGCTGCGTCTGCTGACGAAAGCGCTGCGCCCGCTGCCGGATAAATTCCACGGTCTGCAGGACCAGGAAGCGCGTTATCGTCAGCGCTATCTGGATCTCATCTCTAACGATGAATCCCGCAATACCTTTAAAGTGCGTTCACAGATTATGGCTGGCATCCGCCAGTTCATGGTGGGTCGCGGCTTTATGGAAGTAGAAACCCCGATGATGCAGGTGATCCCTGGCGGCGCGGCGGCGCGTCCGTTCATCACCCATCATAACGCGCTGGATCTGGATATGTACCTGCGTATCGCGCCGGAACTGTACCTCAAGCGTCTGGTGGTTGGCGGCTTCGAACGCGTATTCGAAATTAACCGTAACTTCCGTAACGAAGGCATCTCTGTTCGTCATAACCCAGAGTTCACCATGATGGAACTCTACATGGCGTATGCGGACTACAAAGATCTGATCGAACTGACCGAATCACTGTTCCGCACGCTGGCGCAGAACGTTCTGGGAACCACCGAAGTGCCTTACGGCGAAGAAGTCTTCGACTTCGGTAAGCCGTTCGAAAAACTGACCATGCGCGAAGCGATTCAGAAATACCGTCCGGAAACCAACATGGCCGATCTGGATAACTTCGACTCTGCTAAAGCGATCGCTGAATCTATCGGCATCAAAGTTGAGAAGAGCTGGGGTCTGGGCCGTATCGTGACCGAGATCTTCGAAGAAGTCGCGGAAGCGCACCTGATTCAACCGACCTTCATTACAGAGTACCCGGCCGAAGTTTCTCCGCTGGCGCGTCGTAATGACGTAAACCCGGAAATCACCGATCGCTTCGAATTCTTCATCGGCGGACGTGAGATCGGTAACGGTTTCAGCGAGCTGAACGATGCAGAAGATCAGGCGCAGCGTTTCCAGGATCAGGTTAACGCCAAAGATGCGGGTGATGACGAGGCGATGTTCTACGACGAAGACTACGTTACCGCTCTGGAACACGGTCTGCCGCCGACTGCGGGTCTGGGTATTGGTATCGACCGTATGGTTATGCTGTTCACCAACAGCCACACCATCCGCGACGTGATCCTGTTCCCGGCGATGCGCCCGGTTAAGTAAGATGTGACATGCCCGATGGCGGCTGATGCCTTATCCGGCCTACAACTCGTTATGTAGGCCAGGTAAGCATAGCGCCATCAGGCAATTAATTCCCGTTGGCAAACTTGCGCAGTAATTCTCGCGCCTTATCGTTTGAAGCCTGCATCACCATCCACGGGCTAAACGCCCACGGCGTTGCATCAATCCCGCTTAACACATCCTCAAGATTGCTCCACTGGTAATCCATTACTTCATCCGCATTTGGCTGTAGTTGGCTGATAAGCTGCGCGGCATAGACCGGACAAACTTCGTTCTCCATAATTCCATTGGGATCCGTAGCGCAATAACGGAAATCCGCATATACAGAGGCGAGCGCGGTAATGTCTGCGCTCAGTTCAAAACGGGCGCGGCGGATAACGGCATCTTCGGTTGTCTCCCCCGACTGCGGATGGCCACAGACAGAGTTTGTCCAGACGCCAGGCCAGGCTTTTTTGTGCAGTGAACGGCGCGTCACCAGCAGTTGTCCCTGGTCGTTAAATATCCAGCAGGAAAACGCGAGATGCAAAGGGGTGTTGAAGGTATGGGCGGCATACTTTTCCAGCATGCCTGACGGTTTATTTTGCTCGTCCAGCAAAATGACATGTTCCCCGGCCATGACAACTCCTGAAAATAAAAAATGACCCGACACAAACCCGCCGGGTCATGCACTCAGGCCACTAGGGTAGCCCATAAATGGGACAAAGGCATTACCAAAACAAGCCCTGGCAACATGTTGGCGACCGGGAAAAGTTTAATGTTACAGATACGCAAACCGGTGGCCACCATCAGCAGTCCGCCAGCACAAGAGAAATCCGCCATCATGTCAGGAGTGATCATCGGCAGGATAATCACTGCCAGCATCGCCAGCGCCACCTGAATAATGATTTGTGGGATGGCGATGGTCATAACCGCGTAGCCGAGAAGTGTGGCAAAAATCCCTGCGGTAAACAGATCGAGGATCGTTTTGATGTACAGAATTGATGGGTCGCCGCTCATCCCTTCGGTCATCGCCCCGAAAATCCCGGTGCCACTGGCGCAAAACAGTACCAGGATGGCGACAAATTTCTCTGTGAACTCTTCGTGACCCAGACCATTAACTGGCGGCAGCACTTTGTTGATTAAACCGCGCGTGGAGCCAGCGGCTTTACCAATTCCTTTTTCCAGATGCAGCAATTCACCGAGAATGGCGCCGATCACCATTGCCAGCACCACTGCTGGCATATATTTCACTTTTAGTACCAGCGTGATACCCAGACCAACGGAGCAAAGCCCGAAAGTCATCGGCAGCGCCGTTTTCACACGCTCAGGGAGCTTGCCGCCCGCCATTGCGCCAACTAACCCGCCAAGAATGACGGCGGAACCATTTACATATGGGCCGATTAACATTGAGAAATGTCCTGTTAAGTAAAATTTAGCTCGCCTTCACCCCAGCGGGGGATATTGTTGACCTCAAGGTCGAACAGATCGAGCGCACGATTAACGCTATGGGTGATGATGTCGTCCGCCGTTTGCGGACGTTGATACAGCGCCGGAACCGGCGGAAAGATGATCCCGCCCATTTCAGTTACTGCGGCCATATTGCGAATATGGCCGAGGTTCAGCGGCGTTTCTCTGGCCAGCAGCACCAGACGACGACGTTCTTTCAGCACCACGTCCGCCGCACGGGTCAGCAGGTTGTCCGTCAGGCAGTGGGCGATTGCGCCCAAAGAGCGCATGGAACATGGTGCGATCAGCATCCCCAGTGTTTTAAATGAACCGCTGGAGATAGCCGCCCCCAGATCCGCGATGGGATGTACCACGTCAGCCATCGCTGTCACATCGTCCAGGCGGTAATCTGTCTCCAGTTCGCAGGTTTTTTCTGCTCCTTTTGAGACCACCAGATGGACTTCAACGGGGTGTTGGCTAAGCAACTCCAGCGCCTTAACGCCGTACTGAAACCCGGAGGCCCCACTGATCCCAATGATGATGCGTGCTGTCATGGTGGTCTCCTTTACTCGAAATCCGGCAGGAAGCGCTTCACGTCCACATCTTTAAATTTGGAACGCTGGAAGTTGTGCTTCAGGTGGAATGGCACCGTACAGTCGAAAATGGTTTTGCAGGACATTCCCTGTTGCAGGATGCTCGGGCTGTATTCCGGCACCTGTGACGGATCGAGCGGGTGGCAACGAACGCCAGGGATCGTAATGGTGTCAACATCCCCCTGGTAGCGGGTTTGCATGGCCCAGAGAACGTCGTCGCTATCGAAAATATCTACATCCTCATCCACCAGGATGACGTGCTTGAGTTCCGGGAATGCAGAGAAAGCCAGTAGAGCAGCCTGGCGCTGCCGACCTTCATCTGTCGGAGAAGATTTTTTAAACTGCAGAACCGCCAGAAGTTTGCCACCGCCCGCCGAGTGGGCGAAAACATTGAGTAGTTTGCCCGGCATGGCGCGTTCTACCATATCCAGAATGCTGGCTTCAGTCGGAATACCGGCCATATTGACATGTTCTTCGCCAGGTCCGACGGTGGTGCGCCAGATGGGGTTAATGCGGTGAGTAACGGCTTTCACTTTGATCACCGGAATAGCCTCTTTCGCTTCACCGGTATAACCCGGAAACTCAGGCATTGCGCGCCCGGTATGGGTATTCTGATCTTCGCGTACGCGTGCGTTTGGCAGCAGTTCGCCTTCAATGACGATCTCCGCATGAGCGATAGCTTTTTCGTTAATGGTTTTACACTGCACCATCTCAACGGCTTTGCCGCGCAGCGCGCCCGCAATGCTCAATTCGTTGAAGCCCAGTGGGGTGGTTGGCGGCTCAAAACAGGCGGCAATTTCAATCGCCGGATCCACGCCGATGCTGATTGAAATCGGTAGCGGCTGACCTGCGGCTTCTGCTTTCATGCGGAAAGCATCAATATGGCGACCAGGGGTCAGCCACATGGACAGTTCGTCGCGGCTCTGTACACACAAGCGGTGAATGGTGATATCGGATTCGTGAGTTTCCGGGTCTGAGGCGTAACACAGGCCCATGGTAATATAGGGACCAGCGTCTTCTTCTGTGTTGGTCGGAGCGGGTAATAGTTTACGCAGATCGAAATCGGCATCGCTCGCCAGATGCACCACTTCCTGACATTCCGCCGCGCCCTGAGTCATGACTGGCGCTATGGCGTTTTCCACAGAATCTTTCAGCAGATGCCCTAGTTTTGCTGGTTCGCACTGCAGAAAATGGCTGACGCGCTGGCGTGAACCGTTGAGGCCAATTGCCACGCTGATATCGTGAAATCCTTTGATTTTATTAAATACCATCACCGGCCCGTTCTTGCGGGTCGGGCGCTGGCAGGTTCCGCCCGCGCCCACATAACGATACACCCCAGAGAGTTCCGCGTGCGGGTCGACTTCGGTATCGGTTTCAACGTACTCGCCGGGAAGTGTTTTCAGTAGTTGGAGCGCAGAGCGTAAATCATGCACCGTTGAGGGAGATTTGTTATCAGTATTTGCCATGGGATGGTTCCTTCGGAAAAGATGTTTCGTTGTCTGCACAATATTTTCCGTGGCGCTTTTATACAAATACCGTTTACCGGATAGTTAGTAGATCAAAAAAGTTTATTTTAATGACCTGTTAAATAATGATTAATTAACATGAGATGTAGCGGGCTGGCTTTTTATTTTTTTGGGTAAGTGTGATACTGGCGATACGTTAAACCACGGGTGATGATGATGGATTTAAAGCGCTTACGGTATTTTTGTCGGGTGGTGGAACAAGGGTCGGTAAGCCAGGCGGCGAAATCGTTGAACATGGCGCAACCCCCCCTCAGCAAGCGGATTCAGGAGCTGGAAGAAGAACTTCAGGTCTCGCTCTTTGTTCGCCGTGGAAATCGTATTGAACCCACGGAGGCCGGTTTTTTTCTCTATCGCAAAGGATGTGAAATATTACGTCAGGTGGAGGATACCGCCAGGGAAACGACAGATATTGCACAAAAAAACAGAGCCGAATTAAGAATAGGTTTAACTCATCTCTACCAGAACTATTTTAAAGCACTGTTGATGGAAGTTTACCGACGTAATCCGGATACGGCGATCAATATTTCTGTTACCGACTCCAGCCATCTTGAGACATTATTAACGGAAGGAGGAATCGATATTGCTTTAATACAGCGTCCCTATCGCAGT
This sequence comes from Citrobacter sp. Cc139, assembly GCF_030334645.1. Classification (NCBI taxonomy): domain Bacteria; kingdom Pseudomonadati; phylum Pseudomonadota; class Gammaproteobacteria; order Enterobacterales; family Enterobacteriaceae; genus Citrobacter; species Citrobacter sp. Cc139. The sequence goes on from NZ_JAOWDM010000095.1 coordinate 131,318, forward strand.
GAAGGCTTTGATTATGTGTCGTTTGATCCGATTAAGCTGGTGGCGGTAATTAATAAAAAATGCCTGCCGGACCCTCCTGCAAACCCCTATAACTACACTGCGCTGGCGGAGATGCCGTTGGTGCTGTTGCATCGGGCAAAGGATTCAGGGACTTACGAGATGCTGATGGATCTGTTTCGTAAATCCGGAGTAAGCGCAAAAGTGATCATGCATATTACGCAACCGGGGGTCATTCTCGACTGGCTGGAGTCCGGCCTTGAGGCTGCGACGTTATTACCGTCTTCGGAAGTCGATGCTGATAAACTTAGCCAATGTTACGTGGTAGACGTTTTTCCTTCGCCACAAATATTTTATCCTGCGCTGGTGAAATTACCCTCTATGCCTTATCTACCCGCGTTAATGGATATTATCGCACAGGGATATCCGTTTAACCCTACCGATTGAAGCGTAGCGATTGGGGATCGTCCGGCTGGCTGGTATGATAATGACCTCTGATTTCGAGGTAAACGTTGTGTTGAGTGCAGAATGGCTGATGAATAAACGTTTTTATATCACGATAATGTTGGTGAGCAGCCTGATCCTGGCAGGGTGTTCCAGTTCATCTGATTCCGGTTCCACGTATACTGTGAAGCGCGGTGATACGCTGTACGCCATTTCACGCTCTACTGGCACCAGCGTTCGGGATCTCGCCCGTCTGAACAACATTTCCCCCCCTTATACCATTGAGGTGGGGCAAAAGCTGAAGCTTAACGGTGATGCGAAAACCAGTACAACAGCGCGTAAAGCAACCACGAAATCCTCGAGCAAATCTTCTACCAAAACGGCTGCCGTCAGACCGTCTTCTTCTGTACCTCAGTCGTCCTGGCCGCCGGTAGGACAACGCTGCTGGCAGTGGCCTGCCAGCGGTAAGGTGATCCTGCCTTATTCCACGGCGGACGGCGGTAATAAGGGCATTGATATTTCTGCTGCGCGCGGTACGCCGATTTATGCGGCCGGAGCCGGGAAAGTGGTCTATGTCGGCAATCAACTGCGGGGCTATGGCAACCTCATCATGATTAAGCACAGTGAGGATTACATCACTGCCTATGCGCATAATGACACCATGCTGGTGAACAACGGTCAAAACGTGAAAGCCGGGCAGAAGATCGCCACGATGGGCAGCACGGATGCGACGACGGTGCGTCTGCATTTCCAGATCCGTTATCGCGCAACGGCTATCGATCCGCTGCGTTATTTACCGCCGCAGGGCAGTAAGCCAAAATGCTGACGGTGAATTAATCGCCAGTCAGTCGGTTCGTCCCTTGCCAAGAAGAGCGTAAGGTTTATAATCCCTTACGCACTTCAATGCGGGCGTAGTTCAATGGTAGAACGAGAGCTTCCCAAGCTCTATACGAGGGTTCGATTCCCTTCGCCCGCTCCAAAGTCACTTCCCTTGATGTTCCCTCTGGTCTGCCTGATTTCCACCTGCGACAATTCATTTTATTACCGAAAATCAATGCGTTGACTTCCTCTGCTGATGCTGTGGGAGAGTTCTCATCGGTCATACACTCGTTGCCCAACGGTGGGTTACAGTTGAGTAAATTTGTTGATCCAGGGGCTGCTATTTTCGCCTGACCACAGATGTAATATCAGTTGGCGGAATTTTTCCGCCGCAGGACTAAGGGTTGTTTCACTGCGTTTTACCAGGCCAAGCGTACGGCGTATGACGGGTTCTATCAGTGGACGACTAACAAGGACGTGATGTTCATCGGCCGGCATCGCCAGACTGGGAACGACAGACACACCTAGGCCCGCTTCCACCATCCCTAGTGACGTCGAAAGATGACGCACTTCATAAAACCAGTTAGGTTTCCAGGCCATTTTCTCGAAAGCCTGATCGATCAGCGATCGGTTTCCGCTGGAGCGTCTTACCCCAATCAGCTTCATACCGGCCAGATCGTCCCATGTTACCAGCGATTTATTTGCCAGCTCATTGTCGCGTCGGCATGCCAGAACGAAGGGTTCGTTCACCAGCGGCGCAAAATCGATATTTGGATGTGTGACGTTTATCATATTTATACCGAAATCTGCGTCGCCATTTAATACTGCTTCCAGGCAATCGCTGGCGCTGTGCTCCAGTATGCGGATTCGGATGTTTGGGTAGTCATTGTTGTAATCTCGTATCACTGAAGGCAGAAAATAGAACGCGGCAGTAGGGATACAGGAAACCGTAATAACACCTGCCTGATGTGTCGCCATCTCTTTAATACTGAGGATGGAGCTTTCATAAAAATCTATTAAATTCTTAGCTTTAGGTAAAAATTCTCTTCCTACTGTCGTGAGCTTAACGCTGCGCGTAGAGCGTTCAAACAGCGTGGTTCCCAGGCTATCTTCCAGTTTCTGAATTCTGCGTGTTAAAGCAGGTTGTGAGATGTGAAAAAATTGGGATGCTTTTGTAAAGCATCCGATTTCTGCAATTTTTACAAACGCTTGTATCCCCTGTAGTTCATGCGGCATAGCTGTATCCCATTCTCGCTTTTATATAACCACCATAACGCACGGGCTATTAATGTGCAAAACGTATTAATCCTGCTTTTTTTGGCATTAGAGTTATCAACCGGAGTGTGAAAACCTTATAGCGTTCCTGACAAAAGCGAAGTGAGATAAACATATGTTAAAGATCCCTTGCGTATTAATGCGTGGCGGTACGTCAAAAGGGCCGGTGATTCTGGCCAGCGACCTGCCTGCGGAAACAGAAGCGCGTGACGCAGTTTTACTCAGTTTGATGGGGGCAGGCCATGAACTCGAAATTGACGGTATTGGCGGTGGAAGTCCGCAAACCAGTAAGGTAGCGATAGTTAGCACTTCAGAAAGTCCTGACGCGGATGTGGATTACCTGTTTGCACAGGTGATGGTGAATGAACGTCGTGTCGATACCACGCCTAACTGCGGCAATATGCTCTGTGCGGTCGGTCCCTTTGCTATTGAAAAGGGGCTGGTGAAGGCGCAAAGCCCGGTAACGACGGTGCGGATCCGCAATCTCAATACCGGAACGCTGGTCGATGCAGAAGTGCAAACGCCTGATTATCGGGTGGTGTACGAAGGCGATACCCAGATTGATGGAGTCCCGGGGACCGCCGCGCCCATAGGCTTAACTTTCCTGAACTCTGCAGGTTCTAAAACGGGGAAATTGTTGCCGACGGACAGTGCGACAAACGTCTTCGACGGTATTGAAGTCACCTGTATAGATATGGCGATGCCGATGGTATTGATTGACGCTTCAGCTTTGGGAAAAACAGGAGGGGAATCTCCTGCAGAATTAGATGGCGATAAGGCATTTAAAGAAAAGCTGGAAAGTCTGCGTCGTCAGGCTGGCGCAGCTATGGGCTTAGGGGATGTGACAAACAAGGTGATCCCTAAACCGGTTCTTCTCAGCCCGGCGCGTAACGGCGGAACGATTCAGGTACGGTATTTCATGCCGCACACATGCCATAAATCACTGGCGATTACCGGATCGATTGGTATTTCGACCGCAACGCTGATTGAAGGCTCCGTCGCGGCAAAAATTGTCGCCGATCGTCCAAAGGGGCTCTTCACTAATATCATCGATATTGAACACCCAAGTGGAAAAATATCCGTGTCCTTATTGAAGGAAGGTAACAATATCGAAAAAACCCGTGCCGCAGTGATACGTACTTCACGCAAGTTGTTTGAGGGTGCCGTATGTGTACCGGAAAAAATGCTCACTGAAGTTGCGTAAATAAAATTTAAATAAAAAACATCTGCCTTAAAAAATTACACTCTGTACCTTAACAATAATACCGAGGTTATTATGGCGTTAACTCATGCTAACAATACCCTGAAAGCTTCAGATTCTGTAAAAGCCGGAGCGCATATTCGCGTGATTCTGGCCCTGGCATTATCCGGGCTTGCAGAGCTTGCTTCTCTTTTTTTTATTCAGCCACTGCTTCCGACGCTTGCTGTGGAATATAATGTTCCTGTCAGCCAGGTGAGTATTATATTATCAGCTGAAACGGCTTTGCTGGCTATTGGATTGCTGTTTACCGGGACATTATCCGATCATTATGGCAGAAAACGGTTAATTGTTTTCTCCCTCCTGTTAGGCGGTATTCTTACGCTGCTCTGTCCGCTGATGGAATCCTGGGCGATGCTGGTGGCGCTACGTGCGGTAATTGGTCTGGCGCTGAGTGGTATCGCTGCGGCGGCCACTGCCTACATCAGTGAAGAAGTCGCCCCGGTGGCGGCAGGTATCGTAACGGGATATTTTGTCTTCGGTAACTCCATGGGCGGCATGTCCGGTCGTATTGTTGCCAGCCAACTTATTGATCACGTTTCAATAAATGCCATCTTTTACGGTTTTGCGGCCAGCTTGATTGTGGTCGCCATTCTGGTGAAGTTTTTACTGCCTGAATCTAAAAACTTCACCCCAACGCAAAACCTTAACATTACGCGTATGGTGAAAGGGGCTGCATCGCATTTCAAAAACAAAAATCTGGCGCTGGCTTTTGTTATCAGCTTCATTATTTTCGGCGCATTTACCTCGCTTTATAACTATCTGGCCTTCTTCCTGAAAGGCGAGCCATTCCATATTTCACCGGCAAACGCAGGTCTGCTCTCCTTTAGCTTCGCCCTGAGTTTCTTTACGGCTCCGCAGGCTGGTCGTTTAAGTGCGAAATATGGCGCGATGAAAGTATTGCGTGTGCTTTTCCTAATCATGGCCTTAGGCATGCTGCTGACGCTGACGTCGAATGTCATCACCTTTATTGTTGGCGCGGTGATTTTTACCGGCTGTTTCTTCGGCTGTCACTCTATTGGTTTGAGCTGGGTAAGTAAAAATGCAACGCATGCAAGAGGCCAGGCCGTTGCACTCTATTTATTCTTTTACTACATGGGCGGTTCGGTGATTGGTTTTATCAACGGTTTTGTTTTCCATTCACTGGGCTGGATGGGGATGACCGGGTTGATTCTGGTATTGCTTGGCATTGGCGTTGTCGTGGCAACGTATCTGGCATCCGGTCCAAAACCGGTACTGGTGCCCGCCCAGTCCGCAGAATAAAAAGTTTGGCAATTTGTTCACGCCTCAGGGCGTAAACAAAAAACAGGTATGTATATCAATCGGGTGTCATCATGAAATTAGCAAGTTATATTCATCAGGGCCGTAAAAGCTACGGGATTTATACAGAATTCGGCGTTATCGATTTGGGTAATAAAATCGGCCATCAATATGCGACGTTGAAAGACCTTCTTCAATGGGATGCTGTTGACGTCGCAAGGCAATACAACGATTGCCCTGTGGATATTACGCTTGAAGATATTACCTTTTTGCCCGTTATCGAAGAGCCAGGAAAAATTTTCTGCGTTGGGATGAATTACGCTGAAAAAAGAAAAGAGTTTGCCGAGACGAATAATGCCCCGACGCTGTTTATCCGTTTTCCTGATTCACAAACCGGTCATGCCCAACCTGTGCTTAAACCTGAGTTGTCGAGAGAATTCGATTATGAGGGCGAGCTGGCCGTCATCATTGGTAAACCGGGCACCCGAATTGATGTAAATAATGCGCTCAATCATGTCGCGGGATACAGCTGCTATATGGATGGCTCCGTTCGTGACTGGCAGCACGCGTGGTTTACCGCCGGTAAAAACTGGAAGCAAACCGGCGCTTTTGGCCCCTATATGACTACAGCGGATGAGATACCCGATCCTCATGCGTTGACCATCCATACCTGGCTGAATGGCATGCTGGTTCAGAACGACTCCACTGGTAGCATGATCCACAAAGTGGCAGATCTTATCGCCTATATCAGCACATTCACCTCCCTCAGCGCCGGTGACGTCATTATTACGGGTTCGCCTGGCGGCGTCGGTAAAAAACGTAATCCTCCGTTATTTATGCACGATGGCGATCGGGTTGAAGTTGAAATCGAAAATATTGGTCGTCTGATTAATACCATTGTGGAAGCCCAACCGCAGCAAGAAGCGTTGCTTGTTTAGACGGTCAGGAGAGAGACGATGTACACCGCCAGAACGCCAGAATTTGAGGTTATAAAAGCCGGTAATGCTCAGGCCAGAGAGGAGGTTGCCCGCTTCCTGGCACGCAACGGTTTAGGCATTGATGACGATATCTCGCAATTTATTGTTGCACTCTACCAGCGTCAGATTATTGGCTGCACCGGTATTGCGGGTAACACCTTAAAATGCATCGCAGTGGATTCCGGGTGGCGTGGCTCGTCGTTAATCCTGACGTTAATACATGAGGCCGAACTTCTGGCGGCACAAAACGGCGAACATCAGCTCTTTCTTTTTACCTGTCCGGATAATGTGAAGTCGTTTCGCGGATGCGGATTCTATCCGCTTGTCACCGTCAATAACTGTGCGGCATTAATGGAGAATACGCCGGTTGGTATTCATCGTTACTGCAGCCAGTTGCGTAGCCACCATTTCGTGCCGGGGAAAAATATTGGCGCGATCGTGATGAACGCGAATCCATTCACGCTGGGCCATCAATATCTTATTGAGCATGCGGCAAGCCAGTGCGACTGGCTCCATGTTTTCGTGGTTCAGGAAGATGTCTCCGCTTTTTCGTTTAAAGAACGGTTTGCGATGGTCAGGGACGGATCGCGGCATCTGAAAAATGTCACTGTTCATCCGGGGTCTGCCTATATTATTTCGCGCGGGACCTTCCCAGGCTATTTCCTGAAAGATAAGCAGGTGATAGATAAAGTCTACGCGGCAATTGATCTTATGCTGTTCAGAAATTACATCGCACCTGCGCTGAATATCACTCATCGTTTTGTGGGGACGGAGCCATTCTGTCAGTTAACCGCAGAATATAACCGGGCGATGCATCACTGGCTGGAAAATGCAACGAGTACAGCGGCCTGTATTCACGTACACGAAATAGAACGAAGAACGGACGGTAATGATGTGCCGGTCTCTGCTTCAGCCGTTCGTCGTTTATTAAAAGAAAACCAAATTGCTGCCGCCAGTCGTATGGTGCCAGCCACCACGCGCGCGTTTCTGAATAACGGGGGACAGCATCAGCCTCGTTTATCCGAATCGTTGTCGGCAGCGGTTTAACCGCATTATCACAGGAAAACTGATATGAAAATTGTACAAGCCGCGATGGCGGGAACGCTGGAGTCCAGTGACCTTATGGTGAAGGTCAGTCCCGTCGAGAGCGGGCTGGATGTGGTCATTCACAGCGAAGTGTATAAGCAGTTCGGCGACCGAATTACCGAAGTTGTGAATGAAACCCTGGCTGCGTTCAACATCGAGCAAGGGCAGATCATTATTGATGATAAAGGCGCGCTGGATTGCGTGATCCGTGCCCGTATACAGGCTGCTCTGCTCAGAGGTTCGGCTCGGGAAGATATTGCATGGGAAAAGTTATAATGAAAAAGTTACGTCGCAGTATGTTATTTATTCCGGGTTCAAGTGCCGCCATGCTTTCTACGGCATATATTTATAAACCGGACTCCATTATGTTTGATCTGGAAGATGCCGTAGCGCTAAAAGAAAAAGACAGCGCCCGCCTTCTGGTATTTCATGCCCTGCAAAACCCGATGTACAAAGATATTGAAACCGTTGTCAGAATTAATCCGCTGAATACACCTTTTGGATTAAAAGATCTGGAAGCCGCCGTCAGGGCGGGCGTTGATGTTATTCGTTTACCGAAAACCGACTCTCCGGAAGATATCCACCAGCTTGAACGCGAAATTGTTCGCATTGAAGAAAATTGCGGGCGCCCTGTCGGCTCAACGAAATTAATGGCAGCGATCGAATCTGCCGTTGGCGTTATTAATGCAGTCGCCATTGCGAAATCGTCTGACCGTTTAATGGGGATTGCGCTGGCCGCCTTTGACTATGTGATGGATATGCAAACTGAGCGAGGCGACGGGACTGAGCTGTTTTACGCCCGCTGTGCCGTATTACATGCCGCGCGCGGGGCGGGTATTGACGCTTTCGATGTGGTGTACGCCGATGTGAATGATGAAGCCGGTTTCCTGAAGGAAGTGGATCTGATTCGACGGATGGGCTTCAACGGAAAATCGCTGATTAATCCGCGACAAATTGAAATTCTGCATAACGCCTACGCGCCAACCCAGGAAGAGGTGGATTACGCACAGCGCGTGATTGCAGCTGCAGAGGAAGGGGAGCGCAACGGACTCGGGGTGATTTCGCTGAACGGCAAAATGATTGATGCGCCGATTATCAACCATGCCCGCGTGGTTATCGAACGCAAAAATGCTTCCGGCATTCGTCAGTAATCCCCCATTACAAGCGACAGGATGAATAATGAAAAACCTAACTGAAACTCTGCACCACATTCCAGACTCCCGTCGTGAGTACGTCGCATTCAGCGGCGCGAACGCGACGACGCCTTATCTTGCTGATCATCAGCAAAAGTACCAGCGCAAACTTTTTGCCAGTGTGGACGATGTTCTGGCCCGCTGCGATCTGCATGACGGTATGACCGTCTCCTTTCATCACGCCTTCCGTGAAGGGGATAAGGTCATCAATTACGTGATGGATAAGCTGGCTCAGCGCGGCCTGAAAGGGATCACGCTCGCGTCCAGCTCGTTAATGTCATGCAATACCCCGCTTATTGAACACATTCGTAATGGCGTGATCGGCAAAATCTATACCTCCGGGATGCGTGGTGATCTGGCGGATGCAATTTCGCACGGTCTGATGGACGAGCCGGTACAAATCCATTCCCACGGTGGGCGGGTGAATTTGATTCAGAAGGGCGAAATTGCCATTGACGTCGCGTTTCTGGCGGTTTCCTGCTGCGATGAATATGGCAATGCCAGCGGCAATGGCGGCAAATCGCAGTGCGGCTCCCTCGGTTACGCCATGGTCGATGCAAAATATGCCAAAAAAGTGGTGTTGCTCACCGAAACCCTGAAGCCTTTCCCCAACTTGCCAGCCAGTATCGTTCAGGATCAGGTTGACTATATTGTGCAGATTGAGAGCGTCGGCGACCCGGCAAAAATCAGCGTAGGCGCCGCCAGGGTCACCAGTAATCCACGTGAGCTGATGATCGCCCGTTCTGCCGCCGACGTGATCGAACACTCAGGTTATTTCCGCAACGGATTTTCCATTCAGACCGGCTCAGGTGCGGCGTCAACGGCGTGTACGCGTTTTATGGAAACCCGGATGCGCAAGCACAATATTGTGGCCCGGTTCGCATTGGGCGGAATCACCGGCAGCATTGTCGATCTGCATCAGAAAGGGTTAATTGAAAAGATCCTCGATACGCAAAGCTTTGACGGTGCGGCGGCAGCCTCCATGGCGGTCAATCCCGACCATGTGGAAATCTCCACTAACGTCTATGCGAACCCGGCCGCAAAAGCCGCCTGCTGCGACAGGGTGGATGTAGTCATCCTCAGCGCACTGGAAGTAGACACCCAGTTTAACGTCAATGTCCTGACCGGCTCCGACGGCGTAATGCGCGGCGCGTCGGGTGGACACTGCGACGTCGCGGCTGCGGCAAATCTCACTATTGTCGTTGCCCCGCTGATCCGCAGCCGCATTCCTACCGTCGTCAGGCAGGTCACTACGCTGGTAACGCCGGGTGAAAGTATTGACGTTCTGGTTACCGACCACGGTATTGCCGTTAATCCGGCGCGCCCGGAAATCCGCGAACGTCTGATCAACGCCGGACTGCCCGTCGTCGACATCGAAGCCTTGTATCAACAGGCACTGCTGATCTCGGGCAAGCCTAAGGCGGTTGAATTTACTGACCGCATTGTCGGTGTGGTGCGCTACCGCGACGGCAGTGTGATTGATGTGGTTCGCCAGGTGAAGGAGTAAGTCCCATGACGGATAAAGCCTCGAATGCAAATGTCTCTCTGGAACAGGTTCTGGCTTCCCGGGAGCAACGAGCCCGTCGGCAGCAGGCGTGGCTGTTTCAGTCGGATCATACCGTGGTTTCCGTCACGCTGGTCTGGCCGGGTGAGGTGAAGGACACCGCGCTGGCCAGACGCGTGATGGCCGTTGCGAATCAGGCTCTCGGAGAGCTGTTCCACACGCATCAGTGGAAGGTCTGTCGGCATCAGGCGTTGCACCCGGTCACCGGGCCGGAAGCGCTCTGGTCGGTCGCGGCTCCCGCGTGGATGATTAAACACGTCACGGCGCATCTGGAAGATAACCATCCTTTGGGACGTCTGTGGGATATCGACGTGTTTTGTCCGAAAAAGGGGCTGCTGAAAAGAAATGCCATCCAGCAGCCGATGCGTAGATGCTTTATCTGTCATGAACCTGCTCATGTTTGTTCCCGTTCGCGACGTCATTCGCAGGCCGAGCTAACGCGCGTGATCGAGGAGTTAACCGATGACTACTTCGCTTGCCAGATTTAACGAACCAGACGTGCAGCGCTCCTTTGCTGAGCTGGCTGTCGAGGCCCTGTACCGGGAAATTAATTTAACCCCGAAACCGGGTCTGGTGGATCGCGTAAACAGCGGGGCGCATAGCGATATGAATTTCGCACTGTTCATAACCAGTATCGCGGCGATTGCCCCCTGGCTGTCACTCTTTTTCAACACAGGCAGAGAGACTGCTTATCTTGCTGGCCCACAAACACTGCGGGCGCTAAGGCCGACTGGCCTGGCCTGTGAGCAGGCGATGTTTACCGCCACCGGCGGGGTGAACACTCATAAAGGGGGGATCTTCTCGCTGGGGCTGCTGTGTGCTGCGGCGGGTCGTCTTACCCAAAGGCATGACGCGCTCACGCAACGCAGCCTGTGCCATGAGACCAGCCTTATCTGTACCGGCATTGTCGAGCAGGAATTGAAAAATAGCGGTATCGCAAAAACGAAGGGAGAGCAGCAGTTTCAGGCATACGGGTTCACCGGGGCAAGAGGGGAAGCCGCCAGTGGTTTCATCACTGTACGCCAGTCAGGTCTTCCGCATCTGCAAACCGCGTTACGTCAGGGAGAATCCGAAGAGGTGGCGTTACTGAGGATGTTGCTGGGCCTGATGGCGGCAAATCCGGATACCAATCTGCTTTCTCGGGGAGGGACCGCAGGGCTGAATTACGCCAGACGTTACGCCAGACGATTATTAAAAATACAGCGTCTCACGGCGGATAAATTAGTCAAGGCGTTATTCAGAATGGACGCGGAATTTATCAAACGGAATTTAAGCCCTGGCGGTAGCGCAGATCTTATCGCCGTTGGATGGTTATTGTCGCAATTTCCAGCCGAATAATCGCGAATAGCGTAACAGGAAAACGTCATGATTGAACAACGCCTGCAGCAGCTCAGAAACGTTTATACCCTTATTCTGGTGCCGGGTCTGAGAGACAGCGATGAATATCACTGGCAAAGCTGCTGGGGACGACGTTTTCCTTTCTGGAGGCGGATTCAGCAAAAAAACTGGCTAGAACCTGATATTGAAAACTGGGTTTCCGCCATTACCCGCGAGCTGGCGCTTTCTCCGCTGCCCGCCATTCTCGTCGGCCATAGTTTTGGCGCGCTGGCGTCATGCAGGTTACTGCAAACGCGCCGGGTAAACGTCGCCGGGGTCGTTATGGTCGCACCGGCAGAACCCGCGTTTTTCGGCCTTGAAGAGGCCATTCAACCCGCGTCTTTACCCGTTCCCTGCCTGATGTTTGCCAGCAGAAATGATCCCTTGATGCCTTTTTCGCGCGCGCAGTTCTGGGCGGCTTGCTGGGAGGGGCATTTAATCGATATCGGGGAGGCGGGACATATTAATGCCGAGTCTGGCTTTGGCGAATGGCCGTACGGACTCGAACGCTTAACAGAATTTTGTGAACAACTTTAGCTTTAACAGGAGAACCTATGTTAGATGATTATAATCAGCACCAGCATGCGCGTGCTGAATCGGGTATTCCGGCGAAACCCTTAACAGCGCAACAAACTGATGCACTGATTCAGCGTTTAATCAATGATGCACCCGCACATCATCCGGAATTAATTCATTTATTGACCCATAGCGTACCACCGGGTGTCGATCCTGCGGCAAAGTTAAAAGCCGAGTTTTTATTTAAGGTGGCGTTGCAGGAATACCGTGTTGACGGGCTTACTCCCGAAGCAGCAACGGCGCTGCTGGGCACCATGCAGGGCGGCTATAACGTCCAGCCATTGATCGAGCTTCTTGAGCATCCCGATCTGGCACCGCTGGCCGCGCAGCAGCTTTCTTCTACGATCCTGATCTTCGAAAAATTCAGCCTGGTTGAGGCCAAAGCACTGAGCGGTAACGTCCAGGCACAAGAGGTGCTTCAGTCCTGGGCTGATGCCGAATGGTTTACCCGCCGTCCGGCCATGGCTGAAAAAATCACCCTGAAGGTGTTTAAGGTTCCCGGTGAGACCAATACCGACGATTTGTCTCCTGCGCCGGAGGCGTGGTCACGTCCGGATATTCCGCTGCACGCGCTCTCCATGCTCAGTAACGTCAGGGAAGGGGTTGTGCCTGATGAACCCGGCGTACGTGGTCCTGTCCGTCAGTTGGCAGCGCTAAAAGAGGGCGGCTGGCCGCTGGTGTACGTGGGTGACGTCGTGGGGACCGGATCATCACGTAAATCCGCCACTAACTCCATCCTGTGGCACATCGGGAACGATATTCCGTATGTGCCGAATAAACGTAACGGCGGGTTTGTATTTGGCGGCAAGATTGCCCCTATTTTCTTCAACACCCTGGAAGATTCCGGTGCCTTGCCGGTAGAGATGGATGTCTCTGCGCTGACGACCGGGATGCTGATCGATCTTTACCCCTACAAGGGCGAAATTCGTGAAACAGAAAGCCAGCGGCTGGTGACAACCTTTACCCTGAAAACCGAGGTGCTACTGGACGAAGTGCGCGCCGGCGGGCGTATCCCGCTGATTATCGGACGCAGCCTGACGGCGAAAGCGCGTGAATCGCTGAAGCTGGCGCCTTCCGAGGTATTCCGCAAGCCCGCGTTAGTTGCACCTTCCGCGAAAGGTTTTACGCTTGCACAAAAAATGGTGGGTAAAGCCTGCGGCGTCGCGGGGATCCGACCAGGACAGTATTGCGAGCCGAAGATCGCGACCGTGGGTTCTCAGGACACCACCGGCGGGATGACGCGTGACGAGCTAACCGACCTCGCGTGTCTCACGTTTTCAGCCGATCTGGTGATGCAGTCTTTCTGCCACACCTCTGCATATCCTAAGCCAGTAGATGTTCAACTCCATGAAACCCTGCCGCAGTTTATCACCAGCCGTAACGGGGTTGCGCTGAAACCGGGCGACGGCATTATCCACTCATGGCTTAACCGCATGCTGCTGCCGGACACGGTTGGTACAGGCGCTGACTCCCATACTCGCTTCCCGCTGGGGATCTCCTTCCCTGGTGGTTCTGGGCTGGTGGCGTTCGCTGCCGCGACGGGCATTATGCCGCTGGATATGCCTGAATCAGTACTGGTGCGCTTTAAGGGCGAGATGCAGAAAGGGATCACCCTGCGCGATCTGGTGCATGCCATTCCGCTGTATGCCAAAAAGCAGGGGCTGTTAACGGTCGAGAAAAAGAATAAGCGCAATATTTTCTCGGGCCGGATCCTCGAAATTGAAGGGCTGGAAATGTTGAGTGCAGAGCAGGCGTTTGAACTGGCTGATGCCTCTGCCGAGCGCTCCGCTGCGGCCTGCGTTATGCGTCTGGCGGAAGACAATGTCGCGCAATATTTGCGCTCCAATGCGGCCCTGCTGCGCTGGATGGTTAAGCAGGGTTATGAGAACGCCGCTACGCTTGAACGCCGTATTGCTGAGATGGAGGCATGGCTGGCTAGCCCGTCGCTGCTGTCTGCCGATCCTGACGCGGAATATGCTGCTGTCATTGATATTGATCTTAATGAAATCACCGAACCGGTAGTCTGTGCCCCGAACGATCCGGACGATGCCCGGTTACTTACTGAGGTTGCCAGCACGCCCATTGAAGAGGTCTTCATTGGTTCCTGCATGACAAACATTGGTCATTTCCGCGCTGCGGGTAAAATCATGGCCGGTGGCAGCGAAAACCAGGCGCGCTTGTGGCTGGCGCCGCCGACTAAAATGGATGCCCAACAACTCTCCCGTGAAGGCTATTTTAGTCAGTTTATTAAATCAGGGGTGAGAATCGAGCCTGCGGGCTGTTCCCTGTGCATGGGAAACCAGGCGAGGGTTCGCGAAGGGAGTAACGTGGTATCGACCTCGACGCGAAATTTCCCGAATCGTCTGGGAACGAATGCTAAAGTATTTCTTGCCTCCGCAGAATTAAGCACCGTCGCGGCCATGTTGGGTAAAATGCCCACCGTTGAAGAATATTTTAGCTATACCGATAAGCTTTATGACGCACATGAGGATATCTATCGCTATCTCAGTTTTGATACCTTAGGTGAATATCAAATCACGGAAGGCGATAATATCAAGGTTGTGAATCTGTAATATTTATCATTTGTTTAATAAATGTATTTAGTGTGTGGAGGCTCCTCTGCGGAGCGGCCTCTGCTATTCAGGGACCCTTTTCTCATGGGTGAGATATGCTTAAATCGAATATTTTAAAAACAATCTTGCTTGCCGTGATAATATTATTATCAATATTTATTCCTCCGCCTGATGGATTAACTAAAGAGGCGTGGATACTGGCAGGAATATATTTATCCGCTATCGTTGGGCTGGTTATTAAACCCTATCCTGAACCCGTCATTATGCTGGTTGCGGTTGCGTTAACCTGTTTTACCGTGACAAAATTTCCGGATTCACCCGTCAAATCACTGGATGTGCTGAGCGGGTACGCGTCAGGCACCACCTGGCTGGTGTTTAGTGCCTTTACGCTGAGTGCGGCATTTGTCACTACAGGCCTCGGGAAACGGCTTGCATACTGGTTTATCCTTAAATTTGGCAGTACGACGCTGAGACTGGGGTATGTTACCGCCTTGCTGGATTTGGTGTTGGCGCCTGCGACGCCCTCAAATACCGCGCGGGCAGGTGGGGTGGTTTTCCCTATTATTAACAGCATCGCGACAGTATTGGGCTCAACGCCAAAAGAGTCACCCAGCAAAGCTGGCCGTTATTTAATGGTCAACGTCTATATGGTCACGAAAACGACCAGCTATATGTTTTTAACGGGCTTTGCCGGTAACGCGTTAGCGCTACAGCTCATTTCAGATATCTTTCATATTCATATTAGCTGGATCGGCTGGATGCTGGCGGCAGCACCGTTGGGGTTATTGATGCTGTGTATCATTCCCTATATCTGCTACCGGGTTGCTTCCCCGGAAATTAAAAAAATTGATAATGTCGCTATTGCGACCAACGGACTTCAAAGTCTTGGGGCAATGAGCCTCAAAGAGAAAGGGCTGGTGGTCATTTTTGTCGCTGCATTATTGGGCTGGATCTTCTCACGTAAACTTGGACTCAATGAATCTGCGGTCGCCATTATCGCAATGGGAGCGGCACTGCTGTTTAATATTATTGGCTGGAGTGATGTCCAGAAAAATAAAGGTGGCTGGAATACCCTGATGTGGTACGGGGGCATCATTGGTCTGAGCGCAACCCTGAGCAAGGAGGGATTTTTCCGCTGGCTGGCCGATTTCATGTCAGCACATCTGGATTTTCTCAGTGCCGGGAATATGACTATTGTGATTATTGTGTTTCTCAGCGTGCTGGTGCGCTATTTCTTTGCTTCCGGCGGGGCATACGTCGCAGCAATGGTACCGGTCTTTGCCACTGTAGGTCTGGTCACCGGAACGGCACCTGTTTTGCTGGCGCTTGCCATCCTATTTTCCAACTCCTACGGCGGTTGCATCACTCACTATGGTGGCGCGGCGGGGCCGATTATCTTTGCCGCAGGGTATAATGACATTAAGTCGTGGTGGACAATCGGTACTATCGTGGCATTGTGCACGTTTGTGCTTCACATGCTCGTCGGTATTCCCTGGTGGGGGTTCCTGATACAGCACGGTATGCTGCAGTCTTAATCGCCCGGTGGCGGCTACGCCTAATCTTGCCTGGAAAGGCTAAAACTGTAGGTCGGGTCAAGCGTAGCCGCCACCCGACCACATCACTATTGTGACGTATTCGTAAACAATAAATTACGTGGCTTGCTCTCAGCCCTTCGCCCGCTCCAGATTTCCTTTTCCTGAAGTCATCCCTTAGAAAAGTTAAATAGCAGCATCGACATCCGCTGGTAGTGTACTGTTCCCTTCCCCCAGAGCGCGTTGCAGCAAAACAGTATCCAGCCAGCGACCATGCTTGAAGCCAACGTTTTTCAGCGTGCCTATTTCTGTAAATCCGACCTGCTGATGAACTTTTAACGATCCCTGATTATTGCTGTCGCCGACCATGGCAATTAATTGTCGATAGCCGTGCGTTTCGGCCCAGTCAATAACATGGCGCAGTAACGCACTTCCCGCCCCTTGACGCTGTGCCGCCGGGTCAATGTAAATCGAATCTTCGAGGGTATAGCGGTAAGCGTAGCGTTCACGATAACGAGTGAGATAACAATATCCGATGACCTTGTCTTCCTGCAGGGCGACAACCCACGGCAGCCCCAGACTATGAATTTTTTCCAGACGAGCCAGCATTTCGTGGGTATCCGGTGGGGTGGTTTCAAAGCTGCCAGTACCGTGAATAACGTGGTGTGCATAGATATCGCGTATGGCGGGGATGTGTTTTTCTTCTGCATTAACGATTTTCATTAGACCTGCTCCCATTGGCGTCTTTTTTCAGATTACCTGAAAGTCTGAAGGGAAGGTAAGCGCAAAAAGTTATGCTTCAATCAGCTGTTCATAATGAAATTAGGCTTGTTAATTGTAAGGGTAAGGAATTGATTATGGCTGATGCTGACGATAGCAAGTCAGGGTGATAAATAAAAATATTAAATAGGAAAACTGATAATTTCCCACACCGACATTGGCGGATGGGAAAATACTAACGTTCAATCATAAATTAATAAAGTACTTTAATATCATAATATTATCACTGTACCTAATTATTATTGCGGCTGTACCCTTAATTTTATTTCATCAACACTGCCTGCAACCTAAAAATACGTTATAGTGCTTATCTTGTTATCTGAGTACCTGTTATCAGAACTTTCTCTATTCATACCAAATAGTTACCATGCAAACAGTTACAGAGGGTAGTTATGTCATCCGGCAATAGTTAACATCGTCACATGACTTCTCCACGGGAAATTAATCTAAATCCAGAATTCAATCCCAAGAGTATTAGAATAACTTAGTCTAAAATTCTTTTTTTGCCTAAGCATTATCTTATTACATAGCCACGAACTACGCTGAGTGATAAAATTCTCGAGTTTATGCCTTCTTTCCAATGATTAGAGGACGAGGCACGGGTAGTCAATAAGACGAAAGAATTAATTGCTTCATAACCCTATTACGAAATAAGCGGCAGTGCGTCTTACATGGTCGGCAACCGTCAGGGATTGACTGTAACTTATTGAAAACGCTTATTTTCACTATGATGTAAGATATAAGGGCAGATATGTTAAGTATGCGTCGACATGCCAACTTCATTAAACGTTTTAAGTCTGTAAGCTGTTTATTTACGGCAAGCATTCTTTTCCCGATGCCAATCTCTGCGGCGGTATCAGATTATGACGCTTTGGTTATTGAAGCGCGGGGAGGTAATAGCGCACCGCTATTACGTTTCCTTGAGGATCAGGGAAAGAAAAGCGCGCTAACGCCAAATCAGGTTGCCGACTGGCTGCAAGTTTCCAGTTGGGTCGATAACAACGATAAAACCACAATTGAAATCTGGCAGCAGTATCGTGGACAGATGAATGTACCTGCCCGGGGCAAAGTCGCCGCTGCACGAGCATATCGCAACCAGAAGAACTGGAATGATTCTTTAGCCATCTGGGAAAGCGTTTTACAGGAAGAGCCTGATAACGTAGATGTACGTACCGGCTGGATAATGACGTTGGCGGATGCTCGCTACAATCAGCAAGCCCTTACTGAAGCGAATAAATGGGCGCAGGCGCATCCCGGGGCTGATTCTGATGCGCTACTTGCCTATGTCTACCATTCGCAGGGAAAAAACTGGGATGCATTGTTAGTTGCCAGCCAGGCGGATGACGTCGATCCAGGCAACAAAAATGCAAAATCCACATTGCTGTCTGCGCTGTCAGCAAACCGCGTTTCCGGGCCCGCCTTAAATATGGCAGAGGTGGTACCAACTGCCGATCCGGTGAAGCGTCGCCTTGAGCTTGATGCGGCGGCTGAAATGGTACGTTCCTCTTATACCTCTGCGCGTAATGAAGAAGAGCGTTTTATCGTGGCTGATAAAGCGCTAGCCCGTTATGACCAGTTGCTGACTGCCTGGAAAGATGAGCCTTCTGCGCAGAATGATGTCCGTCGGGCCAGAATTGACCGCATGGGCGCCTTGCTGGTCCGTAAACGCACTTCTGAAGTGATTAGTGAATACGAATCGCTGTCTGCGAGCGGCGAGGTGCCAAACTACGCAAAACGCTGGGTAGCATCGGCATGGTTAAGCGAACGGCAGCCGGAAAAAACCGAAGCGATGCTGATGAGCATCTACTATCCGAACGGACCGATTCCGGTTACGCCGCTCGGTCCTGAGGATCAACAGGATCTGTTCTACGCGCACATCGATAATGAAAACTTTGATGCAGCTAAAAAACAGGTCGATGCGTTAATTAAAGACAGCCCATATCTGCGACGCATCTATGGTTCGCCAACGCCGCAGCCAAACGATAACTGGCTGCTGGGACAGTCGCTGCTGACGCAATATCATATCGCTGCCAATGAACTGCCGGAGGCAGAAAAACTCGCAGAGCATCTGGCGCGAACAGGCTCGGGTAACCAAGGGCTGCGCATATCCTATGCTTCTGTTCTTGAAGCCCGTGGACTGCCGCATGCGGCGGAGAAAGAGCTTAAACTGGCGGAAGTGATTGAGCCCAGTAACCTGGAACTGGAGCGTCAGCAGGCCTATGTGGCGCTGGATCTCCAGGAGTGGAAGCAGGCCGATGAACTGACGGATGACGTTATTGCTCGCAGTCCGGATGATGAAGCGACCCTGCGCCTCGCACGCATACGTGATGTGCATAAAATGTCGGAAGTACGTATTAGCGGCACGCAGGGGATCTCGTCCGATAGCCCGGTCAGCGGTAAGAATGATTTCAACATCAACACGGCCATTTACAGCCCGCCAATTAATGACAACTGGCGACTGTTTACCGGATTCAACTTCGCGACCGGCGAGTTTGAGGAAGGGAAAGGGATTAGCCGCGATCTGGCGGCAGGTGCGGAATGGACTTCCCGTGATTACTGGGCCGAAATGGAAGTATCTGGCCGAAATTATGGCGATGGGCAGAAAATCGGCGGTCGTCTTTCCGCCTGGCATGATTTCAACGATAACTGGCGCGTGGGCGGTTCGGCCGAGCGTCTTTCGCGCAACACGCCACTGCGCGCGCTGCGTAGCGGCGTGTATGCCAACAGCGGCGATTTGTTTGTTCGCTGGTATCAAAACGAACGACGTGAATACCAATTGTCGTTTGCCGCATCACATTTCTCGGATGGTAACGATCGCATCGAATATGGGCTGAGCGGAAAAGAGCGCATGTGGACCACGCCGCGCTTTACGCTGGACTTTACCCCGGGTATCGGTGGGAGCACCAACACTAAAGAGAATGTGCCGTATTACAACCCTAAGAGTGATTTTTCCGTTGTGCCAGGCCTGAGCGCGGAACAGGTTCTCTACCGCCATTATGACACCGTGTGGACCCAGCAAGGCATAGCCGGAGTGGGTGGCTACTGGCAGCAAGGGGAAGACGTTGGCGCTATCGTTCAGGTGGGATATGGACAACGGCTCAAATGGAACAACGTCGTAGATGGCGGGGTGATGCTGGTTTGGGATAAACGCCCCTATGACGGTAAACGTGAGCGGAATATCTCCCTCGCTTTCGATTTAAATGTCAGGTTTTAAGGATTGTTCATGCTGAAAAGATGCCTGTGGCTTAGCGCATTAATCGCTGGCTGGTTGATGATTACCGCGTGCAGTAGCGCGCACAATACAACGCCTCGCTATGTTCCTCCCGCAGAGAGAACGCCGTTGACGGCAGATCATCCATGGCCGAAAAACAGCTTCCTGGTGCTCGGCTATCATGATGTTGAGGATGGCGCCGCCGACCAGCGCTACCTCTCCGTGCGCACCAGCGCGTTGAGCGACCAAATGGCTTGGTTGCGTGATAATGGCTATAACCCGATTAGCGTGCAGCAAATTCTGGACGCTCATGACGGTAAAATTGTGTTGCCGGAAAAAGCGGTCTTACTCACCTTTGACGACGGATACAGCAGTTTTTATACCCGCGTCTGGCCGCTGCTGAAAGCCTACAACTGGCCTGCGCTCTGGGCTCCTGTGGGCAGTTGGGTTGATTCTCCAGCCAATAAAAAAGTCGATTTTGGCGGCTTAATGACGGCGCGAGATAAATTTGCCACCTGGAAGATGGTCGAGGAAATGGGCAAATCGCCGTTGGTGGAAGTGGGGGCGCACACCTGGAACTCGCATTTCGGCGCTGAGGCGAACCCGCAAGGAAGCAAAGAACCTGCGGTGGCGAATCGCCTTTTCGATAAGAAAACAGGGACTTACGAAACCGACGAACAGTACAATCGTCGCATTAATACTGATATCTCGCTGATCACCAATAAGATTAAATCGGTAACCGGGAAATCGCCGCGCGCGTGGGTGTGGCCTTATGGTGCGGCTAACGGCACCACCTTAAAGCTGGCCAAAGAACATGGCTATAAGATGGCCTTTACGCTCAATGAAGGGCTGGCGAACGCTGCGTTTCTTGATGATATCCCGCGCGTACTGATCTCTGATAACCCGTCTCTCAAGCGCTTTGCCAGTCAGGTCGCTCAGGTACGTGAACCACAAACGATGCGTGTGATGCACGTCGATCTGGATTACGTGTATGACAAAGATCCTGCCCAGCAGAAGCGAAACATCGACAAGCTGATCCAGCGTGTTTATGACATGCGCATTTCTCATGTCTTCCTGCAGGCGTACGCCGATCCTAAAGGCGACGGGAATATTCGCGAACTCTATTTCCCTAACCGCTGGCTGCCGATGCGTGCCGATCTCTTTAACTATATCTCCTGGCAGTTACAAACGCGGGCCGGGGTGACGGTATATGCCTGGATGCCGGTACTGGCTTTCGACCTCGATGCTTCCATTCCACGCGTGACGGCATGGGATCCGAAAACAGGACGCACTGCGATCAATCACGAGAACTATGTGCGTCTGTCTCCCTGGGACAGCGAAGCGCGTAAACGTATCACTGAAATCTATGAAGACCTGGCGAAGCATGCCAGCTTCAAAGGGATTTTGTTCCACGACGATGCTTTCCTGACGGACTTTGAAGATGCGTCACCGGAGGCGTTAGCCGCCTACCGCGCCGCAGGGCTTCCGGGAAGTATTGAGCAAATCCGTAGCAACCCTCAAACCTTCGAACGCTGGACGCGCCTGAAAAGTAAGATGCTGATCGACTTTACTAAGCAACTGACGCAATCGGTACGCAATATTCGCGGTCCGCAGGTGCAAACTGCCCGCAATATATACGCCATGCCGGTACTGGAGCCTGAAAGCGAAGCCTGGTTTGCGCAAAACCTGAATGATTTCCTCAATACCTATGACTGGACGGCACCCATGGCGATGCCATTCATGGAGCAGATCCCGGCTAATGATGCCAATGCCTGGCTCGACAGATTAGTCAATGCCGTTGCACAAACGCCCGGCGCGCTGGACAAAACCGTGTTTGAACTGCAGGCACGAGACTGGCGTAAATCCGGGGACGAGGCAGAAATCAGTGGAAAACAAATAGCCGAATGGATGCGCCAACTGAAACTAAGTGGTGCAGGTAACTACGGCTATTATCCGGATGATTTCATCAGCGACAAACCTGAGATGTCAGAGATTCGCTCGACGTTCTCCTCATACTGGTACCCGCAAAAATGACCGATCGCATTATTGCTTTCCTGATACTTTGCCTGATGTTCAGCCTGCCGTTTGGCGTGGCTGTCATCTTTACAGGTGAAGTCATGTTGAACTTCGTCTTCTTCTGGCCTTTATTCATGTCTGCATTATGGATAAGCGGCGGGGTCTATTTCTGGTTTTATCGTGAGCGTCACTGGAAATGGGGAGACGATACACCGCCACCGATGCTGGAGGGAAATCCGCTGGTTTCCATTTTGATCCCCTGCTTTAACGAAGGGATCAACGCGCGGGAAACCATCGGCGCTGCGATGGCACAGCGCTACAAGAATATCGAAGTGATTGCCATTAACGACGGTTCAACGGACGATACGCACGATGTTCTGGAACAGTTGGCGATTGAGTACCCCAGCCTGCGCGTCATTCATCTGGCTGAAAACCAGGGCAAAGCGCTGGCGCTCAAAACGGGCGCGGCCGCTGCGCGCAGCGATTACCTGGTGTGTATTGATGGCGATGCGTTACTGGATCGCGATGCCGTGGCGTATCTGGTCGCTCCGCTGATCCAGTTCCCACGCGTTGGGGCGGTAACCGGCAACCCGCGTATTCGCACCCGTTCCACGCTAATCGGTCGTGTGCAGGTCGGTGAGTTCTCTTCCATTATCGGCTTAATTAAGCGTACTCAACGAGTCTATGGTCAGATCTTTAGCGTCTCTGGCGTAGTTGCGGCGTTTCGTCGTCGCGCGCTGGCCGAGGTGGGGTACTGGAGCCCGGACATGATCACCGAAGACATCGATATCAGTTGGAAGCTGCAATTGCGCCATTGGTCGATATTCTTTGAGCCGCGCGCGCTGTGCTGGATCCTGATGCCTGAAACGTTAAGAGGGCTGTGGAAGCAGCGCCTGCGCTGGGCGCAAGGCGGGGCGGAGGTGTTTATTGTTAACATGCGCCGTCTGTGGTCGTGGGAGTTCCGCCGCATGTGGCCGCTATTTTTCGAGTTCTGCTTTTCTACCACGTGGGCATTTGCCTATGCGATCAGTATCGTGCTGTTCCTGCTGGGACTGATGATCCCGATGCCGGACTCGCTGTATGTTCAACATCTGTTCCCGCCAGCCTTTACCGGACTTATTCTCGGCGTGGTCTGCTTAATACAGTTTGCGATAAGCCTGATGATTGAACGACGCTATGAAAAAGGCATTGGCGCTTCATTGTTCTGGATAATCTGGTTCCCGGTGGTGTACTGGCTGTTGAGCCTGTTTACCACGTTGGTGTCATTCCCGAAAGTGATGCTCAAACGCAAACGCGGCAGGGCGCGCTGGGTGAGTCCTGACCGTGGAATAGGGAGGATCGAATCATGAGTCAGCCGCTGATCTTTACGGAGCGGCGTCTGCTGCCGCGCATCATTGACGTTCTGTTAACGATTTTTGCCTGGGTTGGATTTTTATACTTAATCTACAAAGGGCTGATTACGGCCCTGGCGCATTCACCGTATATGGGCGTGCGTCCCTTTTTCACCACGCTGGATACGGTCACGTTTTACATCCTTGTCGCGCTGGTCAACGGACTGGTGCTGATCGGCTGGGCGAAATACAACCAGTTTCGTTTTCGGGTGGAGCGTCGCAGTCGCAGACCAGGACTGGAAGACCATGAGCTGGCGGAAAGTTTACGTATTACCCGTGAACTGGTTACAGAGTTGAACAAAGCGAGGGTGCTGACGGTCCATCACCATGAGAATGGCGAAATCAGTCATATCGATGTGGACAAGCACATCGCCGATAACCGCCTGCCGCCGCCGACGCCTGCAATGCTGGAATATTTGCCGCCGGAGCGGGAGCCATTGTTACAGAAAAGGCCCGAGTGATATTTCTGCTACCCGCCACTTCCTTCAGCCTCGCATCGGTCTATGATTAGACTCAGACAATAAAAATGCGAGGTAATGTCGTGGAAAAGGAACTACTGGAGGCAGGTTACCGGGCCTATACCGGCGAGAAGATTGACGTCTACTTCAACACGGCGATATGTCAGCATTCAGGAAACTGCGTGCGGGGAAGCGCGAAGCTTTTTAATCTGAAACGCAAACCCTGGATAATCCCCGATGAAGTGGATGTCGCGACGGTTATTAAGGTCATCGATACCTGTCCAAGCGGTGCGCTGAAATATCGCCAGAAATAAATGAGGGAACCATGGAAATTCTTGCAGGCCACAACAAATTTTATGTCAACGATGCTGAAGGCAATCAGGTTGCCGAGATTGTCTTTGTGCCGACGGGCGAGCACCTGAGCATCATTGAACATACCGATGTTGACCCCAGTCTGAAAGGTCAGGGCGTCGGCAAACAACTGGTGGCGAAGGTGGTGGAGAAAATGCGCGCTGAAAATCGCAAAGTGATTCCGCTGTGTCCGTTTGCCAAACATGAATTTGATAAAACCCGCGAGTACGACGATATTCGCGCCTGAAGTCTGATTTCCGCCGGATAGCCTTATCCGGCATATCACTCCCGATGCAACAAATCCTGATAAATGCCCGTCAGTACCCCTTGCGGGCCAAACTCTTTTTTAATCCACTGTGTGACTCGACCGGTTGCCGAATGCTGGGTTGCCAGCAGCATCCGTGAATCCTGACGCGGATTGTGGATCTGTCGCGTGACCAGCAGCGACTTTTCCATCGCTTCGCGCACCATATAATCCGGTAAAAAACCGATGCCTTCGCCCAGAATTTGGCACTGACATTTGGTATTAAAATCTGGAACCAGAATCGACTCCTGACCGTGTAATAGCCACCCGACCTTTTTGTTAATGGTGTGGGCGGTGTCTTCCACCATAATGTTCGGATACAAACGCAACTGGCTCTCAGAAATCGGTTCAGGCATAAAAGCCAACGGATGATCCGGGGCAATGGCAAACGACCAGCGAATCGCGCCGATCTCGGTATAATCAATCCCGCCGCCGTCCAGTAACGTATCGGGCGCGCCAATGGCGATATTGGCAAGATTGTTGATAATCGAATCCCAGACGCCGTTATAGACCTCGGTGGTGACGGTTATCTGGCAGGTAGGGAACTGTTTCTTGAGTACCTGCAGCAGCCGCGCCGTATGCTGTGGGGTGTACAACAACTGGTTAATACAGATGCGCACCCGGGCTTCAATGCCCTGAGCGATGGTATCAATGCTGCGCTTAATCGCGTGGAAGTCGTTGAGCAGGTCGGAGGCCTTGCGAAACAGATAGCGACCAGACTCGGTCAACTCAATGCTTCGGGTGCTACGCGTAAACAGCACTACGTCGAGCCCCATCTCCATGCGCTTAATGGTGTAGCTAATAGCCGATGTGGTTAAGCCCAGCTCCTCCGCAGCTTTGCTGAAGCTGCTGTAGCGGGCTGCCATAGTAAATGCCAGCAGATTTTCCTCGGTAAAAATGGAATTCATCTTTTCTCCCCTCAGGCTACCAACACGCCCCGCCACATAATGATTGTTGAATGTATTTGTAATCCTTATACAGAGCAATCAGTTTTGAACAGAATTTAACACTAGTTTTACATTTGATTTGAAGGCAATCACACTTCTGCATATTAATTGCAGGCCGCTATCCGCGCAGCATACCGCTTGTTTTACCCGACTATTCATGAGTGGCAAAAAACGCCCCAGCCATAAGGGAAAGATTGCACTACAGCACGCTTTGCTCTCATTGTTAAATTTTATTCAATAATTGACGCGCTTACGATGAATGAAATTTAAGCGGATGTTATTCTCTACACTCTGTTGCTATTCTCAGCTTATCGGATATTTAGAAAGTCTAAAAAACTGCAGGAGAGCAATTATGTCAGAGAACGAACTCATTACTGAATTTCTGCTGGCGGCAGAACAAGGTAATGCCGATGGATTAAAATCCTGTCTGGCAAAAAATGTGGATATTAATGCCACGAATCGCCAGGGACGTACCGCCATTATTATTGCCAGCCTGAATAAGCATTATGACTGTGTTTCTTTATTGATTGCCGCCGGTGCCGATATTAATAAACAGGACCAAACCTGTTTTAATCCTTTCCTGATTAGCTGCCTGACTAACGATTTAACGCTGCTGCGTACCGTATTACCTGCTAACCCCGACCTTAACTGCCTGAGTCGTTTTGGCGGCGTAGGCATTACGCCAGCCAGTGAAAAAGGTCATGTGGAGATCGTGCGCGAGCTGCTGCTGCGTACCGATATCAATGTCAACCATACCAACTTCGTGGGCTGGACGCCGCTTCTGGAAGCCATTGTGCTTAATGATGGCGGCGCGAAGCAGCAGGAGATCGTCAAGCTGCTACTTGACCATGGCGCAAACCCGCATATGACGGATAAATACGGTAAAACCCCGCTGGAACTGGCGCGGGAGAAAGGTTATCACGAAATTGCCGAGCTGCTGATTGCCGCCGGAGCCTGACAGAGGAGCGCCGCTATCGCTACGCCATCACGGCGATGCGTACAGGCGCTAACCGCAGATAGCGCGTTTCTCGCTTTCCGGGGGACGGGGCAAGTTGAACAGGTTTTTTCCCGCGCGGTGAACCTGTTGATACCTGACCAGCAGCGACTGTTGACGTTGCTGAGTGAAGGTTGTGATAACGCGCCTAATAGCTGTCGGCTGGCGCTGACGCATTGCGCGAACCTGTTTCTCCCCGGTGAGCAGGTCAGATTTACCGAGTCGGGGATAGCCGTTGGCAAAGATAAATGGATAGAGACCTCTGGTTGCCTGCCGTGGCGCATACCACAGTGGACGGCAGATACAGTCACCCTCGCCGCAGTCCGCTGGCAGCGCTGGGAAGAGGTAATCCGCCAACAGTTAAGCAGCGACGACACATTATTTTTGTATCAGGGGGACAACCCGTTTTATCAGGAAATCACCCGTCAGTTACTCAACCGCCGACAAACACTAATAGCGGCGCTATATACGGGAGTAAATATTTCAACAGCGGCCAGCCATTTAATTGGTCTGGGAATTGGCCTGACGCCATCATCCGATGATTATTTAGTGGGCTTAAGTGCCATTTTATTAATCCCAGGACATCCGCTGGAGAAATATCGTGGAGATTTTTTAGCAGCATTACAATGCGCCGGAAATAATACGACGCTACTTAGCAAAATAACGCTCGAAGAAGCTTTGCATCAACGTTATCGGGAAAGCGTCGTGCGGCTGCTGCAGCATATTATTACTGAGCAACAACCCGTTTCTACGCAATATATTACTGACATTAAAAATATCGGCTCAAGTTCTGGCTGCGACATGCTGTATGGCATGGCGGACGCCTGCGCCCTGAGCCACAGGTCCGGAGGGAATTATGTCGATCAGGATAGTTGTTAAAAAGAACACGTATTTTGATTCCGTTTCACTGATGTCTATCTCCACACGCGCCAATAAGCTCGATGGCGTTGAGCAGGCATTCGTGGCGATGGCTACGGAAATGAACAAGGGCGTGCTGAAGAATCTCGGCCTGCTGACGCCTGAACTGGAAGAGGCGAAAAGTGGCGACCTGATGATTGTCATTAAAGGCACCAGCGAGGCGGCGAACGACCAGACATTGGTCGCAATTGAAGATCTGTTTACGCATAAAGAGCAGGGCGGCCAGCATGAAGCGCGCTATGCCACGCTCGCCAGCGCGAAAAAGCATGTTCCTGACAGCAATCTGGCGGTGATCTCGGTCAACGGTTTGTTTGCGGCGCGTGAAGCGCGTCAGGCGCTGCAAAATAACCTCAATGTGATGCTGTTTTCTGACAACGTTTCTCTTGAGGATGAACTGGCGCTAAAACAGCTGGCGCACGAAAAGGGGCTGTTGATGATGGGGCCAGACTGCGGAACCGCCATTATTAACGGCGCGGCGCTGTGCTTTGGCAACGCGGTACGTCGCGGCAACATTGGGATTGTGGGCGCATCCGGCACCGGCAGCCAGGAACTGAGCGTGCGCATTCATGAATTTGGCGGCGGGATTTCCCAACTGATTGGCACCGGTGGTCGCGATCTGAGTGAGAAGATTGGCGGCCTGATGATGCTTGATGCGATTGGCATGCTGGAAGCCGATCCGCAAACCGAAATCATTGCGCTTATCTCTAAACCTCCTGCCCCAGCGGTGGCGCGCAAGGTGCTGGAGCGTGCGCGCGCCTGCCAAAAGCCAGTCGTGGTGTGCTTCCTCGGACGCGAAGCCGCGCCTGCGGATGAAAAAGGTCTGCAGTTTGCACGCGGTACCAAAGAAGCGGCGCTGAAAGCGGTGCTGCTGACCGGCGTGAAAAAAGAGAGCCTGGACCTGCATCCGCTCAACTGGCCGCTGATTGAAGAGGTCCGCGCCCGCCTGACCCCGCAGCAAAAGTACATCCGTGGCTTATTCTGCGGCGGCACGTTGTGTGATGAGGCGATGTTTGCCGCCATGGAAAAACACGCGCAGGTTTACAGCAACATTCACCCCGATCCGGCGTTCCGCCTGAAAGATCTCAACCGCAGCGTGGCGCATACCTTCCTTGATTTCGGTGATGACGATTTTACCAACGGTAAACCACACCCGATGATCGATCCCACCAACCGTATCAGTCGTCTGCTGCAGGAGGCGCGCGATCCTGAAGTGGGCGTGATCGTGATGGATTTCGTGCTTGGATTTGGATCGCATGAAGATCCGGTCGGGGTGATGCTGGACGCGATCGTTGAAGCCAAAGCGATCGCCGCCGCAGAGGGTCGTCCTCTGGAAATCCTCGGCTATGTACTGGGAACCGATCTCGATACGCCGTCGCTGGAAAAACAGTGCCAGATGCTGACCGATGCCGGGGTTATCTGGGCGAGCAGTAGTACCAACACCGGATTGCTGGCGCGTGAATTTATCTGTAAAGGGGAGGAAGCCTGATGAGCCAGACACTGTTTAACCAGCCGCTGAACGTGATTAACGTCGGCATCGCGATGTTCAGCGATGACCTGAAAAAGCAGAACGTACCGGTAACCCAGCTTGACTGGACGCCGCCGGGCCAGGGCAACATGCAGGTGGTCGCGGCGCTGGACGACATTGCTGATTCGCCGCTGGCGGACAAAATCGCGGCCGCTAACCAGCAGGCGCTGGAGCGCATCATCCAGTCGCATCCGGTGCTGATTGGTTATGACCAGGCCATCAACGTGGTGCCGGGCATGACCCGCAACACCATTTTGCACGCCGGCCCGCCGATCCGCTGGGAAAAAATGTGCGGCGCGATGAAGGGCGCGGTAACCGGGGCGCTGGTGTTTGAAGGGCTGGCGAAAGATCTTGATGAAGCCGCCGAACTGGCCGCCTCGGGGGAGATCATCTTCTCTCCGTGCCACGAGCATGACTGTGTTGGCTCGATGGCGGGTGTGACGTCGGCGTCGATGTTTATGCACATCGTGGAGAACAAAACCTACGGCAACCGCGCATATACCAATATGAGCGAGCAGATGGCGAAGATCCTGCGCATGGGGGCGAACGATCAGAGCGTTATCGATCGCCTGAACTGGATGCGCGATGTGATGGGACCGATGCTGCGTGATGCCATGAAACTGGCGGGTGAAATCGATCTGCGTCTGATGCTGGCGCAGGCGTTGCACATGGGCGATGAATGCCATAACCGTAACAACGCCGGGACGGCGCTACTGATTCAGGCGCTAACGCCGTGGATCATCCAGACCGGTTATCCGGTTGAGCAGCAGCGCGAGGTATTCGAGTTCGTCCTCAGCAGTGATTACTTCTCCGGGCCGACCTGGATGGCGATGTGTAAAGCCGCGATGGACGCCGCACACGGCATTGAATACAGCACCGTGGTCACGACGATGGCGCGTAACGGCGTCGAGTTCGGTCTGCGCGTCAGCGGGTTGCCGGGGCAATGGTTTACCGGTCCGGCGCAGCAGGTGATTGGCCCAATGTTCGCGGGCTATAAGCCGGAAGATTCCGGGCGCGATATTGGCGATAGCGCGATTACCGAAACCTATGGCATTGGCGGTTTTGCCATGGCGACGGCGCCTGCCATTGTGGCGCTGGTCGGCGGTACGGTCGAGGAGGCGGTCGATTTCTCTCGCCAGATGCGCGAAATCACCCTCGGTGAAAACCCCAACGTTACCATTCCGCTGCTCGGTTTTATGGGCGTACCGACTGCTATCGACATTACGCGCGTGGGCAGCACCGGCATTTTGCCAGTGATCAACACCGCCATTGCGCACAAAGATGCGGGGATCGGCATGATCGGCGCCGGAATCGTTCACCCGCCGTTCGCCTGTTTTGAAAAGGCGATCCTCAACTGGCGTGACCGCTACTGCTAATAACAACAACCGGGGCTAACGGCGTTAGCCCCACAGTAGCAAAGCGCAAAACGTTGCTTACCTGCAGGGCTGGGCGATCTCCGCGATCGCAAACGATGCTTAACCTGTTAAGGATATTCCATGAACAGCATAAAACTAGAATGGAAACGTGGTGACTGGGCGGCTTACTTTGGGCTGATGACCAACAACCTGACGAACCTGCTGACAATGATGGGGCTGCTCATTTTTGTCGTCGGGATCCCAACCGAAATAGTCTATGGCCGCATTGCGCCTGCCTTTGGCCTGGCGGTGCTGGTGGCCAGCGTCTGCTACGCCTGGTTTGGCCTGCAAATGGCAAAACATACCGGACGTAATGACGTAACGGCGCTGCCGTCCGGGCCGAGCGCACCGTCGATCTTTACCGTGACCTTCCTGGTGCTGATGCCGGTTTATCAGCAAACCAAAGATGCCAACTTCGCCATCCAGATTGCGCTGGTATGGTGCTTTGTGGAAGCGTTAATCCTGGTGGGCGGCTCCTTCCTGGGCGAGACCATCCGCAAGATGATCCCACGAACGGTACTGCTCTCTTGTTTATCCGGCCTGGGCCTGCTGCTGTTGGCGATGAACCCAATGCTGCAGGCATTTGAAGCGCCAACCGTTTCTTTCATCGTCCTGCTGCTGATCTTTATTAACTGGTTCGGTAAGAAGCCGATTTTTGCCCGCATTCCTACCGGTTTGCTGCTGCTGATTGCCGGGACGGCCCTGGCGTGGATCTCGGGTTTGCAAAGCCCGGAAGCGATTAAAGCGTCGATGTCTTCTTTTGGCTTTAACCCGCCGGAAATTCATGTCGACAGCTTCCTGCAAGGGTTGCCGCACGCGCTGCCGTATCTGGCGTCTGCGGTGCCTCTGGGTCTGGCGAACTACATTTTTGACCTCGAAAACATAGAAAGCGCGCACGCCGCAGGCGATGAGTACAACACCCGTAAGGTCATGATGGCGAACGGTTTTGCCTCCATGCTCGGTTGCATGCTGGGCAACCCGTTCCCGGTGACCGTGTATGTCGGCCATGCAGGCTGGAAGGCGATGGGCGCCAGCATTGGTTACACCCTCGCTTCAGGCATCACCATGTTCCTGGTACCGCTGTTTGGTCTGGGGGCGTTTATGCTCGCCATTATTCCGATGACCGCGATAGTGCCGATTTTGGTGTTTATCGGCGTGGTGACCGCCAACCAGGTGGTGCGAGAAACGCCCAAAGTCGAGGTTCCCGTTATCTTCATCTGTCTGTTCCCGTGGATCGCTAACTGGGCGCTAACCATCGTTAATAGCGTGATGGGCGCGGCTGGTACGTCAGCCGGTAAGCTCGGTAGCGACCTGCTGCACAGCAAAGGCGTCTATTACGACGGGCTGGTGCATCTGGGAAGCGGCGCGCCGCTGGCCAGCATGCTGTGGGGCTGTGTCGCCATCTTCGCCATTATGAATAAGCCATTGCGTGGGGCGATTGCCGCCGCCTTTGGCGCACTGCTGTCGCTGTTTGGCGTGATCCACTCCCCGGCGGTCGGCTTTGCAGAGGGCAGCTCGATGATGTTTGTGCTGGCCTACCTGATGATGAGCGGCATGTTTGTCCTCAAGCACGTGCTCGACAGCCGTGAAGCGGTGACTGCGCCTGAGCAGCAACCGACAAAATCCACCTGAATCGCCTGCAAGCGGAAGATGACACTATGAAAGAACTTGTGGTCGTTGCCATTGGCGGCAACAGCATTATCAAAGATAACGCCAGCCAGTCGATTGCGCACCAGGCTGAAGCGGTGAAAGCGGTGGCGGATACGGTGCTGGAGATGCTGGCATCGGACTACAACATTGTGCTGACGCACGGTAACGGACCGCAGGTGGGGCTGGATCTGCGACGGGCGGAAATCGCGCATGAGCGTGAAGGTTTGCCGTTGACCCCGTTGGCAAACTGTGTCGCCGATACCCAGGGCGGCATCGGTTATCTGATCCAACAAGCGCTGAACAATCGTCTGGCGCGGCGCGGCGAGCAGAAAGCGGTCACCGTGGTGACCCAGGTGGAGGTCGATAAAAACGATCCGGGCTTCGCGAATCCAACCAAACCTATCGGGGCGTTCTTTAGCGCAGCCCAGCGCGATGAACTACTGCGGGTCAATCCCGGCTGGCGCTTTGTGGAGGATTCCGGGCGCGGCTACCGTCGGGTGGTCGCTTCGCCAGAGCCGAAGCGCATCGTTGAAGCGGAGGCGATTAAGACGCTAACCCGGCAAGGCTTTGTGGTGATTGGCGCGGGCGGCGGCGGGATCCCGGTGGTGCGTGGTGAGCAAGGTGATTACCAGAGCGTGGACGCGGTGATTGATAAAGATCTCTCCACGGCGCTGCTGGCCCAGGAGATTCACGCCGACATTCTGGTGATCACCACCGGTGTTGAGAAAGTGTGTATTCACTTTGGCAAACCTGAGCAGCAGGCGCTGGATACGGTGGATGTCGCCACGATGACCCGCTACATGCAGGAAGGTCATTTCCCGCCGGGCAGCATGCTACCCAAAATCGTTGCCAGCCTGACATTCCTGGCACGCGGAGGTAAGCGGGTAATCATCACCACGCCGGAATGTCTGCCCGCCGCACTCCGCGGCGAAACGGGTACCCACATTGTCCATTCCTGAGAGGAGATGCGAATGAAAGAAAGTAACAGCCGCCGCGAATTTTTAAGCCAGAGCGGAAAAATGGTGACCGCTGCCGCGCTGTTTGGCGCGGTGGCCCCGGTCGCGTATGCTGCTAATTCTGTCGGGAACACCTGCGGGTCGAAGAGCACAATGACGATTAACGATAAACACTATTACCTGGACAACGTTCTGCTGGAAGCAGGGTTTGATTACGAAAACGCGGTGGCAGTCCATACCCGTACCGCGCTGCAAACCATCGAAATCCAGGACGGAAAAATCGTTGCGTTGCGCGAGAATAAGCAGCATTCGGATGCGACACTGCCGTACTACGATGCGGGCGGCAAGCTGATGCTGCCCGCTATGCGCGACATGCACATCCACCTGGATAAAACCTTTTATGGCGGTCCGTGGCGCTCACTGAACCGTCCGGCTGGCACCACTATTCAGGATATGATCCGCCTGGAGCAAAAGCTGCTGCCTGAACTCCAGCCTTACACCCAGGAGCGCGCGGAAAAGCTTATCGATTTGCTGCAATCCAAAGGTACCTCGATCGCCCGCAGCCATTGCAACATCGAACCGGTTTCCGGGCTGAAAAACCTGGAAAACTTGCAGGCGGTGTTGGCGCGTCGTCAGCCGGGTTTTGCCTGTGAAATCGTGGCATTTCCGCAGCATGGCCTGCTGTTATCAAAATCTGAACCGCTGATGCGTGAAGCGATGCAAGCGGGGGCGCATTACGTTGGCGGTCTGGACCCAACCAGCGTGGACGGGGCGATGGAAAAATCCCTCGACACCATGTTCCAGATTGCGCTGGATTACGATAAAGGCGTGGATATTCATCTGCACGAAACCAGCCCGGCGGGCGTGGCGGCGGTGAATTACATGGTGGAAACGGTAGAGAAAACGCCGCAGTTGAAGGGCAAACTGACCATCAGCCACGCTTTCGCGCTGGCAACGCTGAACGAACAGCAGGTTGACGCGCTGGCGACTCGTATGGCGGCTCAGCAGATTACCATTGCCTCGACGGTGCCGATTGGCACGCTGCATATGCCGCTCAAACAACTGCGTGACAAAGGCGTGGAGGTGATTACCGGGACCGACAGCGTGATTGACCACTGGTCGCCGTACGGGCTGGGAGACATGCTGGAGAAGGCGAATCTGTACGCGCAGCTCTATATTCGCCCCAACGAGCTTAACCTGTCGCGCGCGCTGTTTCTTGCCACCGGCGATGTGCTGCCGCTAAACGATAAAAGTGAACGCGTGTGGCCGAAAGCGCAGGATGAAGCCAGCTTTGTGCTGGTGGATGCCTCCTGTTCGGCAGAAGCGGTTGCCCGCATCTCGCCCCGCACCGCGACCTTCCATAAAGGACAACTGGTGTGGGGGAATGTCGCAAGCTAGTCTGGATTTACGCGCAGCGGCAACTGCTGCTGCGCACACTGCTCGTTAACCGACGATCCCCATATAGCCGTGGATCCCCATATATAAGCCGACCATCGCAATGAGCGCACTGGAAAAATAAGGCGCTTTGCGTGCCAGCGTATTAAATCCACTCCAGCGTTTGGCCGCCTGCTGTACGCTGATTGCTGCGCCCACACCCACCGTCACCAGCGTCAACGCCAGCCCTAGGCTGAAGCACAGCACCATAGTCGCGCCCAGCGTGAAGGCTTTGAGCTGGATGCATATCAGCAGCACCGTAATGGCGGCTGGGCACGGGATAAGCCCGCCGGTCAGGCCGAACAGTAATATTTGGCCGTTGGTGACCTCTTTGCCCGCAAAGCGGCGCTGAATATCAGTGGCATGCGCCCGTTCGTGGGCATCCTGATACTCTTTTGAACCCTCGCTCAGCCCTGCCAGCGCGGCATGGTCATGATCGTGTTCGTGGTGATGATGGTGATGATCATCATCGTGGTCATGATGATGGTGGTGATGATGATGATCGTCATGATCATGGTGATGCTCGTGATGCGTCCGGGCCAGCCAGTTCTGCTCTCCCTGCCAGGTGCGCCAGAACATCCAGAATGCAGTGCCGAGAATAATAATCGCCGAGACAAACTGCAGCCAGGGCTCAACGGCCTGGGCGGTAAACGCTTTGCTGATATACATCCCGCCCAGTGCTATCAACCACACCACGGCGGTATGCGAGAGTGTAGCCGCCAGCCCCAGCATCACCGCCTGTTTGATGGTGCCTTTAATGGCAATAATAAAGGCCGCCATCATCGTTTTCGAATGTCCCGGTTCCAGACCGTGTAACACACCCAATAAAATCGCGCTGGGAATGAAAAACCAGGCATTGCCTTGCTGAAGAAGTGTAGAAAACTCACCCATGAGAATGATTCTTAGTTGTTTAATTTTGCCCGATTCTACTCCCCCCCAGTATGAAATACTACCCCCCAGTAGAATGTCGATGGTATTGTCGCTACGGCAAGACGTTAAAAAGGTAAAGCTATGTCACATACGATCCGCGACAAACAAAAGCTGAAAGCCCGAACCAGCAAGATTCAGGGGCAGGTAGCGGCGTTGAAAACCATGCTGGATGAACCGCATGAATGCGCGGCAGTATTGCAGCAAATCGCGGCGATCCGCGGTGCGGTAAACGGGTTAATGCGTGAGGTGATTAAGTGGCATCTGACCGAGCACATCGTGCATCAGGGCGATGAAATAAAGCGCGAAGAAGATTTGGATGTGGTCCTGAAAGTACTGGATTCGTATATCAAATAAGTCAGTTGAACGGCTCATCCACGTTCAATACCGTCAAGTTAAACATGTAGGGTGAATATGTGATTCTTGCTCAGGGTTCCGTTCACCTCAGCAGTGTCATTTATCTGAAGCATCGATACCCGTGAACGTGTAAAGGGCGTTCTTCGCCACGCCCTTTACAATCCCGGCTCCCGGCGGGAAAATTGCCGCTCCGCGGTCCCCTCCGCTCATTCCTCCAGGCTACCGGGCCGGGCGCGAGGTAGCGTCCTTGCAAAGCGCGCCCTGAGCCAGCATCCATGCTGGCTCTCCCGGCCTTACGGAAACACGTCGGCAATTTTCAGCCGGACCAGCCCACACCTGACCATTTGCGTTTTTTGTTTAAACAGCAAAACAGATTTAACTGGAAGTCAGAGCGTTGAAGCGATGACTCCGGTCCGGCTGAAAATCGATGAGTTGTTGACGGCTGACCGGGGCTGTCCGCAGGGATGCGGACAGAGGGGACGGCCTGCATGGACGCAGGCTCCGCCCCGACCCGACAGGCAGACGGCATAAGACGAATGACAAAATTGCCGGGAGCAATTTTGAACAGCGCTTGCGCTGGCCCCGAAGGGGTGAGCCCCAGGGATGGGGCGAATAATCGCGTAGCGACGATTTTCCCGCCGGGAGCCTGGGTTGCAAGGGAGGCGGCGGTGAGCCTCCCTTGCACGTTCACAGGAATCGGTACTTCAGAGAAACAATGAACATGAGGTGAACGGAACCCTTTCTCTGAGATAGCATGTTCATTACTTCCGCTAACACAGGTTGATACTTTCTGAAACTGAGTCGTTAAATGAGCGGCATCGCACCCAATTTCAGGAGAATGAGCCGTTAACTATACGTTCTAGCCAAAAAACATCACAGATACACACAGCAACCCGACAATCAGAGTGATCAGATTACCCACTGAACGGTACGGCTTTAACGCCGGTATCAGATAAGTGGAGAGAGTCGGCATGATAAACAAAATCATGGCGATGAGTGGCCCGCTAATGGCGTAAATCATTGAAATCGCATTAGGATTAATGCAGCAGACGATAAACGTAATGGCCGAAACTAACATAATGGACAGGGCGCGGTTAAAAGCCCGGCTTTTCTTCACGCCCACCTGATGCAGCGACGTTTTTACCACTTCTGTTGCCCCTTCAATCACGCCAAAGTAGGTGCCAAGGAACGATTTTGACATCGCCACAACGGCGACAATAATCCCGGAAATCGACAGCCATGCCGGTGCGTTTGGCATCATCGATAACGCTGACAGAATGGTCACGCCTTCATTTTTCGCGTCTTCGATATAGTTTGTCGGAATCGAAAGCAAACAGCTGAAGACAAAAAACAGTACGCTCAGGCAGATGATGACGTAGGCGACCTTCATGATTTTTTTGCATTTACCCATGGCCTGCTCGCCGTATTTCTCACGTCGATCAATGGCGAACGTAGAGATAATTGGCGTATGGCTAAAAGCGAAAACCATCACGGGAATAGAGATCCAAACCTGATGAAGCGTGTCCTGATCGAAAGACATCTGGCCGGTGAGTAGCGTTGGCTGCCAGCTTCCGGTCAGGTAGAGCGAAAGGAACAAAAAGTACGCGATGAGCGGGAATACCAGAAAGCCCATAACCCGAATGGTGGCTTGTCGGCCCATCAGAAAAATCAGGTTTAGTACCAGCACCACGCCGAGACTCACCAGCACGCGAACACGCAAATCGATGGCGATATGTTTTGCCAGTTGTTCGGTGAGTGAATTGGTTATCGCCACGGCGTAGATCAGCACGACGACAAAGAAGGCAATAAAATAGAGAGTGGTGATCAGGTTACCGATCTTCTTGCCGTAGTAATGGGTGACTGCACCGGTGATGCCTTCGCCTGCTGACGTTTTTGACGACAGGATAAACTGGCACAGCGCCTTGTGTGGCCAGTAGGTTAAAGGCCAGGCCACGAGGGCGGTGATAAACAGCACCACCGCGCCTGCAGAACCCAGCTGTATGGGGAGGAAGAGGGTTCCTGCGCCGACGGCAGTCCCATATAGTGCGAAGCTCCAGAGAGTCTCTTCTTTTGACCAAATTTTCGACATTATTTGAACGTATCAACTATAAAATAAACAAAAAGAAGCGCAATTTACCACAAATGAGAGGGGCTGGGGGAAGTGTGAACAAGCGGGCTGGTGAATGGATGAATAGCCGGAATCAAGATAATTCCGACTATTTATTGAATTATCAGGCAGTAACGCGCTGCTGGCGGCGCTTCATCATGCGCTCGCGTAATGTGTCATACGCCCAGTTATAGAACATGGTGTACGGCAGGAAGAACAGGAAGAAACCTATTTCCAACGTGAATGCCTGAAGCAGGCTGACGTTCAGCACGAACGCCACGATACTCACCCCGATCACAATAAACCCGCTCTCGAAGCCTAAGGCGTGAAAGGCGCGAACTTTAGCCGTACGTTTTACCCGATGCGACGGCCATAAGCGGTCAAACAGGGCGTTATAAATGATATTCCAGATCATCGCCGTGGTAGCCAGAATAATGGTCAGTCCGCCCATTTCCAGCACTGAACGCTGCATCAGCCACGCGGTAGTCGGCGCAAGGATCGCGGTGGCTATGCCTTCAAAACAAACGGCATGAAAAATTCGCTCTACTAACGAGCGGCGCTGGACTGTATCGTGTTGCATAACCTCAAACCTTCTTTGATGCCCGGATAACGGAATGGTGGCAATTTTATCGTTTTATGTGATATCTAAAAGATAGTATCCATCGATAAAGTAGATAGTTCATGCGTTACTCTCCTGAAGCGTTAACGGCATTTGTAGAGACCGTTTCCTGCGGCTCATTTTCTGCGGCGGCCCGACGGCTGCGTAAAAGCCAGTCCACTATCAGTACGGCAATTGCGCATCTGGAAGCCGATCTCGGTTTTGCGTTGTTTGACCGATCCTCCCGTCAGCCAACGCTGACCGAAGAAGGTAAACGGGTGCTGGGCTATGTGCAGGCAATTTTGACGGCCAGCGAACGTCTCGATGAGGCGGCAATCTCGCTGTCGGGTGAGACGGAGGCGCGCCTGACCTTCGTGCTTTCGGACACGCTGCACCCGGATGTGCTGGAAGAACTGATGGTGCAGTTTGACCGCAAGTTTCCGCATACCGAGTTTGAATGTCTGATTGGTGAAGATGAAGACGTGATCGATCTGCTGCAAAAAGGGCGCGCGCAGGTCGGATTGATTGAGGCAAGAGAGGATTACCCGACCGACATGGGCGTGACGCGGCTGCCGATGCAATCCTGGATGGGGTTGTACGTTGCGGACTCGCATCCGCTGGCGAGTCAGGAAAAACTACAATGGGAACAACTCCACACCTGGCGCGAACTGCGCCTGAATACCTACCTGGAAAGCGGTACTAACGTGGCGCGCGGACCGGTCTGGTCAGCACCTAACTATTTGTTGTTGCTGAGTATGGCGGTTCAGGGATTCGGTTGGTGCGCGCTCCCTTGTGCGCTGGTGGAGGAGTTTGCCGCGGAAAAACCGCTGGTTCAGCTACAGGTGCCCGGCTGGCCAAAGGCTATCTCTATCGATCTGTTGTGGAATAAGAAATCACCGCCTGGCGTGGCGGGAAGTTGGCTGCGCGACCATTTACAGCAGAGTGGCGTTCAGATGACCAATAAATGATACGAAATTCCTTTGTGATAAAAATCACCATTTTTAAACAACTTTGATAACTACTTTTAACAATCATCTACTATTGCGGTGTTATTTTGCGCTGAGGTCGTGATGAAAGAGGTTGTGATAGTCGGGGCGTTAAGGACACCGATCGGCTGCTTCCAGGGAACACTGGCGCGCCACTCTGCCGTTGAGTTAGGCAGCATGGTGGTCAGAGCGTTGCTGGAACGCACGGGCGTGGATGTTCACGCCGTGGATGAAGTGATCCTCGGGCAGGTGCTTACCGCAGGTGCCGGGCAGAACCCGGCCCGTCAGTCCGCCATCAATGGTGGGCTACCTAATACCGTTTCCGCCATCACCATTAACGATGTTTGCGGTTCGGGGCTGAAAGCGCTGCATCTGGCGACCCAGGCTATCCAGTGCGGTGAAGCTGACATTGTGATTGCCGGCGGGCAGGAGAATATGAGCCGTGCGCCGCATGTCCTTACCGATAGCCGCACTGGCGCACAACTGGGGAACAGTCAACTGGTCGACAGCCTGGTGCATGACGGTCTGTGGGATGCTTTCAACGATTATCATATGGGCGTCACTGCGGAAAACCTGGCGCGGGAATATGGCATTAGCCGTGAATTACAGGATGCCTACGCGCTGCACTCGCAACACAAGGCTCGGATGGCCATCGACGCCGGACGCTTTAAAGATGAAATCGTGCCGGTGGTGACCCAGCGTAATGGTCAATCATTCGTAGTGGATACCGATGAGCAACCGCGTACCGATGCCAGTGCGGAAGGGTTGGCGCGTCTGGATCCTACCTTCGACCGGCTCGGTTCGGTCACTGCGGGGAACGCCTCATCCATCAACGATGGCGCCGCCGCGGTGATGATGATGAGCGAAGCCAAGGCGCAGGAGCTGAATTTGCCGGTGCTGGCCCGCATTCGCGCGTTCGCCAGCGTCGGGGTCGATCCCGCACTGATGGGGATTGCGCCAGTGTATGCTACGCGCCGCTGCCTTGAGCGTGTGGGCTGGCAACTGGCTGATGTTGATCTGATCGAAGCCAACGAAGCGTTCGCCGCGCAGGCATTGTCCGTTGGGAAAATGCTGGAGTGGGATGAGCGGCGGGTAAATGTGAACGGCGGCGCTATTGCGCTTGGCCATCCGATTGGCGCATCGGGTTGTCGTATTCTGGTTTCGCTGGTGCATGAAATGGTGAAACGTCGGGCGCACAAAGGGCTGGCAACGCTGTGTATAGGCGGTGGTCAAGGGGTGGCGCTCGCTATCGAACGAGACTAACGATCTTAGATTTCCCTTCTTAAACACCTTTTTAGTGTGTTACCCCGGCATCCATAAAAAAGCCCTCCAACAGGAGGGCAAGGCCAGTTACAGAAACATACACTCTAAACGCCGTCAATATATCAAAACATTGTTTCATTTCATGTGATTGACTGCGCACTTTGTCAGCAAAGGTGTGCGAACATCGTATGTGCCCGGCTGTATTTTCAATGTCTTATCCCTGCCACTCATGATTATCTCCTTTGCATTTTGTCTATCTAATTGTTTTAAATGATTTTATTTGAATTGCTCCCGCGATTTATTTGCCGAGCGTGATCGCAATTACACTTTTGATAATAAGCTGCGGAAAAAGTGAAACAACGTTTCATTTGCAATTGAAAACCCTATCCGGGAGGGCTATCATGAGCGCATTAGATAAAACGGAACAGCGTTTTGCTATTCGTTAAAGTATTCACGGTCAATTTATCACTGGAGGTAAATGTGGACGTAAGACAAAGCATCCATAGTGCGCATGCAAAAACCCTCGACACTCAGGGGCTGCGTAATGAGTTTTTGGTCGAAGAAGTATTTGTCGCAGATGAATACACCATGGTTTACAGCCACATCGACCGTATTATTGTCGGCGGTATTATGCCTGTGGCCAAAACCGTCTCTGTGGGTGGCGAAGTCGGTAAACAACTGGGCGTAACCTATTTTCTCGAACGCCGTGAGCTGGGTGTGATTAACATCGGTGGTCCGGGCACGATTACCGTTGACGGTCAGTGCTATGAAATTGGTCATCGTGATGCGCTGTACGTCGGCAAAGGGGCAAAAGAAGTCGTGTTTGCCAGCGTTGATACGGCGAAACCGGCGAAGTTTTACTACAACTGCGCGCCGGCCCACACGACTTATCCAACCAAAAAAGTCACGCCTGCTGACGTTGCGCCAGTGACGCTGGGCGACAACCTCACCAGTAATCGTCGCACCATCAATAAATATTTTGTGCCGGATGTGCTGGAAACCTGCCAGTTGAGCATGGGCCTGACTGAACTGGCGCCGGGCAACCTGTGGAACACCATGCCGTGCCATACCCATGAACGCCGTATGGAAGTCTACTTCTACTTCAACATGGAAGAAGATACCTGCGTCTTCCACATGATGGGACAGCCCCAGGAAACGCGTCATATTGTGATGCACAACGAGCAGGCGGTGATTTCGCCGAGCTGGTCTATTCACTCAGGCGTTGGCACAAAAGCTTATACGTTCATTTGGGGCATGGTTGGTGAAAACCAGGTCTTTGATGATATGGACCATGTCGCCGTCAAAGATCTGCGCTAGTTGCGGGCGACAGCCGTGCCTGTCTGCGGCGGGCATTATAAAAAATTAAGGATTTACAATGATTTTGAATGCATTCTCTCTTGAAGGTAAAGTCGCCGTTGTGACCGGTTGCGACACCGGCCTGGGTCAGGGTATGGCGCTGGGGCTGGCGGAAGCGGGTTGCGATATTGTCGGTATCAACATTGTTGAACCGACGGAAACCATCGAACGTGTGACCGCACTGGGCCGCCGTTTCTTAAGTCTGACCGCCGACCTGCGCCAAATTGATGGTATTCCAGCGCTGCTGGAGCGCGCAGTGGCAGAATTCGGCCATATCGATATTCTGGTCAACAATGCGGGCCTTATCCGTCGTGACGATGCGATCGACTTCAGCGAAAAAGACTGGGATGACGTGATGAACCTGAACATTAAGAGCGTATTCTTTATGTCTCAGGCCGCGGCGAAGCACTTTATCGCTCAGGGTAACGGCGGCAAAATTATCAATATCGCCTCTATGCTCTCTTTCCAGGGCGGTATCCGCGTTCCGTCTTACACCGCGTCTAAAAGCGGCGTAATGGGCGTCACCCGTCTGATGGCGAACGAGTGGGCAAAACATAACATCAACGTCAACGCGATTGCGCCGGGTTATATGGCGACCAACAACACTCAGCAACTGCGTGCTGATGAGCAGCGTAGCGCAGAAATCCTCGATCGTATTCCGGCAGGACGTTGGGGACTGCCGAGCGACCTGATGGGGCCTGTCGTGTTCCTGGCGTCCAGCGCGTCTGACTATATTAACGGCTATACCGTTGCGGTAGACGGCGGCTGGCTGGCACGTTAATACATACTCTGAACAACAAACCCTGTCATCTGGCAGGGTTTTTTTTGGTTTTAAGTTATTTTAATCCATATTCTGTCTATAAATTAATCCATAC
This sequence comes from Citrobacter sp. Cc139, assembly GCF_030334645.1. Lineage (NCBI taxonomy): Bacteria > Pseudomonadati > Pseudomonadota > Gammaproteobacteria > Enterobacterales > Enterobacteriaceae > Citrobacter > Citrobacter sp. Cc139. The sequence goes on from NZ_JAOWDM010000095.1 coordinate 174,068, forward strand.
ATAATTATATATGTATGAATTTGTAATGTTTAATCCTCTTTAATATCAATAAATTAAATTTAATTGAGTGGTTGCTGATAAATTTTAAAATTGGAATATCCATCACATAACGAGGTGGTGTAGCTATTTCATCCATGTTTTTGCCGTTTCCCGCCTGACGCTCCATGTAAGGGATCCCTTACTTTCAGGGACATGGTTTACTCTGTATCTGGCAGGAAAAAATGGTCTCAATAAATAATGATGCTGCTTTAGCGCCGCGCCCTGTGCGCGATACGCGACGTATGAATATGTTTGTCTCTATCTCTGCGGCTGTCGCAGGATTGTTATTCGGCCTGGATATTGGCGTGATAGCGGGCGCGTTGCCTTTCATCACCGATCATTTTGTCCTGACCAGCCGCCTGCAGGAGTGGGTGGTGAGCAGCATGATGCTGGGTGCGGCAATTGGCGCACTATTTAATGGTTGGCTGTCATTCCGCCTGGGACGTAAATACAGTCTGATGGCGGGCGCGATCCTTTTTGTCGTCGGATCTCTGGGATCGGCGTTTGCGTCCAGCGTTGAAATGCTTATTTTTGCCCGCGTGGTACTGGGCGTTGCGGTGGGTATCGCGTCTTACACCGCGCCGCTCTATCTTTCCGAAATGGCCAGTGAGAATGTGCGCGGTAAGATGATCAGTATGTACCAGTTGATGGTTACGCTGGGTATTGTGCTGGCCTTTTTATCTGATACGGCATTTAGCTACAGCGGTAACTGGCGCGCCATGTTGGGGGTGCTGGCGCTCCCGGCGGTTTTACTGATTATCCTGGTGGTTTTCCTACCGAACAGTCCGCGCTGGCTGGCGGAAAAAGGTCGCCACATCGAAGCCGAAGAAGTATTGCGTATGCTGCGCGATACGTCAGAAAAAGCCCGCGATGAGCTGAACGAAATCCGTGAAAGCCTGAAGCTGAAGCAGGGCGGCTGGGCGCTATTTAAAATTAACCGTAACGTGCGTCGCGCGGTTTTCCTCGGAATGTTGTTGCAGGCGATGCAGCAGTTCACCGGGATGAATATCATCATGTACTACGCGCCGCGCATTTTTAAAATGGCGGGCTTTACCACCACCGAACAGCAGATGATTGCCACGCTGGTGGTCGGCTTAACGTTCATGTTCGCCACCTTTATTGCTGTTTTCACGGTTGATAAAGCCGGACGCAAACCGGCGCTGAAAATTGGTTTCAGCGTGATGGCCATTGGGACGCTGGTACTCGGCTATTGCCTGATGCAGTTTGATAACGGCACGGCTTCCAGTGGTCTATCCTGGCTGTCAGTCGGTATGACCATGATGTGCATTGCAGGTTACGCGATGAGCGCCGCGCCGGTGGTGTGGATCCTCTGTTCGGAAATTCAGCCGCTGAAATGCCGCGATTTTGGTATTACCTGCTCGACCACCACCAATTGGGTGTCGAACATGATCATTGGCGCCACGTTCCTGACGCTGCTCGACAGCATCGGCGCGGCGGGTACATTCTGGCTGTATACCGCGTTGAACGTCGCTTTTATCGGTATTACATTCTGGCTTATCCCGGAAACCAAAAACGTCACGCTGGAACACATCGAGCGCAAGCTGATGTCGGGTGAGAAGCTAAGAAATATTGGGGTGTAAGTGAGCAGAGAGCCCGATAGATCAACTCATTATCGGGCTCCCATTGCTACCTGTTTCAATGTGGAGAGGCCTGCCTGGCGAGGATGTCCTTAGCAGACAGCCCGGTTATCTTTAGTATAATTTCATGACTAATACCATTCGCTAACATCATCTGGGCAATGCGTAATGCCTCTTGTTGTTTGGCTTCCTGTTGCAATACTTCCGCGATAGTCATCAGACGTTCCTTTTGCTGTGGTACCCGATAGGCAACCTCACGGATAAATTTATCAACGTGAGGCGTATTTCCAAACTGCATCATGTAATTAAATAGCGTTTTGAGCTGGCTGTCATTAGCGTATCCCGTAGCCAGCAACGAGACCAGTTGTTCCACTAATCCCATTAAATCACGCTTGCGGATATGTTTTTGCATCAATTCCAGCAGTGCTATACGGCGATGTTGCATAATTTCGTCATCGGGTATTACGGTGATATCTACCAGCGGAAATGTTGCTGAGTATAACTGTCGTGCCAATGCGGGATCGTCAAACTCATCCAGCCAGCAGAGTGAAAAGGGGTAGGGGCTGAGAGCGCCATGATAAAACAGCATCGGTATCACCAAAGGTAATGTTTTATGGCCAGCATCCAGATGGCGTTGCATTGCAGCCATGGCGTAGCGCATTAGCCGAAATGCCATGTGAGCGTCTGGCGAACTCTGATGCTCAATAACAACATAGATATATCCAACGCCTTCGTTTGTTTTTAATGACCACAGTACGTCGGAGTAGCTGGCTCGCAGGCTATCCTCAATAAAACTGCCTGATTCCAGTTTTAGTGTTTGCAGATCACATAGCTCCCGCAAGGTTGATGGAAGATAGATATCCAGAAAATCTCTTGCGGTATCGGGATGGTACAAGAACTGTTTGAAGACCGCGTCATGTGGAGTGGCCGTTGTCATTTTTGTCATGGCGATCCGTCACCGTTAATTAAATTAACGTGACTGTAATAGCCCACATGGCGGGGCGCATCTCGGAATTAACGCTTATGCGAGCTGGTATCGAAGGAAAATACCCCACCTTGTAACGTATGCATTTTTAGGGAACTGAGTACGCATTTTAGCGTGTTCTCAGACCGGTCAGTAGCATGGTTTGAGAACAGCGAAATTACCCGTGCAGAAAATCGTCGCGCATCGGAGTGAACGTATCGAGTAATGTTCCTGCTTTTAAGCAGACGCAGCCATGCATAATGTTGGGCTGTTTATACAGGGTGTCACCTGCGGAAACGACATGCTTTTCTTCCCCAATAGTAAATTCAAACTCACCGGATAAAACGTAAGTCAGCTGTTCATGCGGGTGGTTGTGCAGCGGACCAATCGCGCCCTGCTCGAAGTTCACCTCAACCGCCATCATTTTACCGTCGTGAGCAAGAATGCGACGGGTAACGCCATTGCCCAGATCTTCAAGCGTGGTCTCTTTATGAAAAATAAACATCCGACATTCCTGTAAGTTAGTGAAACGGTGTTTTATTAAATTTATATCAGCAAAGTATAAAAAGAAATGCACACCAACAGATGTGGAAAGTTGATCACATCTTTGGTTCACTGAAGAGGTAACAACAAATGAGGGGAAGCGATGAAAACGATCGGTCTGTTAGGCGGTATGAGCTGGGAATCTACCATTCCTTATTATCGACTCATTAATGAAGGGGTAAAACAGCGTCTGGGTGGCCTGCATTCGGCACAGATTCTGTTGCACAGCGTAGATTTTCATGAGATTGAAGCCTGTCAGTCCAGCGGCGACTGGCAGCGGGCCGGGCAGATCCTCGCGCAGGCCGCCAGAGGGCTACAGGAGGCGGGAGCTGAGGGCATCGTGTTGTGTACCAACACGATGCACAAGGTTGCTGAGGCGATTGCAACCGCCTGTGATGTACCGTTCCTGCATATTGCTGATGCCACTGGTCGCGCCATACAAAAGCAGCAGATGAGCAACGTGGCGCTGCTGGGTACGCGCTACACCATGGAGCAGGATTTTTACCGTGGGCGCTTACAGGCTGAATTTGGCATTAGTACGCTTATCCCTGACGCTAACGACCGGCAAAAAATAAACCTGATTATTTTCGATGAGCTGTGCCTCGGCGAATTCAATGAAACGTCCCGCGATTATTACCTCAGTGTGATTGCTCAGCTGGCTAAGCAGGGCGCGCAAGGGGTAATTTTTGGCTGTACCGAGATTGGTCTGCTGGTACCAGCCGAGCTAAGCCCACTACCGGTTTTCGATACTGCGGCTATCCATGCGCAAGATGCGGTGGAGTTTATGCTTTCGTCTGTGGATGCAAAATAGCGTTCAGCGGATCGATTAGCTTCGGCAGATGGGCTTGCAGATGTGCGGTGAAAGCATCTACCAGCGCCGAGGCGGGGCGATGAAGCGGGTGAATCAGGCTGACCGTAAACGGTACCGAAATACTGAAACGGCGGATAACGATCCCGCTGCTGGCGTAATCCAGCGCCGTTAATGGATTGACCACCGAGATCCCCACACCCGCCCGCACCATTGCACAAATTGAAGCAGCGCTATGGGTTTCTATTACCATGCGGCGTTTCACTTGGTGCTCATTAAACAGGGTATCCAGAAGCTGACGGTAGCTGTCGGTCCGCGACAGGCTGATGTAGTTTTCGCCCTGAAAATCCTGCGGTGTGAGCACGGATTTCTCGGCCAGCGGATGTCCCTGTGGCAGCACGCATACTTCATCCAGCGCCAGCAATTCTGTACGTTTAGTTCCTGCTGGGGTATGCAGAGTTTCTGTGATCCCCAGATCGTGGCGTTGCGCCGACAGCCACTCTTCCAGCAATGGTGACTCCTGCGGCACTATCTGAATATTGACCTGCGGGTAGCGTGTGAGGAATGGCTCCAGCAGCGGCGGTAAAAAAGACTGCGAGAACACCGGCAGGCAGACAATCGATAATTCGCCCTGACGAAATTCGCGCAGACTTTCGGCGGCGCTCACAATCCTGTCCAGACCATACCAGGAACGTTGTACCTCTTCAAACAGACGTAACCCTTGCACGGTCGGATGCAGCCTGCCACGCGAACGTTCGAACAGCGTTAATCCCAGCACTTTCTCGAATCGGGCCAGTTCCCGACTGACGGTCGGCTGCGATGTATGTAGCATCCGCGCGGCTTCCGTCAGATTGCCTGCGGTCATGATGGCGTGAAAAATTTCAATATGGCGCAGGTTAACGGCGGGCATGGCGAATCCTCGAATGATGTAATCCATATCATTTTTGCATAGACTCACGATAAAACGATATTTTTTATTCTTTTCGGGCTGTGGCGTAATCATAAAAAAGCCAATACCGGAGCACACCATGCCACGCCCACTCAACAGCACTGATACCGATCTCACCGCCGACAACCTGCTATGCCTGCCCGCTGAATTTGGCTGCCCGGTGTGGGTGTATGATGCGCAGATTATCCGCGCGCAGATTGCCAAACTGAGCCAGTTTGACGTGGTGCGTTTTGCCCAGAAGGCATGCTCAAATATTCATATTCTGCGCCTGATGCGCGAGCAGGGCGTGAAGGTCGATTCCGTCTCGCTGGGCGAAATTGAACGCGCGCTGGCGGCGGGTTTTGAGCCGGGAAAAGATGAGATTGTCTTTACCGCCGATATGATCGATGGCGCGACGCTCGCCCGGGTGCATGAATTGAGCATTCCGGTAAATGCCGGTTCAGTGGATATGCTGGAACAACTGGGTCAGCTTTCGCCGGGCCATCGCGTGTGGCTACGCGTGAACCCTGGCTTTGGTCATGGACATAGTCAGAAAACCAACACCGGCGGCGAGAACAGCAAACACGGTATCTGGTACAGCGATCTACCGGCGGCGCTGGAAGTGATCCAGCGCTATCAGTTGAAGCTGGTTGGCATTCATATGCATATCGGATCCGGCGTCGACTACGGCCATCTGGAACAGGTGTGCGGCGCGATGGTGCGTCAGGTTGTCGAGTTTGGTCAGGATCTGGAGGCGATCTCCGCGGGCGGCGGGCTGTCGATCCCATATCGCGAGGGCGAAGAGGCGATCAACACCGATCATTATTTTGGGTTATGGAACGCCGCGCGCGATCAAATTGCGCGTCATCTGGGTCACGCTGTTAAATTGGAGATCGAACCGGGCCGTTTTCTGGTGGCGGAATCCGGCGTGCTGGTGGCGCAGGTGCGCAGCGTAAAAGCGATGGGCAGCCGTCACTTTGTGCTGATTGACGCAGGCTTCAACGATTTGATGCGCCCGGCGATGTACGGTAGCTATCACCATATCTCTGCACTGGCGGGAAATGGCCGTTCTCTGGAGCAAGCCGCGCAAATAGAAACCGTAGTAGCCGGGCCGCTGTGTGAGTCCGGCGACGTCTTTACCCAGCAGGAAGGCGGAAATGTGGAAACCCGTCTGCTGCCAGCGGTGGTGCCGGGGGATTATCTGGTGCTGCATGATACCGGGGCGTACGGCGCGTCAATGTCGTCAAACTACAATAGCCGCCCGTTGCTGCCGGAGGTGTTGTTTGATCACGGCGTGGCGCGACTGATTCGTCGTCGTCAGACTATTGATGAGCTACTGGCGCTGGAATTAATCTGAATACAGCGTTGTGAAAAGCCGGATGGCGCTACGCTTATCCGGCCTACGAAACTCTCTGTGGGGTTGTAGGCCGGATAAGGTGCTTGCGCCACCATCCGGCACTATTTGTAATATGGCCCCGTTGTCACCGATTCCCGCAACACCAGTTTGCCAGTAAACGGTGGGATCGGCTCTACGCTCTCACCGTTGGCCAGACGGATAGCCTGGTCAATTGCCGTTGTTATCATGGCGTCAATCGGCAGATAGACGGTAGAGAGTCCCGGCTCCAGCCATTTAGCGCTGGGCGCATCGTCAAAACCAAACAGCGAGACGTCCGTCGGGATCTTCAGGCCAGCCTGATGCAACGCTTTTGATGCACCTAATGCCATGTCATCGTTACAGGCGAACAGGGCGCTGAATGTCACCCCTTCCTCCAGCAGCTCACGACAGGCTTCATAGCCACGCGTCATCGTTGAATCGCCGTATTTAACCTTGCCGGGATCCCAGGGAATACCGTTTTTTTCCAGCGCTTTACGATATCCCATCAAACGTGATTTACCGGTAGGGGTATGGCCCGGCACGGTGATGCAGGCAATATCGCTATGCCCCTGGGAGATCAGATAATTGACCGCCTGGAACGCGGCTTCTTCCTGTTCAAAGAAAATCGCGCGATCGCGGGCCTGACTGACATCACGGTTAATGACCAGCAACGGCATAGCAATGCTGTTCATCAGTGACATAATCGCCTGCTCACTCATATAACGGGTATAGAGAATAATGGCATCACACTGCCTGTCGGCCAGCATTTGTACGGCTTCCTGTTCACGCTCCGGCGTGTCGTGACCGTCGGTGACGATCAACTGCTTACCGTGAGATTCCGTCTGGCGCGAAGCCTGTTGCAGCAGGCGGCCAAAGTAGAATCCATCAAACGTGGAAACCACCAGGCCAATGCTATTGCTGGTACGGTTCGCTAAAGAACGCGCTAAAAAATTGGGTCGATAATCAAGTGCCTGCATGGCCTTAAACACTTTCTGGCGCGTGCTCTCTTTTACCTGACCCGTACCATTCAGCACGCGCGAAACGGTCGCTTTTGAGACGCCAGCGTGTCGTGAAACGTCCAACATCGTGGTCATGACGCTATCCTGGTTAATCGTTTGACGAAGAATTGCCCGGCTCTGTCAGCGTCGAAACGGAATGGCGGCGCACCAGAGTTGGGTTAAATACGTGGGTGATTTCAGGCGCGGGTCGCTTCTCCGCCAGCGCAAGCGCCAGTTCAGCGGCCTGGGTTGCCATCGTCACTATCGGATAGCGTACCGTGGTCAAACGTGGACGCACATAGCGGGAAACCAGCACATCATCGAAGCCGATCAGGGAAATTTCGCCTGGTACATCAATGCCGTTATCATTTAACACGCCCATCGCGCCAGCCGCCATTGAGTCGTTATAGCAGGCTACAGCCGTGAAGTTTTTACCACGGCCAAGCAACTCGGTCATGGCCTGCTCACCGCCGCTCTCATCCGGCTCGCCAAAGGTCACCAGCCGATCGTTAATCGGTATATTGCTCTCCGTCAGCGCATCGTAATAGCCTTGCAGGCGATCCTCCGCATCTGAAATGGTGTGATTGGAGCACAGATAACCGATACGGGTATGGCCCTGCTGAATAAGGTGTCGGGTAGCCAACCACGCGCCGAAGCGGTCATCGAGGGCAACGCAGCGTTGTTCGAATCCTGGCAGAATTCGGTTGATCAATACCATGCCGGGGATTTGCTTCATTAATGAAGCCAGATCTGCATCCGGGATGATTTTGGCGTGGACAACAAGCGCAGCGCAGCGGTGGCGAATAAGCTGTTCAATTGCCTGACGTTCCTTCTGTTCATTATGGTAGCCGTTGCCGATCAGTAAAAAATTACCGGTGTTATAGGCCACCTGCTCGACAGCTTTAACCATTGCCCCAAAAAATGGATCTGACACATCACCAACCACCAGTCCGACGGTTTCGGTAGATTGTTGCGCCAGCGCACGCGCGTTGGCGTTGGGGTGGTAGCTGAGTGATTCCATTGCACTCGTTACGGCCAGACGCGATGCTTCGCTGGCTTTGGGGGAATCATTAATCACTCGAGAAACGGTGGCGACTGATACACCAGCTAGTCGGGCTACATCCTTTATGGTCGCCATGATAGTACCTGTTGTGGGTAAACGCTTACATTGTGTCAGTGTTACGGAAAACGGCTGGCTGTTCAAGCAGATTGCCTGTCAGGACGTCGCAAATGTGAGCGCGCGCGAGCGAAGTAAGACAGAAAATAGAAAACACTAATTTTTACTTACACTTTGCGATGTGCTGTTGCGATTGTTTGCTGGTGAGGGCACTGAGCAGATTGCTAAAGTTGGGATCCCAGAGGTATTGATAGGTGAAATCAACTTTCGGGTTGATCACTAGATTTACACCAGCCTGCGCAGATGCGCAGGTTTTTTTTGTCTTCGGCCTATCTGTAACAGTAACCGATAATTTACACAACTCGTTGCATTTGGGTTCATTCCTTTGCGTTTTCGCACTGGCGTATCTGGCTGCTGACGACCACAATCAAGATCCCAGAGGTATTGATTGGTGAGATTATTCGGTACGCACTTCGTACCTGTCTCTTGCACCGACCTGCGCGGATGCGCAGGTTTTTTTTCGGATTGTATTCACCAGTTACCTGTCGCGCCCATTCCCCAACTCGTATACTCTCTCACCATTAATGTTTATGTAATTAATGGCACAGGGAGTTGAGATGCTATTTGGCTTTTTTCGTAATCTGTTTCGCGTGCTTTTCCGCGTTCGCGTCACGGGCGATATCAGCGCGCTACAGGGAGAACGCGTTCTAATTACTCCCAACCATGTCTCATTTATCGACGGCATCCTGCTGGCGCTTTTTTTACCGATCCGCCCCGTTTTTGCTGTTTACACCTCTATTAGTCAGCAATGGTATATGCGCTGGCTGACCCCGCTGATTGATTTCGTGCCGTTAGACCCGACCAAACCGATGTCGATTAAACATCTGGTTCGCCTGGTCGAGCAGGGGCGTCCGGTGGTTATTTTCCCGGAAGGGCGTATTTCGACCACCGGTTCATTGATGAAAATCTATGACGGCGCCGGGTTTGTCGCGGCAAAGTCAGGGGCCACGGTGGTTCCTGTGCGCATCGAAGGCGCGGAGCTGTCACGCTTTAGTCGCCTGAAAGGTCTGGTTAAACAGCGATTCTTCCCGCGTATTCGCTTGCACATCCTGCCGCCGACCCATATGCCGATGCCGGAAGCGTCGCGTGCTCGCGATCGCCGCAAAATCGCGGGTGAAATGCTGCATCAAATTATGATGGAAGCGCGCATGGCGGTACGTCCGCGTGAAACGCTTTATGAGTCTCTGCTGGCGGCGAAATATCGCTTTGGCGCAGGCAAAAACTGCATTGAAGATGTTAACTTTACGCCGGACAGCTATCGTAAACTGTTGACTAAGACGCTGTTTGTGGCCCGTATTCTGGAAAAATATACCTCTGAGGGTGAAAAAATTGGCCTGATGCTGCCAAACGCGGGGATCAGCGCGGCGGTCATTTTTGGCGCTATTGCGCGTCGACGCATTCCGGCCATGATGAACTACACGGCAGGTGTAAAAGGGCTAACCAGCGCCATTACTGCATCAGAAATCAAAACTATCTTCACTTCCCGACAGTTTCTCGATAAAGGCAAACTTTGGCATTTACCGGAGCAGCTCACACAGGTGCGCTGGGTTTACCTGGAAGACCTGAAAGCCGATGTGACGTTTAGCGATAAGCTGTGGATTTTCTCACACCTGCTGGCGCCGCATCTGGCGCAGGTGAAACAGCAGCCGGAAGAGGCCGCGGTAATCCTCTTTACCTCTGGCTCGGAAGGTCATCCAAAAGGTGTGGTACACAGCCACAAGAGCATTCTGGCGAACGTCGAGCAGATTAAAACCATCGCCGATTTCACCGCCGACGACCGCTTTATGTCTGCGTTGCCGCTATTCCACTCCTTTGGTCTGACGGTGGGATTATTCACGCCGCTGCTGACCGGCGCAGAAGTGTTTCTTTATCCCAGCCCGCTGCATTACCGCATTGTGCCGGAGCTGGTCTACGACCGGAACTGCACCGTACTGTTTGGTACGTCAACGTTCCTTGGCAACTACGCGCGTTTCGCGCATCCCTATGATTTTCACCGTCTGCGCTATGTGGTGGCGGGAGCGGAAAAACTGCAAGACACTACAAAACAGCTGTGGCAGGAGAAATTTGGTCTGCGCGTCCTTGAAGGCTATGGCGTGACGGAATGTGCGCCAGTGGTGTCGATCAACGTGCCGATGGCGGCGAAATCAGGAACGGTAGGGCGCATCTTGCCCGGTATGGATGCCCGACTGTTAGCTGTTCCAGGCATTGAGGACGGAGGGCGTTTACAGCTAAAAGGCCCTAATATTATGAGCGGCTATTTGCGCGTCGAAAAACCTGGCGTGCTGGAAGTGCCGACGGCAGAAAATGCGCAGGGTGAGATTGAGCACGGCTGGTATGACACCGGAGACATCGTGCGCTTTGATGAAAACGGCTTTGTGCAGATCCAGGGACGCGCCAAGCGTTTTGCTAAAATTGCCGGAGAGATGGTCTCTCTGGAAATGGTTGAGCAACTGGCGCTGGCGGTATCTGCGGATAAAATGCACGCCACGGCGATCAAAAGCGATGCCAGCAAAGGCGAGGCGCTGGTGCTGTTCACCACCGACAGCGAACTGACGCGCGAAAAACTGCAGCAGTATGCGCGAGCGCACGGCGTGCCTGAACTTGCCGTGCCGCGTGATATTCGCCACCTGAAACAACTCCCATTACTCGGCAGCGGTAAGCCGGATTTTGTCACGCTGAAAAGCTGGGTAGATGAGCCGGAAAAACAACATGAGTGAGTCAGTGCACACTAACACTTCTATCTGGTCCAAAGGGATGATGTCCGTTATCGCCGCGCAGTTCCTGTCGGCGTTTGGCGATAACGCCTTACTGTTCGCCACGCTGGCTTTGCTTAAGGAACAATTTTATCCGGACTGGAGTCAGCCGATCCTGCAAATGGTGTTTGTGGGCGCTTACATCCTGTTTGCGCCCTTTGTCGGGCAGGTGGCAGACAGCTTTGCCAAAGGCCGGGTGATGATGTTCGCTAACGGCATGAAACTGCTGGGCGCGGCGAGTATTTGCTTCGGCGTTAATCCGTTTCTCGGCTATACGCTGGTGGGGATCGGCGCGGCGGCGTATTCACCAGCCAAGTATGGCATTCTCGGTGAACTGACCACTGGCGACAAACTGGTGAAAGCTAACGGCCTGATGGAAGCCTCCACCATTGCCGCGATTTTACTCGGTTCTGTGGCGGGGGGCGTGCTGGCCGACTGGCACGTGATTGCTGCGCTTTCTGCCTGTGCGCTGGCCTATGCGGGCGCCGTGGTGGCTAACCTGTTTATCCCGAAGCTGGCCGCGGCTCGCCCTGGCCAGTCCTGGCATTTGGGGAAAATGACCCGCAGTTTTTTCTGTGCGGCCATTTCGCTGTGGCGTAACGGTGAAACGCGTTTCTCATTGGTGGGAACCAGCCTCTTTTGGGGCGCTGGCGTCACGCTGCGTTTTCTGCTGGTGCTGTGGGTGCCGGTGGCGCTGGGCATCACCGATAACGCCACACCTACTTACCTGAATGCCATGGTGGCGATTGGGATTGTGGTCGGCGCGGGTGCGGCGGCGAAGCTGGTGACGCTGGAAACCGTGTCGCGCTGTATGCCTGCGGGGATCCTGATTGGCGTCGTGGTGCTGATCTTCTCGCTGCAACATGCGCTGCTTCCGGCCTACGCGTTGCTGATGCTTATCGGCGTGTCAGGCGGGTTCTTTGTGGTGCCGCTGAATGCGTTGTTACAGGAGCGGGGCAAGAAAAGCGTCGGTGCGGGTAATGCGATTGCGGTGCAAAACCTGGGTGAAAACAGCGCGATGCTGCTGATGTTGGGTATTTACTCGCTGGCGGTGCTGGTGGGGATCCCGGCGGTAGCGATTGGTATAGGGTTTGGCGCGTTGTTCGCATTGGCGATTGCGGCGCTATGGATTTGGCAGCGCCGACATTAGTCTGTTACGTGTAGTTGCCTTATCGGGCCTACAGGGAATGCTTTCTGTAGGCCTGATAAGCGTAGCGCCATCAGGCACTAACCGTCATGGTGCAGGATAGGTATACACCTGATGCACCGCTTCAATCTCGGCCAGAACTTCTTCGCTCAACGCCAAATGCAGGCTTTCAACGTTGGTTTTTAACTGCTCCATCGTCGTTGCTCCCAGCAGGGTGCTGGCGACAAACGGCTGACGACGCACGAATGCCAGCGCCATTTGCGCAGGATCCAGATTATGGCGTTTCGCGATATCCACATAGGCTGCAACGGCCTTTTGCGTTTGCTCACCGCTGTAGCGTGTGAAACGGCTAAACAACGTATTACGTGCGCCGGCAGGCTTGGCGCCGTTCAGATACTTACCGGTTAGCGTACCGAAGCCCAGGCAAGAATAGGCCAGTAGTTCAACCCCTTCGTACTGGCTGACTTCTGCCAGTCCAACTTCATAGCTACGGTTCAGCAGGCTGTAGGGATTCTGGATAGTGGCGATGCGCGGCAGATCGTGTTTGTCCGCCAGATGCAGATAACGCATCACGCCAAACGCGGTTTCATTGGAAACGCCGATGTAGCGAATTTTTCCCGCGCGCTGAAACTCAGCCAGCGCATCCAGCGTATCCAACAGGGAGACGACCGGCGCGGAGTCCGTCCAGCTGTAGCCTAACTTACCAAAGCAGTTGGTGGGGCGCTGCGGCCAGTGAACCTGATACAGATCCAGGTAATCGGTTTGCAGTCTTTTCAGACTATCGTGCAGCGCTTCACGGATATTTTTACGGTCCAGCGCCTGATTTGGTCGAATGCCGCTGTCGTTGTTACGTGATGGTCCACTGACCTTCGACGCCACGATTAGCTTTTCGCGGCTACCGTGTTTGGCTAGCCAGTTGCCCACGTAAGTTTCGGTGAGCCCCTGGGTTTCAGGACGCGGCGGTACCGGATACATCTCGGCAACGTCGATCAAATTTATGCCTTGTGCCACGGCATAATCGAGCTGTGCATGGGCGTCGGCTTCGCTGTTTTGTTCACCAAACGTCATTGTGCCCAGCCCCAGTGTACTGACTTCCAGCGAGCTGTGGGGTATACGGTGATATTGCATAGCCGTTTCCTTTTTATAATCACAACATAAGGATTATAAAAATGGCTGAGGGAAGAGAAAAAGGGAAGTAAAATTGTTAAGGCCAGCGCGCTGCTGACCTCAACCATCAGCGTTCAATGATTTGAGATACATCGTCGCGGTTGATCTGCATCGCATTGCCTTGCTGATCGTGGTAGCTCACCAGACCGGTATCGTCGTCAATCTCTGGTTTTCCGTCGGTCAGGATCATCCGGCCATCTTTTGTCGCCATTACATAATCGCTGCTGCATCCAGAAACTACAAAAGCCAGTCCTACGGCGGAAATCAAAACTGCCCATTTTTTCATCTGCTTATCCTCTCATGGCCTGCGTCTGACAATAGTTTAGTAATAACGCGAAGTTATGCATGACGAAAGCAGTAAAATCTTAAACTGTGAGAAGAGGTAGGTCCGGCGCGGTATTCGCTCCCCTTGCGGGGAGCGACAGATTTCATCAGAGCGGATTTTTTTTATTACGCCACAGGTTCAGTGTCTCTACCGCGATAGAGAAGAACATGGCGAAATAGATGTATCCTTTCGGAACGTGGACGTCGAAACTTTCCAGAATTAGCGTAAAACCGACCAGAATCAGGAAAGAGAGCGCCAGCATTTTCACTGAAGGGTGACGATCGACAAACTCACCAATTGGGCGAGCAGCAAACATCATCACGCCCACGGCAATCACCACCGCCGCCATCATGATAAACAGATGGTCAGACAAGCCTACCGCTGTAATTACGGAATCCAGACTGAAGATAATGTCTAACAACATGATCTGCACAATCGCGCCCAGGAATGAAGAGACACGGGTTTTCAGTCCCTCTTCCTCACCTTCAATGGATTCGTGGATCTCTTTACTGGCTTTCCAGATCAGGAACAACCCGCCGAGCAGAAGGATCAGGTCGCGCGCCGAAATCGCCTCGCCAAATACCTCGAACAACGGGTTTGTCAGCCGTGTTACCCAGGCGATAGAGGCCAGCAGCGCCAGACGCATAATCATTGCTGCCGCCAGCCCAATACGTCGGGCATGATTGCGTTGCGCTGTCGGAAGTTTGGCTACAACCAGAGAGAGGAAAATAATATTGTCGATCCCAAGAACGATCTCCAGCAGCGTCAGCGTACCGAGCGCAAGCCAGGCGTTAGGATCGGTTATCCATGCAAATAACATCGAGCAAAGTCCTGCCAAAAAAAAGAAGCGGTAATTATAGGCCCGTAACGCGGCGGGTGAAAGGCCGGACGGTGCCTATTGCGGCTGGAATAAGAAATGCCGCTCAAGCAATGCGCGCGTGAAGTTCTTTTTCAGATAAAACCCGCGCGGCAGGGTCAGGATGGGTTCGCCATGGGCGCCAATCGCTTCGGTAAGCGCTCGGGCATTGGCGGCTTTGGGACGCAGTTGTAACACTTCCCCATGGCGAGCGGTGATGCGTTCGACGTGGCCTAGCACAATCATGTCCATTAGTTCTTCCCAGTCCAACCGTAATTGCTGGTCTTCTTCGTCGTTCGGGCTCCAGAGCAAGGGCGAGCCGACGCGACGTTCAGCCAGTGGAATACTGCGTTCACCCTCTACCGGGATCCACAGTACGCGTTTAAGTTTGTGCCGCACATGGCTGGTTTCCCAGGTGACGCCTGTATTGCCAGTTAACGGCGCTACGCATACGAAGGTGGTTTCCAGCGGTCTGCCAAGACTGTCCACAGGGATCGTTTTCAGCTCCACGCCCAGCGCCGCAAAATCCTGCTCCGGCTTGCTGCCTGCGCTGGCGCCCAGCCAAATCTCCAGCAGGACGCCAATCCAGCCTTTATCACGCTTGAGATCCCTTGGGGTGACGAGTCCCGCCATGGTCGCCAATTCTCCCAACGAGTAGCCCGCAAGCTGCCGCGCCTGAGTCAGCAATTGGGCTTCAGAGTCAGGCGGAGAAAGTAACGGATGGAGTTCTGGCATCGGGTCAACCCTTAGGTGAAAAAATGAGCAATGATTTTATACCGTGTGGACAGAGTTTATCTTTTTCCACATGCTTTATTCAATTATATGATTTATATTGGTTTTTATATTCACGCGCGCGGAGTTGCGCAACAGCAATGTAGGTTTTCCAATTCTGGTCACTGACAATGAACAGGATCTTACACCATGTTATCCACAGAAAGATGGGATAACTGTGAAAAACCCCCACTACTGTTTCAATTTACAGCCTTGACGCGCGACGAAAATCGAATTTTTACACAAATTGTGCCTAACTTATTGGCATAATCTGTGGATAAAACCAACGCTGGTCGATCTTTCATCAGCGTGAAGATCGTGTGCGTGACACACATCACATTTATGTATGTGCGTTGGTACCGATCGTTTTTAACTTAATGAATAAATAAGACTATTTTTTATATGTGACGAATGTCTTATTCGGACTGTTCTGGGTTTTCCCATAGTAATTCCGTACTTCTTCACAACTATATCCACAGAAAAGGTGAATAAAATCGCCCTGAATGCCCTTCTTCTGTTTATAACTCGGGGCTTCGCTGTGAGTTATTCAATTGTTATTAGAATATCGCACCCTTAACAGAGTGGTTTACCGCCTCTCAGGAGTGTGAAACAATCGTTTGTATATAAGGTTTATGTTGAGGTAGTCCGGTGATTGATGACGATGGCTACCGCCCGAATGTAGGGATAGTAATTTGTAACCGCCAGGGGCAGGTCATGTGGGCTCGGCGATTTGGTCAGCACTCCTGGCAATTCCCACAAGGTGGGATAAACGCAGGAGAGACGGCAGAGCAGGCGATGTACCGGGAACTCTTTGAAGAAGTGGGTCTCAGCCGTAAAGATGTACGGATCCTTGCTTCTACTCGTAACTGGTTGCGTTACAAGTTACCGAAACGTTTGGTGCGTTGGGACACAAAGCCGGTTTGTATCGGCCAGAAACAAAAATGGTTTCTTCTGCAATTAGTCAGCAGCGATGCTGAAATTAATATGCAAACCAGCAGTACACCTGAGTTCGACGGCTGGCGCTGGGTGAGTTACTGGTATCCGGTTCGACAGGTGGTGTCATTTAAACGCGATGTCTATCGCAGGGTGATGAAAGAATTCGCAAGTGTTGTCATGGCGCTTCAGGAGAGCACTCCTAAACCGCAAAGCGCACCTGCGTACAGACGTAAAAGAGGTTAAGCTACGCAAATTATGCTCACCCGCCTGCGCGAAATAGTCGAAAAGGTGGCCAGTGCTCCGCGTCTTAATGAGGCGCTCAATATACTGGTTACCGACATCTGTCTTGCGATGGATACAGAGGTCTGCTCGGTCTATCTGGCCGATCACGACCGACGTTGTTATTACCTCATGGCGACACGAGGTCTGAAAAAACCACGTGGTCGCACCGTCGCACTCGCGTTTGATGAAGGTATCGTTGGCCTGGTTGGCAGGCTGGCGGAACCTATCAACCTCGCCGATGCGCAAAAACATCCCAGCTTTAAATACATTCCTTCGGTAAAAGAAGAGCGCTTTCGTGCGTTCTTAGGCGTACCGATTATTCAGCGTCGTCAGCTGTTAGGTGTGCTGGTGGTGCAGCAGCGTGAATTACGTCAGTACGACGAAAGCGAAGAGTCTTTCCTGGTGACGCTCGCCACGCAAATGGCGGCCATACTTTCCCAGTCGCAACTGAACGCACTGTTCGGCCAATACCGGCAAACGCGTATCCGTGCATTGCCTGCCGCTCCCGGCGTAGCCATTGCCGAAGGCTGGCAGGATGCAACGCTACCGCTGATGGAGCAGGTCTATCAGGCTTCAACGCTGGACCCGGTGCTTGAGCGCGAGCGGCTGACCGGCGCGCTGGAAGAGGCGGCGAACGAATTCCGCCGTTACAGCAAACGCTTTACCGCCGGGGCGCAGAAAGAAACGGCGGCGATCTTTGATCTCTACTCGCACCTGCTTTCTGATACCCGCTTGCGCCGCGAACTGTTTGCGGAAGTGGATAACGGCTCGGTGGCTGAGTGGGCCGTTAAAACGATCATCGAAAAATTTGCCGAACAGTTTGCCGCGCTGAGCGATAACTATCTCAAAGAGCGGGCCGGAGATTTACGCGCGCTGGGCCAGCGTCTGCTGTTCCATCTTGACGACTCGATCCAGGGACCGAATGCCTGGCCGGAACGTTTTGTGCTGGTGGCGGATGAGCTTTCCGCTACGACGCTGGCGGAACTTCCCCAGGACCGGTTAGTCGGCGTGGTTGTCCGGGACGGCGCAGCCAACTCTCATGCGGCGATTATGGTGCGTGCGCTGGGTATTCCTACCGTCATGGGGGCTGATATCCAGCCGTCAGTACTACACCGTCGAACGTTGGTGGTGGATGGTTATCGTGGCGAAGTGCTGGTCGATCCGGAACCGGTATTGGTCCAGGAATACCAGCGCCTTATCAGCGAAGAGATCGAGCTGAGCCGCCTGGCGGAAGATGACGTTAACCAACCGGCGCAGTTAAAAAGCGGCGAGCGCGTGAAGGTGATGCTCAATGCGGGTCTCAGCCCGGAACATGAAGAGAAGCTGGGCAGTCGGATCGATGGCATTGGTCTGTATCGCACAGAAATTCCTTTCATGCTGCAAAGCGGCTTTCCTTCGGAAGAAGAACAGGTTGCGCAGTATCAAGGGATGCTGCAAATGTTTAACGACAAGCCGGTGACTCTGCGGACGCTGGATGTCGGGGCCGATAAACAGCTGCCCTACATGCCGATCAGTGAAGAGAACCCATGCCTTGGCTGGCGTGGGATCCGCATTACGCTCGATCAACCGGAGATCTTTTTGATCCAGGTCCGGGCCATGCTGCGTGCAAACGCGGCAACCGGTAACCTGAGCATTTTACTGCCGATGGTGACCAGTATTGATGAAGTGGACGAAGCGCGACGCCTGATTGAACGCGCCGGACGCGAAGTGGAAGAGATGATCGGTTACGCAATCCCGAAACCGCGCATCGGCATCATGCTGGAAGTTCCGTCGATGGTGTTTATGTTGCCGCATCTGGCTAACCGGATAGACTTTATCTCGGTCGGAACCAACGATCTCACCCAATATATTCTGGCCGTTGATCGTAACAATACGCGGGTGGCCAGCATTTATGACAGCCTGCATCCGGGGATGTTACGTGCGCTGGCGATGATTGCGCAGGAAGCCGAAAGAAGCGGTATCGATTTGCGCTTATGCGGTGAAATGGCGGGCGATCCGATGTGCGTGGCCATTCTGATCGGCCTGGGTTTCCGTCATTTATCAATGAACGGTCGATCCGTGGCTCGCGTTAAATATCTGCTGCGCCATATCGATTTTGGCGAGGCGCAAACGCTGGCCCAGCGCAGCCTGGAAGCGCAGATGGCGGCAGAAGTACGCCATCAGGTGGCGGCCTTTATGGAGCGCCGTGGCATGGGGGGGCTGATTCGCGGGGGACTGTAGGCCTGATAAGCGTAACGTTGCCAGGCATTACGGGGGAAAGATTACCTATACAGATCTTTTACATCTTCCCGGCATCCGCTGCGATCCCCTTGTGCTATCATTCGCACCTTTGGAGCGCCTGCTTTATGCAGGCGCGCTTATCAATTGCTGTCTGACTTCAGCGAAATAACAAGAACTTGTGGTGACAGATGACCAGTAGCTATCTGCATTTTCCGGATTTCGATCCGGTCATTTTCTCAATCGGACCCGTCGCGCTTCACTGGTACGGCTTGATGTATTTGGTGGGTTTTATTTTCGCGATGTGGCTGGCGACGCGCCGTGCTAATCGTCCGGGCAGTGGCTGGACTAAAAATGAAGTAGAAAACTTACTGTATGCAGGCTTCCTCGGGGTTTTCCTCGGCGGACGTATTGGTTACGTACTGTTCTATAACTTCCCATTGTTCCTCGATAATCCGCTGTATCTGTTCCGCGTCTGGGATGGCGGCATGTCCTTCCACGGCGGACTTATCGGCGTGATTCTGGTGATGATTATCTTCGCCAGACGCACCAAGCGTTCGTTCTTCCAGGTTTCTGATTTCATCGCTCCGCTGATCCCGTTTGGTCTGGGCGCAGGGCGTCTGGGCAACTTTATCAACGGTGAACTGTGGGGACGCGTCGACCCGAACTTCAAGTATGCCATGCTGTTCCCGGGCTCCCGTACCGAAGATATTTTACTGCTGCAAACCAACCCGCAGTGGCAGTCCATTTTTGATACCTACGGCTCGCTGCCGCGTCACGCCTCGCAGCTTTATGAGATGGCGCTGGAAGGGGTTGTACTGTTTATCATTCTGAACCTGTACATTCGCAAGCCGCGTCCTATGGGGGCGGTGTCCGGTCTGTTCCTGATTGGTTATGGCGCGTTTCGTATTATCGTTGAATTCTTCCGCCAGCCGGACGCACAGTTTACCGGCACCTGGGTGCAGTACATCAGCATGGGACAGATCCTCTCTATCCCGATGATTGTCGCAGGCATTATTATGATGGTTTGGGCGTACCGCCGTAGCCCACAGCAACACGTTTCCTGAGGAACCATGAAACAGTATTTAGAACTGATGCAAAAAGTGCTGGATGAAGGCACAAAGAAAAACGACCGTACCGGAACCGGAACGCTTTCCATTTTTGGCCATCAGATGCGTTTTAATCTGCAGGAAGGGTTCCCGCTGGTTACGACCAAACGCTGCCATTTACGCTCGATCATTCATGAGCTGCTGTGGTTTTTGCAGGGCGATACTAACGTTGCCTACCTGCATGAAAACAACGTCTCAATCTGGGATGAATGGGCGGATGAAAACGGTAATTTAGGCCCGGTTTATGGCAAACAGTGGCGCGCGTGGCCAACGCCGGACGGTCGCCATATTGACCAGATCACCACGGTGCTAAACCAGCTGAAAAATGACCCGGACTCTCGACGCATCATCGTTTCCGCATGGAACGTCGGTGAGCTGGATAAGATGGCGCTGGCGCCGTGCCATGCTTTCTTCCAGTTCTATGTGGCGGATGGCAAGCTCTCCTGCCAGCTGTATCAACGTTCGTGCGATGTGTTCCTCGGTCTGCCATTCAACATTGCCAGCTACGCCTTACTGGTACACATGATGGCGCAGCAGTGCGACCTTGAAGTGGGTGATTTTGTCTGGACCGGCGGCGACACGCACCTGTACAGCAATCATATGGATCAAACGCATCTGCAGCTTAGCCGCGAACCGCGCGCGTTGCCGAAGCTGATCATCAAACGTAAGCCTGAATCTATCTTTGATTATCGCTTCGAAGATTTCGAAATCGAAGGCTACGATCCACATCCCGGTATTAAAGCGCCAGTGGCTATCTAACCGGGCTTGATGCTGTCACAACCGACGCCTTCGCGCGTCGGTTTTTTTTGTCTGTCATTTCATTCTTCGGCGCGGGTTCCTGAAATATTGCAACGCTCTGCAACGCGTCAAATATTCCCCGTAGCTCGCCGTAGAAACCGAATTTCCCGCTCGTTATTCATTTTCCTCACGCCATACTGGCGGCATGAAAAAACAACAAGGCTACACGTTTCTCGAAACCCTGATTGCGATGCTGATTGTCGCGGCGCTTGGCGCGTCCGGGTTGTATGGCTGGCAGTACTGGCAACAGCAACAGCGCCTGTGGCAGACCGCCTGTCAGGTGCGGGACTACCTGCTGCAACTACGTGAAGATGCTAACTGGCGTAACCGCGATCACGTGATAAGCGTGATGGAGGATGGGCCATCGTGGTGTCTGGTCAGTGCTGCGGCTTTACAAGACGGGTGTAAACCAACTTCACCCCTGGTGTTTGCACCGCGCTGGGACGATGTCGAAATGGCAGAGATAACGCCTTCACTGGCCTTTTATGGGCTGCGCAATACGGCATGGGCTGGACATATTCGTCTGAAAAATGCGGCAGGCGAATGGCGCGTGGTGGTGTCAGGCTGGGGGCGGATCAGGCTTTGCGAGCGCGATGAGGCCAGGTCATGTCTGTAAACGAGCGGGGTTTTTCACTGCTGGAGGTGCTCATTGCTATGGTCATTAGCAGCATTTTACTGCTTAGCGCAGCGCGATTTTTACCCGCTCTGCAGCGAGAGATCCTGCGCAATACGCGCCAGCTAGCGCTGGAGGATGAAATATGGCAGCGGGTCTATACCGTGGCAAAACATCTTCAGCGGGCAGGGTATTGCCGGGGAAGCTGTGTCGGAGAGGGACTGGTGATATCGGCTAAGGGTGACTGTGTCATTGCCCGTTGGGATGCCAACAGTAACGGCATTTGGGAGAGCGTTCCCGCGAAAGAGTCCGATACCATCGGATTTCGTTTACAGGACAACGTCCTGGAGACCCAGCGAGGAGCAACGAGTTGTAATGGCAAAGGGTGGGAGAAAATGACCGATCCAGCCACGATAGAGATTCAGGCGTTTAAGGTTGAGCGCCTGAATATTCGCGGATTTCAACCACTCCTTACGTTGCGTTTGCGCGGAGTGAGCAACGTCGAACCGCAAAAAGTCATTGAAGCCTTTTACAGTGTGACAGGTTTCAACCTGTGAATAGTGAGCGAGGTGTTTCGTCCCTGGCGATGGTCCTGCTACTGCTGGTGCTCGGCAGCCTGTTATTACAGGGTGTTAGCCGACAAGAAACGAGTTTTGCATCGCGTGTTACAACGGAAAGTCGGTCTTTGCAACGGCAGGCGGTAGTGCAATCTGCCATCGAATGGGGACGCATGCAGTCCTGGAGCTTACAACCGGCTTTACAGTGTCGGCGTTATACCGGGCAGGATGTCGCGGTTTGCCTGCGACGACTTACTGAGACTTCCGTGCTGCTTATTGCGCATTATGAAGGGGTATCGTTATGGCGTCAGGGAGCGGTTATCGATGGCAATATCGAATTTTCGGCGCATGGCTGGAGCGATTTTTGTCCGTTAAAGGCGGTAGCGTTATGTCTGACTCCCTGAACAGACAACGTGGTTTTAGCCTGCCGGAAGTGATGCTGGCAATGGTGCTGATGATCATGGTTGTGACTGCGCTATCGGGATACCAGCGGGCGTTGATGAACAGTTTTATCGTCAGAAACCAGTATCAGCAACTCTGGCGTCACGCCTGGCAGCAAACCCAGCTGTATCCGTTTTCACCACCTGTGAACTGGCAGGTTAACCGAATGCAGACAACGGAAGCAGGATGTGTCAGCATCAGTGTTAAATTTTCTTCACCTCTGGGCAGGCAAGGTCAAATGACACGTCTGCATTGCCCGAACCGTCAGTAGTCAGGAGCCGCTATGTTAAGGGTCTACCACTCCAATCGTCTGGATGTGCTGGAAGCGTTAATGGAGTTTATCGTTGAGCGCGAGCGGTTGGACGATCCCTTTGAGCCGGAAATGATCCTGGTGCAAAGCACCGGTATGGCGCAGTGGCTACAGATGACCCTTGCACAGAAATTTGGTATCGCCGCCAACATCGATTTCCCGCTACCCGCGAGTTTTATCTGGGATATGTTTGTGCGCGTGCTGCCGGATATCCCGAAAGAGAGCGCGTTTAGCAAACAGAGCATGAGCTGGAAGTTAATGACTCTGCTGCCGCAATTGCTGGATAACGATGACTTCGCACTGCTGCGACACTATCTGACGGACGACACCGATAAACGTAAGCTGTTTCAGCTTTCCTCTCGCGCGGCGGACCTTTTCGATCAGTATTTAGTTTATCGCCCTGACTGGTTAACGCAGTGGGAAGCGGGGCGCCAGATTGAAGGACTCGGCGAGGCTCAGGCATGGCAGGCGCCGTTGTGGAAAGCGCTGGTGGAATACACCGCAGAACTGGGTCAACCGCGCTGGCATCGCGCCAATTTATATCAGCGATTTATTCACACCCTGGAAAATGCGTCTGAATGTCCGCAGGGGCTGCCTTCTCGCGTCTTTATTTGCGGAATTTCGGCGCTACCGCCGGTTTACCTGCAGGCCTTGCAGGCGTTGGGTAAGCACATTGATATTCATCTGCTGTTTACTAACCCTTGTCGCTACTATTGGGGCGACATTAAAGATCCCGCCTGGCTGGCAAAGTTGCTGGCGCGTCAGCGTCGGCACAGTTTTGAAGAACGTCACCTGCCGCTGTTTCGTGATACTCAGAATGCGGCAGGATTGTTTAACAGTGATGGTGAGCAGGATGTAGGCAACCCGATGCTGGCCTCGTGGGGTAAGTTGGGACGTGATTATATTTATCTGCTTTCAGAACTGGAAAACAGCCAGGAGCTGGATGCGTTTGTCGATATAACCCCAGACAATCTTTTGCATAACATTCAGTCGGATATCCTCGAGTTACAAAGCCGGGCCGTGGCGGGCGTTACGCTGGACGAGTATTCCCGGAGCGATAACAAACGGCTGCTTGATGTGAACGACACCAGCGTGACTTTCCATGTCTGCCATAGCCCTCAGCGTGAAGTGGAAATTCTTCATGACCGACTGCTGGCAATGCTGGAAGCAGATCCCACGCTGACGCCGCGCGACATTATCGTGATGGTGGCGGATATCGACAGCTACAGCCCGTTCATTCAGGCGGTTTTTGGCAGCGCGCCAGCCGACCGTTACTTACCCTATGCGATTTCCGACCGTCGGGCGCGTCAGTCTCATCCCGTCTTGCAGGCCTTTATCAGTCTGCTGTCGCTGCCGGATAGCCGTTTTGTCTCTGAGGATGTGCTGGCATTACTGGATGTACCCGTTCTGGCGGCACGTTTCAATATTGATGAAGATGGTCTGCGCTATCTTCGTTTGTGGGTCAATGAATCAGGTATTCGCTGGGGAATTGACGACGATAACGTGCGTGAACTGGAACTTCCGCCAACGGGTCAACATACCTGGCAATTTGGTTTAACGCGCAT
This sequence comes from Citrobacter sp. Cc139, assembly GCF_030334645.1. NCBI lineage: Bacteria > Pseudomonadati > Pseudomonadota > Gammaproteobacteria > Enterobacterales > Enterobacteriaceae > Citrobacter > Citrobacter sp. Cc139. The sequence continues at coordinate 198,345 of NZ_JAOWDM010000095.1, forward strand.
GCTGCTCGGCTATGCGATGGAAAGCGCCCAGGGCGAGTGGCAATCGGTATTGCCCTACGATGAGTCGAGCGGTTTGATTGCCGAACTGGTAGGGCATCTGGCCTCGTTACTGATGCAGCTTAATCTCTGGCGTCGAGGACTGGCGCAGGAGCGCCCGCTGGAAGAGTGGCTGCCTGTTTGTCGGGACATGCTTAATGATTTCTTCCTGCCGGATGCGGATACCGAAGCGGCGATGACGCTGATTGAACAGCAGTGGCAGGCCATTATTACTGAAGGACTGGGGGCTGAGTATGGCGATGCCGTACCGCTTTCCTTGCTACGTGATGAGCTGGCGCAGCGTCTCGACCAGGAACGCATTAGCCAGCGCTTCCTGGCGGGGCCCGTTAACATTTGTACGCTGATGCCGATGCGCTCTATTCCTTTTAAGGTTGTATGCCTGCTGGGCATGAACGATGGCGTTTATCCGCGTCAGCTTGCGCCGCTGGGCTTTGATCTGATGAGTCAAAAACCGATGCGGGGCGATCGCAGCCGTCGCGATGATGACCGTTATCTGTTCCTCGAAGCATTAATTTCGGCGCAGCAAACGCTCTACATCAGCTACATTGGCCGCTCAATTCAGGATAACAGCGAACGCTTCCCGTCGGTATTGGTGCAGGAACTGATGGATTACATCGGGCAAAGCCACTATTTGCCGGGCGACGAATCGTTGACCTGCGATCAAAGCGAGGCCCGGGTAAAAGCGCACATTACCCGTCTGCATACCCGCATGCCTTTTGACGCACAAAACTATCAGCCCGGCGAACAGCAAAGCTACGCCCAGGAGTGGCTGCCTGCGGCGAGCCTGTCAGGAAAAGCGCACACGGATTTTGTGCAGCCTCTCCCCTTTGAAATGCCAGCCACGTTAACGCTGGAAACGCTACAGCGATTTTGGGCTCATCCGGTACGGGCCTTTTTTCAGATGCGTTTGCAGGTAAACTTTCGTTCTGAAGAAAGTGAGATCCCGGAAACAGAACCTTTTGTTCTGGAAGGATTAACTCGCTATCAGCTTAATCAGCAATTGCTTAACACGCTGGTTGAAGAGAACGATGCTGAACGACTGTTTCGCCGTTTTCGTGCGGCAGGCGTGCTGCCCTATGGGTCATTTGGCGAAATTCTGTGGGATACGCAGCGTCAGGAGATGCAGTCGCTGGCTGAACGCATTATCGCCTGCCGTCAGCCTTGCCAGAGCATGGAGATTGATCTCATCTGTAACGGTGTGCAAATCACCGGTTGGCTGCCGCAGGTGCAAGAGGACGGTTTGTTGCGCTGGCGCCCATCATTAATAAGCATTGCCCAGGGAGTGCAACTTTGGCTGGAACATCTTGTCTATTGTGCCAGTGGCGGTACGGGAGAGAGTCGGTTGTTCCTGCGCAAAGACGGGGAATGGCGTTTCCCGCCACTGGCGGCAGAACAGGCGCTGCTGTATTTGTCGCAACTCATTGAGGGATATCGGGAAGGCATGTCGTCGCCATTGCTGGTATTACCGGAAAGCGGCGGCGCATGGCTAAAAACCTGTTATGACGCTGCAAATGATGCCATGTTAGAGGACGACGATACGCTGCAAAAAGCGCGCAGTAAATTTTTGCAGGCTTATGAAGGCAACATGATGGTTCGTGGCGAAGGCGATGATATCTGGTATCAACGCCTGTGGCGTCAACTGGATGCCGAGACGCTGGAACGCATTGTTTTACAGTCACAGCGCTATCTGTTACCGATTTTTCGCTTTAACCAGTCCTGATGGTTGTATAAAAATTGCGCAATTTGATGGCTTCCACTATGATGCGCATTCTGTCACGGACTGATTCTTAAAAAGAGAAGATGCTGACTTGTTCAGCACGAAGTCTTGCCCTGTTCAGGCCACGTATTGATACGTGGTTTGCAGTGAACAGGTGAATACGTTAATGATGAGGTTTGTGAATGCCCCGCAGCACCTGGTTCAGCGCATTACTGTTGTTCGTCGCCCTTTGGGTTCCCGTAAGTCAGGCAGATACCGGTTGGCAGCCTTTAGCTGAAACCATCCGTAAAAGCGATAAAGATACCCGCCAGTATCAGGCCGTGCGCCTTGATAACGGCATGGTCGTGTTGCTGGTATCCGATCCGCAGGCCGTGAAATCCCTTTCTGCACTGGTGGTGCCTGTTGGCTCGCTGGAAGATCCGGACGATCATCAGGGGCTGGCGCATTATCTCGAACACATGTGTCTGATGGGCTCGAAAAAATACCCGCAGCCCGACAGCCTGGCTGAATTCCTGAAAATGCATGGCGGCAGCCACAACGCCAGCACAGCGCCTTACCGTACGGCTTTTTATCTTGAAGTCGAAAACGACGCGCTGGTGGGGGCAGTGGATCGACTGGCGGACGCGATCGCCGATCCGTTGCTGGATAAAAAATATGCCGATCGCGAGCGTAACGCGGTGAACTCCGAGCTGACGCTGGCGCGTACCCGGGATGGGATGCGTATGGCGCAGGTCAGCGCTGAGACGATCAACCCGGCGCACCCTGGCTCGCGTTTCTCTGGCGGGAATCTGGAGACATTAAGCGATAAACCGGGTAACCCGGTGGTGCTGGCATTACAAAAATTTCATGAAAAGTACTACTCCGCGAACCTGATGAAGGCGGTGATTTATAGTAATAAACCACTGCCAGAGTTGGCGCGGATAGCCGCTGATACTTTCGGCCGCGTACCGAACAGAAATATCGAAAAACCGGAAATCACCGTACCGGTTGTCACCGACGCACAGAAAGGCATCATCATCCACTATGTGCCGGCAATGCCGCGCAAAGTCCTGCGCGTCGAGTTTCGTATCGATAACAACAGCGCAAAGTTCCGCAGTAAAACTGATGAACTGATAACCTACCTGATTGGCAATCGTAGTCCTGGTACGCTGTCCGACTGGCTGCAAAAACAGGGGCTGGTGGAGGGCATTCGCGCCGATTCCGATCCGGTGGTTAATGGCAACAGCGGGGTATTAGCCATTTCTGCGACGTTAACCGACAAAGGGTTGGCGAACCGCGATGAAGTTGTTGCGGCCATCTTTAGCTATCTCAATCTGTTACGTGAGAAAGGCGTCGATAAACGCTACTTTAACGAACTGGCGCACGTGCTGGATCTCGATTTCCGTTATCCTTCAATCACTCGTGATATGGACTACGTGGAATGGCTGGCTGATACCATGATCCGCGTTCCCGTCGAGCATACGTTGGATGCCGTGAATATTGCCGACCAATATGATGCGCAAGCCATTGCGCAACGTCTGGCAATGATGACGCCGCAGAATGCGCGTATCTGGTATATCAGCGCGAAAGAACCGCATAATAAAACCGCTTATTTTGTCGATGCGCCTTATCAGGTGGACAAAATCAGCGACAAAACCTTTGCTGACTGGCAGCAAAAAGCACAGGGCATTGCGCTGTCTTTGCCAGAGCTGAACCCCTACATTCCGGATGATTTCACGCTGATCAAAGCGGATAAAAAATACGCTCACCCGGAACTGATCGTCGATGAGCCGGATTTGCGCGTGGTGTATGCGCCGAGCCAGTATTTTGCCAGCGAGCCGAAGGCTGATGTCAGCGTGATCCTGCGTAACCCGAAAGCGATGGACAGCGCGCGCAACCAGGTATTATTCGCCCTGAACGATTACCTGGCGGGAATCGCGCTCGATCAGTTAAGCAACCAGGCATCGGTGGGTGGAATAGGTTTTTCGACCAACGCTAACAATGGTCTGATGCTTAACGCTAACGGTTACACTCAACGTCTGCCGCAGCTTTTTCAGGCGTTATTGAGCGGTTATTTCAGCTACACCTCAACGGATGAACAACTGGCACAGGCGAAATCCTGGTACGCCCAGATGATGGACTCTGCGGAAAAAGGTAAAGCCTACGATCAGGCGATTATGCCGGTGCAAATGCTGTCTCAGGTGCCCTATTTCTCACGCGATGAACGTCGCGCGCTATTGCCATCCATTACGTTGCAAGAGGTGATGTCCTACCGCGATGCGTTAAAAGCGGGGGCGCGGCCTGAGTTCCTGGTGGTGGGTAATATGAGCAAAGCTCAGGCTACAACCATGGCGCAGGATATTCAGAAACAGCTTGGCGCGAAGGGTTCGCAGTGGTGCCGGAACAAAGAAGTGGTCGTGGACAAGAAGCAGTCCGTCATCTTTGAGAAAGCGGGCAGCAGCACGGATTCTGCGCTGGCGGCGGTATTTGTGCCAACTGGCTATGACGAATACAGCAGTTCAGCCTACAGCGCCATGTTAGGGCAAATTGTTCAGCCGTGGTTCTACAATCAACTGCGTACTGAAGAGCAGTTAGGCTATGCCGTATTTGCTTTCCCGATGAGCGTTGGGCGTCAGTGGGGGATGGGGTTCCTGTTACAAAGCAGTGATAAGCAACCGTCTTACCTCTGGGAGCGTTATAAAGCATTTTTCCCGACGGCGGAAGCGAAGCTGCGGGCAATGAAACCTGAAGAGTTTGCACAAATTCAGCAGGCGATCATTGCGCAAATGCTACAGGCGCCGCAAACGCTGGGGGAAGAAGCCTCACAGTTAAGCAAAGATTTTGATCGCGGCAATATGCGCTTCGATTCACGTGATAAAATAGTGGCTCAGATTAAACTGCTGACGCCGCAAAAACTTGCCGACTTCTTCCATCAGGCGGTGGTTGAGCCGCAAGGCATGGCGATACTGTCACAGGTTTCCGGCAGTCAGAACGGGAAAGCAGAATACGTGCGCCCGGAAGGCTGGAAAGTGTGGCAGACCGTCAGCGCGTTGCAGCAAACCTTACCCCTGATGAGTGACAAGAATGAATGATGCCGCTGAGTCCCTTGATCCACTGCGCTTGCCCCTGACGGGCGAGCGCTTGATTGAAGCCTCTGCGGGCACCGGTAAAACTTTTACTATCGCCGCCCTGTATTTACGTTTACTGCTTGGACTGGGCGGCTCTGCCGCCTTTCCACGTCCTCTGACCGTTGAAGAACTGTTAGTGGTCACCTTTACCGAGGCGGCCACAGAGGAACTGCGTGGCCGAATTCGTAGCAACATTCATGAGCTGCGCATTGCCTGCCTGCGCGAAACCACCGACAACCCGCTATATGCCCGTTTGTTAGACGAAATAGCCGATAAAAAACAGGCTGCCCAGTGGCTGCTATTGGCTGAAAGACAGATGGATGAAGCGGCGGTGTTTACCATTCATGGTTTTTGTCAGCGCATGCTGACCCTCAACGCCTTTGAGTCAGGCATGCTGTTTGAACAGCAACTGATTGAAGACGAATCACTGCTGCGTTATCAGGCGTGCGCGGACTTCTGGCGGCGGCATTGCTATCCGTTGTCCCGCGACATTGCGCAGGTCATTTTTGAAACGTGGAAAGGTCCTCAGGCGCTATTGAGGGATATCGATCGCTATCTGCAGGGCGAAGCGCCGGTGATCAAGGCTCCCCCGTCCGATGACGAAACGCTGGCCTCCCGACACGAACAAATTCTCGCCCGCATTAACCGGATTAAGCAGCAATGGCGCGGCTCTGTTGATGAGCTGGACGGGCTGCTGGAAGCCTCCGGGATCGATCGACGTAAATTCAATCGCGGTAACCAGAGCAAGTGGATCGAAAAGATCAGCGCATGGGCACAGGAAGAAACCCAGAGTTACCAGCTTCCTGACGCGCTGGAGAAATTCTCACAGCGTTTTCTGCAAGAGCGCACCAAAGCGGGGGGCGTAACGCCTCAGCACCCGCTTTTCGTCGCCATTGATGAACTACTTAGCGAACCGTTAACTCTCCGCGATCTGGTGATCACCCGGGCGCTGGCGGAAATCCGCACCGCGGTTGCTGAGGAGAAGCGTCGACGCGGCGAGCTTGGCTTTGACGATATGCTCAGCCGTCTGGATGCGGCGTTGCGCAGTGACAGCGGCGATGCGCTGGCGGCGGCTATCCGTACCCGTTTCCCGGTCGCGATGATCGATGAATTTCAGGATACCGATCCGCAGCAGTACCGCATATTCCGCCGGATCTGGCAGCATCAGCCGGAGACCGCGCTGTTGTTGATTGGCGATCCCAAACAGGCTATTTATGCGTTTCGCGGCGCGGATATTTTCACCTATATGAAGGCGCGCAGCGAAGTCAGCGCACACTATACGCTCGATACCAACTGGCGTTCTGCCCCCGGCATGGTCAATAGCGTGAATACGCTTTTCAGCCAGATGGACGACGCCTTTATGTTCCGCGAAATCCCCTTTAGCCCGGTAAAATTTGCAGAGAAAAACCAGTCGCTGCGGTTTGTTTTACACGGTGAAACGCAGCCCGCAATGAGTATGTGGCTGATGGAAGGGGAAAGTTGTGGCGTAGGCGACTACCAGAACTACATGGCGCAGGTGTGCGCGACGCAAATTCGCGACTGGCTGAAGGCCGGACACTCTGGTGATGCGCAACTGGTCAGCGGTAAAGCATCCAGGCCGGTACGCGCCTCAGACATCAGCGTACTGGTTCGTAGCCGCCAGGAGGCGGCGCTGGTCCGCGATGCCCTGACGCAACTGGCGATTCCCTCCGTCTACCTTTCCAACCGTGACAGCGTATTTGAAACGCTGGAAGCGCAGGAATTGCTGTGGATGCTGCAAGCGGTGATGACGCCGGAACGTGAAAACACACTGCGTAGCGCGCTGGCGACCTCAATGATGGGGCTGAATGCGCAGGATATTGAAGCATTAAATAACGATGAGAATGCCTGGGATGCGGTAGTTGAAGAATTCGACGGCTATCGTCAAATCTGGCATAAACGCGGCGTCATGCCGATGCTGCGTGCGCTGATGACAAACCGCCAGATTGCGGAAAACCTGCTGGCGACGGCAGGGGGCGAACGCCGTCTGACCGATATTTTACATATCAGCGAACTGCTCCAGGAGGCGGGATCGCAACTGGAAAGCGAGCATGCGCTGGTGCGCTGGTTGTCCCAGCATATTCTTGAACCGGACAGCAATGCGTCCAGCCAGCAGCTCAGACTGGAAAGCGACAAGCACCTGGTACAAATCGTGACTATTCATAAATCGAAAGGGCTGGAATACCCGCTGGTCTGGCTGCCGTTTATCACGAATTTCCGCGTCCAGGATCAGGCGTTCTACCACGATCGCAGCTCCTTTGAAGCGGTACTGGACCTCAGTGACGCCAGGGAGAGCGTTGAGCTGGCAGAGGCTGAACGCCTGGCGGAAGACCTGCGCTTGCTCTACGTTGCGCTAACCCGTTCGGTATGGCACTGCAGCCTCGGCGTTGCGCCGTTGGTACGTCGTCGGGGCGATAAAAAAGGGGATACCGATGTGCATCAGAGCGCCCTTGGTCGTCTGTTGCAAAAAGGTGAGCCAATGGATGCCGTGGGACTGCGTGGCGCGATTGACGCGCTGGGTTGCGACGATATTGCCTGCCTGACGCCAGGTCAACCTGACGGTGAGCGCTGGCAGGTTGCGCAGCCGGTCAGCGCCACATTGAGTGCGAGAACACTGCAACGCACCCCCGGCGATGGCTGGCGCGTGACCAGTTATTCCGGCCTGCAACAGCGCGGACATGGAATCGCGCAGGATCTGATCCCGCGCCTGGATGTTGATGCCACAGGCGTTGGCGAGGTCATTGCGGAGTCAGGACTCACCCCGCATCAATTTCCGCGCGGCGCCTCGCCGGGCACGTTTTTGCATAGCCTGTTTGAGGACCTTGATTTTACCCAACCGGTAGATCCGCGTTGGGTCGAGGAAAAACTGGCCTTGGGCGGTTATGACGCGCATTGGACGCCGGTTTTGACCGCATGGCTGGACGCCATTTTGCAGGCGCCTCTTAACGAGACGGGCGTCAGTTTGAGCCAACTTTCCGCCCGTGAAAAACAGGTGGAGATGGAGTTTTATCTGCCGATTTCGCAGCCGCTGATGGCCAGCCGACTTGATGCGTTGATCCGTAAATACGATCCGCTTTCAGCGGGCTGCTCTGCGTTGGATTTTATGCAGGTACGCGGCATGCTAAAAGGGTTTATTGACCTGGTGTTTCGTCATCAGGGGCGTTATTACCTGCTTGATTACAAATCTAACTGGCTGGGTGAAGACAGCGCAGCCTACACGCAGCAGGCGATGGCCTCAGCCATGCAGGCGCATCGCTACGACCTGCAATATCAACTTTATACCCTGGCGTTGCATCGCTACTTACGCCATCGCATTGCTGATTATGACTATGAACGCCATTTTGGCGGCGTTATCTATCTTTTCCTGCGCGGCGTTGATGGCGAGGATCCGCAGCAGGGAATTTACGCCACCCGACCAGACGGAGAATTGATCGCTTTGATGGATGAGATGTTTGCTGGTGCGGAGCTGGAGGAGATGTCATGACAATCCAGAAACGATTACTGGAAGCCGTTGAACAAAAACAGCTCCGGCCTCTGGATGCCCAGTTTGCGCTGGCAGTGGCCGGAAATGGTAATCCTGCGGTTGCGCTGGCTGCGGCATTGCTCAGCCGCGAAGCGGGAGAAGGGCACGTCTGCTTACCACTTTCGCGATTATCCTTACGCGAAGATGCTCATCCTTTGTTAAGCGCCTGGCTTGCTGAGATGGGCGAGCCTGAAGACTGGGCGGAATGTTTGCTGGCCTCCGGGGCAGTAAGCCGTGGCGAGCAACCGACCCCGCTGGTGCTGTACGGCGATCGCCTGTATCTGAACCGCATGTGGCATAACGAACGCGCGGTGGCGCGTTTTTTCAGTGAAGTTAACCATGCCATTGAGGTGGATGAACAACGGCTGACTGACACGCTGGAGGCGCTGTTTCCATCATCGGAAGGCGTTAACTGGCAAAAGGTGGCCGCTGCTGTGGCGCTGACCCGCCGTATATCAGTGATCTCCGGCGGGCCGGGCACCGGAAAAACGACAACGGTCGCGAGACTTTTGGCGGCGTTGATCCAGATGGCGGACGGTGAGCGCTGCCGTATTCGTCTGGCGGCGCCAACGGGAAAAGCGGCTGCGCGTCTGACCGCCTCGCTGGGAGCGGCGTTGCGAGAACTGCCGCTTACCGATGAGCAAAAGAAACGCATTCCCGATGATGCCAGTACGCTGCATCGGTTATTAGGCGCTCAGCCCGGCAGCCAGCGCTTGCGTCATCACGCGGGGAATCCGCTGCATGTGGATGTGCTGGTGGTGGATGAAGCTTCAATGATTGATTTGCCGATGATGTCGCGCCTTATCGATGCCCTACCGCCGCACGGGCGGGTGATTTTTCTCGGCGATCGTGACCAGCTCGCCTCCGTCGAGGCGGGGGCGGTGCTCGGGGATATCTGTGCTTTTGTCAGCGAAGGATTTACCCCGGAACGTGCCCGGCAGCTTAGTCGCCTGACCGGTAGCGCTATTCCGGCGGGAACGGGTACTCAGGCGGCGGCGTTGCGTGACAGCTTGTGTCTGCTGCAAAAAAGCTATCGTTTCGGCAGTGATTCTGGGATCGGTCAATTGGCTGCTGCGATTAATCGCGGTGACAAAGCTGCGGTAAAAACGGTTTTCCAGCAGGGATTCAGCGATATCGAAAAACGCACGTTACGCAGCAGTGAAGATTACGCCGCGATGCTGGATGAGGCGCTGGCAGGTTATGGGCACTACCTGGATTTACTGCATGAGGGCGCCGCGCCGGATGCCATCATTCAGGCCTTCAATGAGTATCAGCTGCTATGCGCTTTGCGGGAAGGGCCGTTTGGCGTAGGCGGTTTGAATGAGCGCATTGAGCAGGTGATGGCGCAAAAACGTAAAATTCACCGTTCGACGCACAGTCGTTGGTATGAGGGAAGACCGGTGATGATTTCGCGCAATGACAGTTCGCTGGGGTTATTTAACGGTGATATTGGCATTGCCCTCGATCGCGGACAAGGGCTGAGGGTGTGGTTTGCGCTGCCGGACGGTTCGATTAAGTCGGTGCAACCCAGCCGCTTGCCTGAGCATGAAACCACCTGGGCGATGACGGTACATAAATCGCAGGGCTCTGAGTTTGACCATGCGGCGCTGATTTTACCCAGCCAGCATTCCCCCGTGGTTACCCGCGAGCTGGTCTATACCGCCGTAACCCGCGCGCGCCGCCGTCTGTCGCTGTATGCCGATGAACGAATATTGGGCGGGGCAATTGTCATGCGTACCGAACGCCGCAGCGGGCTATCAGCATTATTTAATGACGGCATGATGTAGCTGTAGGCCGGATGAGGCTGTTATGCCGCATCCGGCAACCACGCCTAGGCCAAATCAGCCATCAGCACTTTTGATCGCCGCTGATAGTTGTACATCTCTTTCTTGCTTTCCGGCAGCAGGTCGATATCCACCGGCGTGAAGCCGCGCTCCTGGAACCAGTGGATGCTGCGGGTGGTCAGTACGAACAGCTTACTCAGCCCCATTTGCCGGGCCTGCGCGGCGATCCGCTCCAGCAATACTTCCCCACGTGACGAACTACGGTAATCCGGGTGTACCGCCACGCAGGCCATTTCGCCAATCCTCTCTTCCGGGAAAGGATACAGAGCGGCACAGGCGATAGTCAGGTTATCTCGCTGAATAATGGTGAATTTGTCGATCTCCATTTCCAGTTGTTCGCGGGAGCGGCGGACCAGAATGCCTTGTTGTTCCAGCGGACGGATCAGCTCCAGAATGCCGCCGATATCGTTAATGGTGGCGCGGCGAATTTGCTCCGCGCTTTCCATCACGATTTGCGTACCGATGCCATCGCGGGAGAACAGTTCCTGCAGCAACGCGCCATCTTCCTGATAGCTGATCAGGTGGCAGCGGCGTACGCCACTGCGACAGGCTTTCACCGCACCACGCAGGAAGCGCACCGTACCTGAGCTGTAGTCACCTTTCTCTTCCTGTGACTCGACGCGCGCCTGGGCTTCGTTAGGGAACAATTCGGAAATAATATCGCCATCATCGTTGGTGACCCCTTGGGAGGAGCAAAAGCCAATCATTTTCTCCGCCTTCAGTTTGATAGCCAACTGCGTGGCGACCTCTTCTGACGTCAGATTAAAGCTCTCACCGGTAACGGAAACGGCGACTGGCCCCATCAGGACTATCGCGCCACTGTCCAGTTGACGGTGAATGGCCTCTTCATCAATACGACGAATACGCCCGCTATGGCAGTAGTCCACGCCGTCATCAACGCCCAGCGGCTGGGAGATAATAAAATTACCGCTGACCACATTGATATGCGCACCCTGCAATGGCGTATTATTCAGGCTCATCGACAGGCGGGCGGTAATATCAAGCTGGAGCAACCCAGCAGCCTGTTTGACCAGCTCCAGGGTTTTAGCGTCGGTGACGCGCGTATTCTTGTGGTACACCGGCTCATAATGATGCGCCGCAAGATTGGCATCAATCTGCGGTCGTGCGCCATAGACCACGACAAGGCGGATGCCGAGGCTATGAAGAAGCCCAATGTCATTGACGATACTGGAAAAGTTTTCATGCTCGATGGCTTCGCCGCCCAGCATAATGACAAACGTTTTTCCCCGATGGGTATTGATATAGGGAACAGAATGGCGGAATCCCTGTACCAGTTCGGTTCTACGCTCCTTCACCACGGCACACCCTCATTGCATGATTATTCGTAATTTGTGTATTTTTATTCTGTTTTGGTGCTGTGCGCAAGCGTAATTTTTACTCATGCCGAAGATTTTTTTCAGTAATGCCGTGAATATAAAAAGAATGTTTACCCTTTTATAGATGACAGATTATGCGTCATTCGTTAAAGTTTCCGGTCAATTCGGACGTTTTACGTATTACTTCAATAAAGATTTCTTTTGCTCGGGAGAAGCATGTCGGGATCCAATTCAGCAATCAGTCGCCGTCGTTTACTGCAAGGTGCGGGTGCTATGTGGCTTTTGAGCGTCAGTCAGGTTGGTCTGGCTGCCGTGAGTCAGGTCGTTGCCGTTCGTATCTGGCCTGCATCCAGTTATACCCGCGTCACGGTGGAATCCAACCGTTTGCTGAAATACAAACAGTTTGCCCTGAGTAATCCTGAGCGTGTGGTTGTCGATATTGAAGGCGTTAATTTGAACTCGGTGCTTAAGGGCATCGGCGCGCAGATTCGTCCTGACGATCCCTATATTAAGTCGGCGAGAGTCGGGCAATTTGACCCGCAGACCGTGCGGATGGTGTTCGAGCTGAAACAGAATGTGAAGCCGCAACTCTTTGCCCTGGCCCCCGTCGCCGGTTTTAAAGAGCGTCTGGTCATGGATCTTTATCCTGCCAATGCGCAGGATGTTCAGGATCCGCTGCTGGCGTTGCTTGAAGATTACAACAAGGGCGATCTGGATAAACAGGTGCCGCCTGCGCAAAGTGGTCCGCAGCCGGGTAAAGCGGGGCGCGATCGTCCGATTGTCATTATGCTGGATCCCGGGCACGGTGGAGAAGACTCCGGTGCGGTGGGGAAATATAAGACGCGTGAAAAAGATGTGGTACTGCAAATTGCCCGTCGCCTGCGAGCCCTTATTGAAAAAGAGGGCAACATGAAGGTCTTTATGACGCGTAATGAAGATATATTCATTCCGCTAAAAGTGCGTGTGGCGAAAGCGCAGAAACAGCGTGCAGACCTGTTTGTCTCTATTCACGCCGATGCCTTTACCAGCCGGCAACCCAGCGGCTCATCGGTGTTTGCGCTCTCCACTAAAGGGGCGACCAGTACCGCGGCAAAATATCTGGCCCAAACCCAGAACGCCTCGGATCTCATCGGTGGCGTTAGCAAAAGCGGTGACCGTTATGTCGACCACACCATGTTCGATATGGTGCAATCGCTGACCATCGCCGACAGCCTGAAGTTTGGCAAAGCGGTGCTGAATAAGCTTGGTAAAATCAACAACCTGCATAAGAATCAGGTTGAGCAAGCCGGGTTCGCGGTGCTGAAAGCGCCGGATATTCCCTCCATCCTCGTGGAAACGGCATTTATCAGTAACGTCGAAGAAGAGCGTAAGCTGAAGACGGCGACCTTCCAGCAGGAAGTGGCGGAGTCGATTCTGGCAGGGATTAAAGCCTACTTTGCCGATGGTGCGACGCTGGCGAGAAGGGGATAACAAAAAAGCGCTGAAAAGCGCTTTTTTTTACGAACGACAGATACAAAAAAACACCCGTTAAGGTGCTTAATGTGTTGGTTGCGGGGGCCGGATTTGAACCGACGACCTTCGGGTTATGAGCCCGACGAGCTACCAGGCTGCTCCACCCCGCGTC